>CAZTQN010000001.1:0-254883 GCA_964615765.1 uncultured Phycisphaeraceae bacterium
CGCCGCGATCACCCCAAGCCCCGCGGCGGCCGCGATCGCCAGCGTGCGGCCGACGCGGCCAGTTCGGCCGGAGTTGTTCACGCGACCCAAACCCGACTGGTTGTTCGAAGTGCGAGAGGTTTCGTGACGGCTGTTGCTGCTGTTGTTGTTGCTGCGTTCCATGGTCGTTCTCCGTGCAAGTGGTTCATTCGGCGGCCGGCCCGAGCAACACGCCCGATCACCGCCGCCACGACCACAGCGCACGAGCCACGGGCGCGGTTACACATTCAGCAAAAAATCAGAAGCCCTGACCAGGCTCCGGGTGCGGAGTCCGTCAGGGCCTCGGGCGTGCTTCAGCCGGGTTAGTTAGTCTGCGTGCCCTGCGCGGTCGAGCGCGTGTCGGGCGGGGCGGCCAAGTCAACGCCGATGCCGAGCGCGTCGGCGGAGCGGCGGGCGTGCCAGCACGCATTGTTCGCGCGGTCGGTGGGCAGGCCGATGTAGCGATCGTTGCCGCCCGCGTCGATGAAGATCCCGGTCGTGCGGGGGCGGTCGGGCGTGATGAGTGTGTTCTTGGTCGCGGTGGTAGTGCCGAGTGGCGGCGTGTCGGCCCAGCCGGGTTCGGCGGGCAGATCGCTGGGTCGATACTCGTAGTGATCGTCGCCGTCGTGCTCGTAGAAGATGGCGAGGGATGAGAGGTCGGCGGACCCGCCGCAGTGGTTGCGGAGCATGTAGCGGTCGTTGCCGGCGAGATCGGCGAACAGGCCGATGGCGGCGTCGCGAGCGTGGCCCTGATACTGGTTAACGGCGGTGGGGTTGTCGACTTCGCCGCTGTTGTGCGTGTCGTCGCCGAGATGATCGATGTGGACGCCAATGGCGAAGTGGGCGGCGGCGCCGGCGGAGTACTTACCGTTGCGGTATTTGTCGTTGCCGGCAAAGTCATGGAGCGCGCCGACGGCCCACCAGAAGCCGCAGCCCTGCGCCCAGACCTGCGCGTGGTAGTGATCGTCGCCCCGGGCGTCGGCGAGGATGCCGATGCCGCCAGCGAGCGAGTGCCCGTCGGTGGTGTCGGCCCGTCGGCCGAAGCCGCAGCCCTGACTCATCGCGACGGACTGATTGAGGTACATCGCGGAAACGTTGCCGTCGTCGCGCGCGGTGTACGCGTCGTGCCCGTCGCGATCGACGAGGGCGGCGGCGCCGAGCGTCGACGCGGCACCCTGGCTCTGGTAATTGGCGGTGTAGGAATCGTCGCCCGCGTGGTCGATGAGCAGTGCGGCCCCGGCGACGGCGAAGCCCTGTGTCCAGCGCTTGCCGGCGTAGGTGTCGTTGCCCGCGAAGTCGGCGAGCAGGCCGACGCCGAACCAGGCGCAGGCGAGCGAGGAGTCGCCCGCCGCGTAGGTGTCGTTGCCGGCAAGGTCGATGAGGATGCCCAGGCCGAACAGCCCGCAGGCGAAGTTGCCGGGCAGGTCGGACGTGTAGCGATCGTTGCCCGCGATGTCGATGAGGATGCCGGAGGAACCGGGCGACAGGCTGGCGCCGAAGCGGGCTGTGTAGGTGTCGTCGCCGCCGAGGTCGATGCAGAGCCACGCGGGGGTGTCGTGTGTGTCGGCGTTCGGGCCAGCGATGCGGAGCAGGCCGAAGCGGGTGGAGATGTCGATGGGCGGCCCGTCGACGATGAGCGCGGACGTTGACGCGGCGGCGAGCGCGTCCTTGGCCTGTTCGAGCGCGAACTCGAGCCGGTGCAGCGTCGTCATCGCGGCATAGCCGACGTACGCACGGTCGAACTGCGCGAGCATGCGGAACGACGCGGTGGACCGGGTGCTCAGGCGGTTTTGGTGCGTGTCGCTCCACGGGGCCGTGGCCAGTGCGTACCAGCGGTCGCGATGGTCGGCCTCGAAAGGCAGCGCGGCCAGGGCCGCCAGGTGGGCCCGATCGGACTCGGGAATTGCCCATGTTTCGGCTTCGACCGCCGCGACGACGACGCGGGCGATGAACCGCTGCACGTCCGGCGGAAGTGCTTCGAAGCGCGGCTGAAACCGTTGGGCCGCGTCTGTGTCGACGGCGCGGAGCACCTCGGCCGGGGTCGCGGTGTCGGCGAGCCAGTCAACGCCCCAGCCATCCTTCGCGGGCGAGAATGTCCGCGCGGAACTGAGGTCCGCGAGGCCGAGCAGGATCTCGGCGGAGCGTGCGAGAGATGCGCCGGCGTTGGTGAGTTCGCGTGCGGGGACCGCCGTGCGGCGTGGAAGCTCGCCCGCGTCCGCGAACGCGTTGGCGACCCATGCCAGGATGTGAGTGTCTTTGCGGATGCGTGCGAGATGCTCGCGGCTGATGCCGAGCGGGACGTCTTCCGGGAGCAGATCCCCCGCGAGACGTCGGATCGTGTCAGCATTCAGTGCGGGCGCGGCGGTGGGCTCGGGACTGGCCGGAGAAGGCTGTGCAAGCCCAAGCGCCGGGAGTGCGAGCGCGACAATCACCGACAACATCGCATGAGTCAGGGTGCACGAAAGTACGCGGGGGCGTGAGAGCGGCGCGGGGCGCATAGTTGATGTCGACCTGACGAGAAGAAGCGTGCCTTCAGGAGTCGGTTTCACGGCTGCGGGTTGTTCACCCAGCCGAACGGCTTGGGCTCGCCGACGACGGGGTCCTGGATCCACCCGCTCTGCGCCGCGGTTTTGCCCGTCCAGTAGACCGAGCCGGTGAACATGTTCTGCCACTCGGTGCGCGGGCGCGGGCCCGTCTGGGCGTAGTTCTTCACCACGGAGTCGAGGTACGCGATGGTGGCCCGGCCGGCGTGCCGCGAGGTCAGGCGGTCGTTGAGCAGCCACCGCCCGTCGCGGAACTCGGCGTTTCGGCTGAGGGTGCTCTCTTCAACAAACAGCGGGAGCGAATGCTGGACGTTCATCCACGGCGAGCTCGCGAAGGTTGTGTACACCGCCTGCGAAGGCTGCGTCGGGCGCGTGTCGAAGGCGGCGAGCGTGCTCGTCGACAGGCTTACGCCGCCGACGTTGCCCACCATCGTGTAGTCGGTGTCGAGCTGCGAGCGCGTGCCGAAGGTGTTGGTCGCGGCGTTGCCCGGGCCCAGCACGGCGTTGACGCCTTGAGCGCTGCGCCGATTGCTCGGACAGGCCAGCACCTGCTCGCCTTTGTCAAGGTAGTTGTACATGTGCCCGGGGGTCGTGCCCGTGTGGTCCGGCAGGCGGAGCCAGGTGTTCACGCTCCAGACGCGTTCCTTGGAGTCGTTGGCGTACGCGACGGCGGCGATGGCGAGCTGGCGCAAGTTGGACTGGCACACCAGCAGCCGCGCGTTCTCGCGGGCAGAAGCGAGCGACGGCAGCAGGATGCCGATCAACAGCGCGATGATCGCGATGACGACGAGCAGCTCGATAAGGGTGAAGCCGCGTCCGCGCATCGTGAGCTCCAGTGGACGGAACTTTGCTTGGCGGCGGTCGGCCGTCTGGCCGCACCGCCCAAGAACGCCGGCGATGAGCCTTCCGGTCCATCGCCGACGGATCGTGATCTCCGAGTGCCGGTGGTGAGCGCTCGGGAGCGGGAAACGGGGGAACGCCGAGATCATCGTCCATAGCGGAACATCTGTCAAGAAAAATGTTTGAACATTCTAGAGCGTGTGGTAGACTCTGGACGTGAGACCGGACGCGGCGACCATTCACCTCATGCCCCCGCGCTCGAAAGCGCCCTCGCTGGAAGTCGACGCGCCGGACGTCCTGGGGGCGCTGCGCGATTCGCTCTCGGAGTTGGTCTCAAGCCTGTCGGCCCGTCCCACCCGAGCGTCACAACTCGCCGACGCGCTCGGCATTGATCGCAACTTGGGATGGAAGATCTGGCGCGTGTGCCAGAGCCGGGAGGAGTTGCCCTCGCCCAAGCACGTGCCGGGCAAGGCGGGCGTGCAGAGTTTCCTGGCGGCGGCCGAGAAGGCCGGGGCCCGCGCGGAACTCGTCGCAGCGGTCCGCAAGGCGTTCGAGCGGTTCGAGGAGTTCACGCGGATTCACGGCGGCGACCGGGCCTCCGTCGAGATCGTGCTGGGGAACCTGACCAGCGACGGGGCGCGGCGTCTGGAGTTGTCGCTGCGCCGGGCCGCGTTCCGGGCCAACAGTCATTTTCTCGGGGCGCAGGCGCGGACGTTGTACCGGATGGACGTGGTGTTTCCCGGCGCGCCGGGCTACATGCCCGAGGTGATCATCACGCGCGGATTCTTCGGCCTGTGGCGTACGCGGGCGAACAAGGCGCTGGTGTTCGCGCACAGCGGGCTGATTCTGCAGCGGACGATGCGCGTGACGGCGGGGTATGAGCGATTGCCGCTGGATCCCGCCGTGCGACCGGGCGAGGTGCCCCTGCTCCGCGAGTTCTGCTCGCCCGGGCTGCCCGAGGTGCGACGCTGCGTGATTGACGACGGGGGGACGTTCGAGGACGAACTGTCTGCGGGGCCCGCGGGGCAAGCCGCGGCGGTGGACATCGTCAGCAGCGAGCACATCCGCAACATGCCGCTGGACACGCGCCGGCGCGGCGCGCTGATGACCATCCGCACGCCCGCCGAGTTGGCCTGCTTCGACCTGCTGCTGCACCGCGAGGCCTGGGACGGGCAGACGCCAGACCTGCGGACGCACACGACGGTGAACAGCGAATACTCGGCGGCCCGGGCCGACCATCGCGACGAGATCCCGCACACCGAGCGCCTGGAACTGCTCGGGCGGGCCGACCGCATCGCGCCGATCGCCGAGGTGCCGGGTCACGCGGACATCATCCGGCGGGTGCTGTCAAGCGTGCCGTTCCCGGCGAGTGAGTTCTCACTGTTCCGGGTGCGGATGCGGTTCCCGCCGCTGCCGATCTGTGTCGCGATGGACTACGCCGTCCCGCATGGCGGGGCCGTGGCCGAACCGCCGGCCGGATAAGGCAAGCCCGCTCCGCGGCTGGCCAATGCCCATCCGCGGAGACAGGCGAGCGGAGCGGGAGTGGGGGGGGTGGGGTTGAGGCCACCGGCGCCGGGCGAGATCACGGAGCCGCCGAGGCCGACGGCGGACTGGACAGTGGAGAGGGCGGCGGTGCTGGAGTCTGGGTTGGAGGGGTCGAACTGTTGGGTGCCGAACAAAGCGTGCTTGCCGATGCGGCGGTTCACCTGCGGTGTGTTAGTCGGGACGGATCAGAGCACGCATCGCTTCGATATCAGCGCTGGTCAACCAAACAGGGAACTCTTGTCGTCCAGTTGCACTGAACAGACGGAAAGTTTGCGCTGGCCTGTCAGCCGATCGCGGATGTATGGATATGGTGACAATAGGCATCACGGCGCCCCATCCCCCATCATTGGGAGGCTTGCGCGCGAGCACTGTTGCCAGCCACGAATGCAGTGTGCGAATTCTGTGAGCGTCGGTGACGGTATAGGTGACATCATCCCGGCCGGCTTGGTCTACGCAAATAATCTGGGCGATCTCGTCGGCCTGCGGCAGAGAAGACGTCCTGGGTGCACAGCTCGTCAACAATACACATAACGCGATGGCGGGTGCCGCGAATACTCGTCTGCGGGTAGGCATGTGCGGCATCCGGGGCAGTCCTTCTAGTACGTACATCAGCGAATCCCTGGACAGATCAAAGGTGGCCTTGAATTCCGCTGGCGCACTCCTCTCGACGAGGTCTCAGCCGCTTACGGCGGGTTCAGAGTCCGTTTGATCGAGTGTTCGGTTCCGCGCACGTAAATATAGTGAACGAGGATGGCTTGCCCCTGCCGATCGCAGATGATCAAAAAGGTTTCAACGATGTCGTTGCGTCTGCGAATGGCCGTGGTCGCCGTGCGTACGGAGGAAAGTGTTGCCTGAGATGCTTCGCCGTAAGACTTGAGTTCGCTGGGGCCGGCAGTCGTGAAGCCCACTGCGGCCAACTTTGCCGGCAGTGAACTGCAGGCGGTTGCTTTAGTAGTCCCGAAGAGGATTTCGGAGTGGCTCAGTTGAAAGAGGGGGTCCTCGGGCGATCGCGTGTGACCCACCTTTTTGCCGGAGTGCTCATCCTTCAATCCGAGAGCGAGCACGGTGAGCAGTGAAACCGCAAAAACCGCCGCTCCAACGGCGAGAAACTTGAACAGAGGCTTCATCGAAGGTTCCGCCATCAAGCCTCCATGATACAACTCATCCTCGGTCAGGACTGGGCCGCTGTTCGTAGCCGCAGGAGGAAGTCACCTACCGGGCTCGTATCTGGTTCAGGATCGCCGGATCCTGGATCTGCGCATCGCGAGCCAGGAGCAGGGCCTTGCTGAGGACTTCGGCGGTCTTGGGGTCGTCGTCGGCGAAGGGGAGGAAGATCCGGCCGCGGTGCTGACTGTGCACCGGGACGATCCAGAGCGTGCCGCCCGGGAGGGTGTGGATGGTGCCGCTGCCCAGGTGAAGGGCGTAGCGGCCGAGTTCGCCGTCGATGATCGCGCGCGGTCCCTCGATGGCGACGTTCCCGAGCGAAAGGAGCGAGCACGTCTCTCGGAGCAGAGCGGCACGGAGTTCGACGGTGCTCTGCGATGCTTCCGGGTCGACGCCGCTGCGGTGGGCCACACTCACGACCAGGTCGAGGTCGCGCATGACCTCGCTGAACACGCGGGGCGGGACTTCGGTGATGGGCACTGGCACGTACGAAGCGGGTCGGGCGAACATCAAGCCAGCGAGTGTGAGGCCGTCGATCTCGGCGGGGGTGTAGAAGCCCTCTTCGAACGCGACGTGGACAGTGAGGCGTTCGCGATGGAACGTGCGCTGGACGCCCTCTTCCGGCCGAGCGACCCAGCCGCGTGAGCCGAAGAGGGCGAGGGCCTGACGGGGTTGTACCTGCTGGCCCGCATAGCGCGTGGAACGGGTGGGAGCGGTCTCGTTATCGCCGTGAAGTTCGGGCCCGACGGGGATGTAGACCTCGCGGAAGACCTGCTTGAACGGCTGCACGCGCTCGGCGGCGAAGCACTCGCGCTGCCAGGCGTCCCAGCGCTTCGTAGCGAGCAGATCAAGCGGGTGGGCGATGCGAAGACTGTCGGTGGCGCGGAGGGGTTCGGAAACACCGGAGTCTTGCCGCAGGGTCTTGCCGCCCTTGTCCGGGTAGCCGATCAGCGAGCCGCCGGCTTTGCTCGTGCCCACCAGCACGAGGCGCGACAGCATGGACTTCAGCAAGGGGTGCCCGAAGAGCGTGGGGATTTCGGCGCCCGTGAACTCGTCGCCGCGGCACATGGCCTGCTCGAGCGCGACGCGGATGCGCGACGTCTGGCGGCGGAGATCGGTCAGGCGCTGCTGAAGAGCGGCGACTTTCTTGTCCTTCTTGACCGCCGGCGGCACGGCCTTCAGCGCCGTTCCCTTCTTCATCGCCGTCAGCGACGGGGCGCCCTGTTCGTCCACGGCGAGAGCAACCGACACATCGCCGACCTTGACCGTCACCGCGCCCTTTGCCAGGTCGCCGAACTCTTCAATCTCCATCGCCCACTGCAGGCGAAGAGGATCCGGATACCCCGCCGTCCACGCGAGGTTCTCCATGCCAATCTCTACGGCCCGTTTTTCGCTGGCCTGGAGCATGGAGCCGCCGTGCGTGCGGCTCGTGCGACGCATTTCCTGCAAGACCTTGAATCGGGTCATGACCTGCTTTCGCCCCGCGTCGCCCGGTTTGAGCGCGAGCAGACCCAAGGCTCTGGCCGCATCCTGATGACGCTTGGCGGTGACGCGCGTCGTGAGTTCCTTCTCCGTCACCTCGCCCAGGATGGCGTCCGCGAACAGGCGGGCGCGGCTGTGCCCCGTGCCCGATGAGGCGTAGTTGGCGGCGTCGTAGAGCACCTCCCAGCGCTTGGGGCCGAGCGCCTTGTAGCTGCGCTGGAACCAGGCGCGATCCACGGCTCCGTCGGCGAGGCTCTCCGGCGGAATGGGCGTGAACTCCGCCGCGCGCCCCTCCCAGGCTTCCTTTTCCTCATCGATGCGGAACGCGTCTTTCGCTTCCTTGGTGTGCACGCGGAGCCAGAGCACGGCCTCCTCCAGGCCCGCCCATCCGAGTGCGTGCTCGACGTGGGCGGCCCACCGCGGCTGGTAGAGCGCGAGCTCGACCAAGCGCCGCTCCGAGAGCCCGGCGGCGCGAGCCGCATCGGCGAATGCCTGAGGCGTGTCCGTGGGCCCGGGTCGAGAGTGACGGATGATCAGGCTGAGCGTCGCAGCCTTGCTCTTGTCGTTGTAGATGAAGCCTCGAACAAGGCTGAAATCGCCGAACGCGGCCATCGCGCCGACCGCGGCGTCGACGCCGCCCGAAGGGTCCATGACGTTGGCGAGCGGGGTCGCCGGCGTGGCCGCATCGCCGCGTGCGAGCTCGATCTCGAGCACGCGGGCGCGGAGCCGTTCGATCAAGGCCTCAAGCCTGGGCGTCAGCGCCAGAGTCTCATGTCGCCGCCTGTGCGGAAGGCGGAGGCCGCAGAGCCGGCGGAAGTCTTCGCCGGACTGCTTTCCCCAATGGTCTCGACTGTTGGCCAGACGGAGGAGCAGTTCGTCATCGCCGACGCGGCCCGCCTCCCAGAGCGTCGTCACGGCGTCGATGTTCAGGACGAACTTGGCCCGGGGCGCTTCGTCATCGTCTGCGGCCGGCTTCGTCGTGAGCGCCGCCGCGGCGCTGGCGGCTCGATACAAACCGTCGATGCGTTCAAGCGTGCCTGCGTCCTGCTGACGGCGGACCTTGCTCAAGAGCTCTTGGTGGAGCCTGAACCACCCGTGGGCGGACAGGCCCGCTTGGCTGGTGTCGTAGTCCCGCCAGCCGCCCTCGTTACCGCGGGCCAGGTCGCCGCGTGCGATGGCGGCTTCGGCTTGATCGAGCATCCATTCCGACGCGCCCGCCGGCGGGTGCAGATACAGGGCCCAGTCGAGCAGAAGGCGAACCGGCATGGCGTACTCAAGTTTGAAGGCGCTCTTGCCTGGCTTCCCAGCGGAGATCGCCTTCTTGTGGCCCGACACGGCAACAGCCCACGCGCGAACCAGCTCAAGACCGTCCGCATCGCGGAGTTCGACGCCCAGACCGGCCAGCCACGGTTCAAGGATCGACGCGAACGGACAGGCTGTGTCCTCGGGGCCCGGTGGTGTGTACTTCCACAACGACGTCAGCCCGCCGAGCAACTCCCCCGAATCGTCCACGGTGCCTTTGTGCGGCCGGATCTCGAGCGTGGCGTTCTTGGCAACCAATTCGTCGAGCGAACGCAGGCACTCGATGGCGGCTGGCGATGTGAACTCGACCGGGCCTGGCCGGAGAATCGGGAGCGGGCGCGGCGCAAAGCCGGTCACTAGGCCGAGCGCGTCTTCGATCCGGACCGAAGGACCACCACGCGCGCTGAAAATGGCGTCGAGGGCGGTCTGGGTGTTCTTGGCGGGCTTCTTGGCGTTGTCACGCAAGGGTTGCGCGAGCGCTTGAACCGCATCGATGGCCCGCCCGCCGTCGGCCATCGCCCGCAGGAGTTCCAGCCCCGCTGCCTGCCGCGCCTTGCCGCTTGATAGCAACCGGGCCGCGACTTCGAGCACGCCCGCGTCGGGAAGCATCATCAGGCGCGTTACCGCACGCGAGCGGACATCGCTGGCGGACCGTTCGATCAGCGCTTCATGTCGGGCAATCTCCGCCGGCGTCGGCGCTTCGGGGTTGAGTATCGCACCGGCCGCGACTCGGACCTCGCGAGCGGGGTCGCCGAGCAGCGCGATCAGGGCTCCGCGGGCCGTGTCCGACAGCGGCGCCCGCTTGAGTGGCTTGCCTTCCTCGATGAATATCTGTCGCCGACCGGCGATGAGCCATGTTGCCGCCGCGCGCGAGGTTGCGTTCAGGCGGTCGAGCAGCGCAATCAAGCGCTCACCCTGCTCAGGACGGCAGTACTGAGTGAGCGTGTACCCGACGTCGGCTGGCGTCAGCTTGCTGCGCGACCACGGAAACACGAGCGGCTTGAACGTCTCGCCCTTGCTCGGCAGGCGGGCCATCAGGCGGTGCAGGGCGTCGAACGCCGATGCTTCCACCATGTGCGCATCGGGGGAGTCGACGGTGTTGTCGACGTTCTCCGTCGGGTCCCAGGGCCGGTTCATCTGCTCGCGGAACGCCTCCGTCGTGAGCGCCTCCACGGCCCGCGCGGCGACGCGAATGTCGGAATCATCCAACGCCATCACCGCGTCGGGCAGACGCTCGGGACGGCCGAAGGTTGCTAGCGCGTGCACGCCCACCCAGCGCCGCGCAGGGTCCTTGTCGCCCAGCAACGCCGCGGCTTTCTCGGAGGCCGCCTGAGCGTCCTGAGTGGCATCGCACCACAGCGCCAGATACACAGTCTCGGGGTCCTTCCCCCGAATCGCCGTGGCGCGAGCGGCGGGGTCGTCGAAAAGCGCCAGCGCACGCTCAACAATCGATCGGGCGTGGCCCGTGGACATCGAGTCCCACCGGAAGCCGAACCACACGTCGATCGCTCGAACGGTGGCCGCGAAGCGCACCAGGTCCTCCTCCAGAATCAGGCGGAGCAGCCGACGAAACGCGCCGCGCTGCGCGGTGTGAGCCCGCTCAAGGATCGACTGGCGGAGGCCCTCCTGCCGCTGCGCCGCCAGCAGCATCTTCTCCATGAACACCCACGCGTCCTCGCGCTGAGTCGCGAGCATCGCCGTGATGATGTGGTCGTTCATCACGCCCACTTCGTGCCGCCCAGAGGCCGAGTCCTTCAGGATCTCGAACACGCGGTCGCCTTCCGGACCGGGCTCGTCCATGACCGCGGCGAGGATGAGCGCCGAGTCCTGAATGCCCGAGTAGTGAAAGTGCCCACCCCAGGCGGCGAGCCACTCCGGGTCAGGGTCCAGGCCGGCGAGTTCGTCGAACACGCCCGCGAACCAGTCGGCGCGAGCGCGCGCGACGATCCGTGCGTCGCCAGGCGCCCGGAAGGCGCAGGGTTCCCAGGCAGACCGGCGGCAGGTCGCCTGAGCCAGACTTTCCCACACGCGGGCCATGTGTACGGCGAGCTTCGGGAACAGGCCGGCGAACAGGCGCTCCCGCTCGGCGTCGCTCAACCTCGTGACCTTGAACGCCGCTGCCTCGGCGCGGAGCGACTGGGCTTCCGGCGAAAGGTCATCGGTGCGCTGCATGGCTCTCAGCCACGTCGCGGCGCCGGGTACGCCGCCGAGGGCGACGATCCGAGTGGGCGCCCACTGCGAGTCCTTCAAACGTTCGATTTGGGCCTGTGCGTCTTGTCGTTTGATCACGCCGTACATCCCCGCTTGTGTATCGGGGACGCGGCCGATCACGCCCCCGCCAGAAAGACCAGCCGTATGAACGTCACCCGGCTGTCAGACGTTAGGAAGACGCGCTCGTCGAGGCTTCTTATCTCACGCCCGTCAATGGCCACAAGATACAAGCCGTCCTCGAAGCCTGCAAGAGCGGTCGCCACGGCTGATTCCGCATCCGGAGCTGGCGGAGACTCGCGTCCCTCAGGGCTGACGCGGCCCGTGGCCGCCTGGGACTCGATCTGAGCTCGCGACAGCACCCGGTCAAGCCGGCGGGCCTCGCGCCGGGCTTCATACGCCGTCACTTCCACGCGCACAATCTTGACAAGAAGGTCGCGAAGCGTCGGCCCGCCGTCGTCGTTGTTGTGATGTCCGCCGCCGTCCACCGGAACAAAGTCGTCGGGCTCGATCGGGACCGAGAAGTCCGCAAACAGAGGGCGGCGAGAGCCGAGAGCGGTGGCGGAGATCAGCAAGGGCATGGATGTTCACAGGGTACCCACGACCCATGCTTCGCATATCTCACGCGCGCGGCCGCCTCGCCGCGGGGTTCAACTACGAAGCTAGAGCCGCGGATTCTGATGCGGCTGCTCCCGGTGCAATCGTCGACTGATCGGTGCAGTGCCACCGACCTTCGCTCGCTGAGAATCGCCGATGCCGCTGCCGATGGCCACTCACAAGTCGCCGCGGCGAGGGCCGCGCTGGCATCGAGCCGGGCGAATATTGACGCGGCCTGGGCGGGATTCAGTCCCGACAGGTCGTGAACTATGAGGTTGAGCGAGCGGGATGCGCACGCCGCTTGGGGCTCAAGCAAACCTCAGCGCGTCTGGATACTGCATCCGCGCGATGTCCTGCCCGACGGCGGGGCAGCGATGAGGTCGATCCGACTGTCGGAGGGGGCTGAGAGGGCGGCGCGAACGCCCTGGGTTCTCTTCGCAGTCGGATGGGGGCGTTGACGGCCTGCTGGCGGAGCCGCTTTCTCAGAAGCCGCGCGTTCGACCACGACCAGCACCTGCTCGACGCCCGTGCCGGTGCCGATGCCTGACGACAATCCACGCCCGAGTCCCTCTGCTCCGTCTGCGCTTGCCCCTCCCTCTGGCGCGAGATTCACGCGTGCGCCGTATCCTCGCGAGATGTTTCGCGAACTCCCAGTTCTGCTCGCGCTCCTCATCCTCGCCACGATCGCGGGCGGGTGCGCCTCCGGCCGGAGCACCTCCACGCGCCCCGACTGGGCGATTGCGCTCCACGCCGGTGCCGGCGTCATTGACAAGTCCGCTTCGGACCTGGAGCGTCGCGAGCACGTCCGCTCGCTTGAGGCCGCCCTCCGCGCCGGCAGCGAACGCCTGTCCGCCGGCGGCCAGGCCATCGACGCCGTTGAACTCGTAGTCCGCATGCTCGAGGATGATCCGCGCTTCAACGCCGGGCGCGGCGCAGCGTTCACCGCCGAGGGGCGCCACGAGCTCGACGCGTGCATCATGGACGGCCGCACACTCGCGTGCGGCGCCGTCGCGGGCGTGACGACCGTGCGCAACCCCGTCTCTCTCGCCCGCCTCGTGATGGAGCGCACCCGCCACGTCTTGCTCGCCCGCGACGGCGCCGAGGCCTTCGCCGATACCGTCGGCGTCGAGCGTGTGGATAACGCTTGGTTCGACACGCCCAAGCGACGCCAGATGCTCGAGGAGTGGCGGGCCGCGCAGCCCGTATCGACCACGTCCGCACCGCCTGCCCCACCCACCGCCCGTTTCGGCACCGTCGGCGCCGTCGCGCTCGACCGCGCCGGCAACCTCGCCGCCGCCACCTCCACCGGCGGCCTCACCGGCAAGCGCTTCGGCCGCGTGGGCGACTCGCCCATCGTCGGCGCCGGCACACTCGCCGACAACGCCTCCTGCGCCGTCAGTTGCACCGGCACCGGCGAGGAGTTCATCCGCCACTCCGTCGCCCGCGACATCGCAGCCCGCATCAAGTACCTCCGCCGCTCGCCCGAGCAGGCCGCCCGCGACCTCGTTTTCAACACGCTCAAACCCGACGACGGCGGCGTGATTGTCCTCCGCGCCGACGGCCGCATCGCCATGGTCTTCAGCAGCGAGGGCATGTTCCGCGCCGCCGCCGATTCCACCGGCCGCCGCGAAGTCGCCATCTGGGATCAGCGCGAGCCCCTCGAGCCAGCACCGTGAACACGCGAGCCCCCGCCCGCACCCTTCCCGTCCTCCTGCTCGGCCTCGTGACGACCGCGACCGGCTGCGCTCAAGCGCCCCGAGCCGCGGCCACCCCCGCCTCCGGCTCCCTCGTCATCGTCGGCGGCGGCCTCAAGGACGACAACCGCGCCGTCTACGAACGCCTCGTCACCCTCGCAGGCGGCTCCGCCGCACGCATCGGCGTCATCCCCACCGCCAGCGGCGACGGCCTTAAGGCTGGTGAGGAGTCCGCCGCCCGCTGGCGCGCCTTCGGTCCCGCCTCCGTCGCCGTCATCCCCCTGACCAAAGACGATGTGGTCGGCGCCGATGACCCGGCGGTCGCCGCGGCGATCGACGCCTGCACCGGCCTCTGGTTCACCGGGGGCGACCAGTCCCGCATCGTCCAGGTCTTCCGCCCCGCCGCCCGTGACACCCGCGCCCTCGTCGCCGTGCGCTCCCTCCTCGCCCGCGGCGGCGTCGTCGGCGGCACCAGCGCCGGTGCCGCGATCATGACCGACCCCATGATCACCGGTGGCCGCGCGGCTTCCGCTCCCCGCTCGGCCCCGTCCGACCCCGACAACCCCGAGCCCGCGGGCACGCCAACCGGCGGCGTCCGCACCGGCCCCGGCCTCGGCCTGCTCCCCGTCGGCCTCGTCGATCAGCATTTCCTCGAGCGCAACCGCACCGCCCGCCTGCTCGACGCGCTCGCCACCACCCGCAACCGCTGGGGCTTCGGCATCAGCGAGAACTCCGCGATGATCGTGGACCTCCGCGCCGGCTGGATCGAAGCCATCGGCCCCGCGGGCGTGATCGTCATCGATTCCAGCGCCCGCCCGCCCACGGCCTGCATCCTCTCCACCGGCGACCGCGTGCCACTGCCGCGTGACGGACAGTGAGACGACGCAGTCAAGCACCGTCACGCCGCTGGCTCGCACCAGGGTCTTGAGCCCCTCCTCTCAGACGCCCAGTTCACTGGGAGAGCGAGAGCGCGAGAGTTTGGGCTGATCCGGGTGCCGGAGAGGGGGCGTTCGGCGCTAGGCGGATGGCTCTCGGATCGAAACCGAGAGCGCCGAACCCCGGCCGCAGCGTGCCAACGCGGCCAAACGCTCGGCTCGGGCCTTAAACGACAAGGCCCCCGCCAAGTTTGACGGGGGCCTTAAACTCCTCCTCTAGGACTCGAACCTAGAACCTAGCGGTTAACAGCCGCTCGCTCTACCATTGAGCTAAGGAGGAATGATTCACTTTTCTCGGTCCTGCCCGCCGCTTGTAACGCCGTGCAGAGGCCGAACGGATCGCCCGGTGTCGGTGCACGGGTTGCCCCATTCATCGGCACGCGGCGGGCAAGGGTACACGCCGCCGGGCGTCCGTCAAGCCGCTCTGGCCCTCTTCCACGCGCCCGGCCGGTTTCGGGACGGGCTTTTTCCCTCCGACCCGCATACACTCTCGACCCTGCCCGGCCGACGAGGGTTCCTCCCCGTCGCCCCGGCACTTGTGACCGCCGGCCGCCTTTTTTCAGAGACCTTGCCATGAAAGACAAGATCCACCCCAAGTACTACCACGCCTGCAAGGTCTACCACAACGGCGAGCTCGTCATGACCTGCGGGGCCACCGTCCCCGAGCTGCACGTCGAAGTCTGGTCCGGCTCGCATCCGTTCTTCACCGGCAAGCAGACGTTCGTCGACACCACCGGCCGCGTCGAACGCTTCCAGAAGAAGTTCGGCGGCAACTACTTCGCCGGCAAGAAGAAGTAACACGGCCTGGCCCGAAACCCTCGGGCCAGCACGCTCACGCGTCAATCACCGTCCTCGCACGCCGCGGCGTGCGGCTGTGTCATGGCCCGTTCGCGCTTCCGCAGCCTGCGCCGCGTCCGCACCCACGCTCCGCTCACGCGCTCCCGCGGCTCAGTGCACACGCCGCCGAGATGAACGCCGCGTGGGAGTACGCCTGAGCCAGGTTGCCCAGCCCCGTCTGTTCCACCGGGCACCACTGCTCGCTCATCAGCCCCGTCGGGCCGATGCCGCGGGCGAAGTGCTGGAACAGCGCTTCGGCGTCGCGTGTTCGTCCGATGCGCAGCATGGCCTGGATCAACCACCCGGTGCACAGGTGGAACCCGCCTTCCTGCCCCGGGATGTCGTCGTTGTAGGTGTATCGCAGCACCGTGCCGTCGATGAGCAGGCGCCGGGCGACGAGATCGACGGTGCCGACGAAGCGCGGGTCGGCGGGGTCGATGAGTCCGCACAGCCCGAGGCAGAGCGTCGCCGCGTCCGGCTCGTGCAGGTCATACGCCGCGACAAACGCGTTGAGCGCACGGTCAAACCCACGCTCGAGCACGTCGTCGCGCACGCGATCGCGCAGCACTTCCCACGATTCCCGCCGCACGCCCACGAACTGGTCGGCCAGCTTCACGGCCCGGTCGAGCGCCAGCCAGCACATCGCCTTCGAGTGCACGTGGTGCCGCTTCTCGGTGCGCACTTCCCAGATGCCGTGGTCCGGCTCGTGCCATGACCGCTCGACGGCGAGCGCCATCGCCTCCACCAGCCGCCAGTGATCCGGCGAGATCGGCGCGCCCGCTTCCGCGAGGCGGTACACCAGGTCAACGATCGGTCCGAACACGTCGAGCTGCACCTGCTGCGCGGCGGAGTTGCCGATCCTTACCGGCCCGCTCGCGCGATACCCCGACAGGTGCGACAACTCCGCCTCCGGCCCCAGTTCGTCGCTCGTAACGGAGTAGATCGGGCGCAGACGCTCCGGCCCGGCGCAGCGGTCCACAACGCCCAGCAGCCAGTCGAGGTAGCGCATCGCCACGCCGGTGTTGCCGAGTTCGACCAGCGCCGCCGCCGCGACCGCCGCGTCGCGCGGCCAGCAGAACCGGTAGTCCCAGTTCCGCGTCCCGCCCGCCGTCTCCGGCAGACTCGACGTCGCCGCCGCCAGGATCGAGCCCGTCGGCCCGTGCACCAGCGCCCGCAGCACCAGCGCGCTCCGCAGCACCTTGTCCGGCTGCACGCTCGGCAAAGTCAGCGACGCTGCCCACGCCGTCCAGATCCGGTCCGTCTGCTGCCGCCGCGCCGGCTCGCCGATGCGCGACGGCGTCAGCGACCGCGTCCCCGCGCGCAGTTCCAAGACCACCGGCCCAGCGCTCAGGTCCATCTCCCCGACAGCCCGCGGCACCCCGTCCACCTCTTCCATCGTCCACCGCATCCCCGGCGACACCAGCACCAGCGGATCGGCGCCGCCCTCCACGATCAGCCCCGCGTCCGTCGACGTCATCTTCACCTTGGCCCGCCCGAAGTCCGGCCGCGGCACGAACACCGTGCGGGCTACGCCGCTCCCTTCCACCACGCGCACAAGGTCCGACCGCCCCGCCCGCTGAAACGCGCGCCCGCCCGTGCCGTCGAGATAGTCCGTCACACGCACCGTCGCCCACGCCGTCTCGAGTGTGAACGCGTTGCCGACATACCGCTGCCGAGGCGGCTCCAACTGCTCCGCCGGTTCCACCGTCCAATACCCCGCCTTGTCCGCGTCCAGCAGCGACGCGAACACCGTCGGCCCATCCACCCGCGGAAGGCACAACCACACAATCCGCCCGTCCGGCCGCACCACCGCGAGCGTCCGCTGATCCGACAGCACCGCGTGGTCCTGCACCGGCGGCTGCGCGATCTCCGCCAGGTACTTTCGGCGCTCGCTCAGCACCGTTGCCAACAGTTCGCGAATGTCCGCGAGCCCCGGCACGCACACGTCCGCCTCCGTCGGCGGCTCGCCAACCTTGACGGCAAGGTCGGTCTGCCCCAGCACGCGGAACGCGTCCTCGTCGGTGACGTCGTCGCCCGCATAGATCACGCCGCTCGCCGCGGTCAATGCCCGCAGCTTCGTGACCGCGCTCCCCTTGTCCGCGTCCCACACCAGGAGCTCGATCACCATCTTCCCGTGCCGCACCCGGGCCCCAGCGCCGGGCGCGATCTCCTGCGCGATCGTCTTCACCGCCCGCTCGGCCCGCGCTTCGTCCACGGCGCGGTAATGCACCGCGACGCTCGCCCGCTTGCGCTCAAGGAGAAAGCCCGAACTCTCCGGCGCGGCGCCGCGAAGCTGGGTCATCAGCCCGTCCAGCACCGGTTCCAGATCGGGCGGGTGCCGCTCGTACCGCGGCCCTTCGATCTCCGCCCCGTGCCCGCCGACAAGCCACACATGCGCCGGCGGCTCGACGCGCTCACGCAGGTCCCGCAAGGCCCGCCCGGACACCACCGCCACGTCCGTCTGCGGCAGGGCCGCGATCCTCAACAGCAGGCCCATCGCCTCCCCGTCGGCGACCGCCTGCTCCGGCCTAGGCACGATCGGCGCCAGCGTGCCGTCGAAATCGATCGCCACGAGCAGCCGCGGCGTCCGGGAAAGCTGAGTGATCGGGTTGCGCATGGTGCCTGTCGGAAGCAGTGGGGGAGTCCGGCCGGCCAGAACGCCCCACCGGAAGCGAATGGTGTGTTTTACCGCAAGCGGCTGCCTCTCGCTTGGTCTGCACCATGAAAGTCCGGTGGAGGCGGCATGAAAGCCCGGCTCACTGAAACGGGATGCCGTCGTCCGGCATCACACCGGCGGGGACTGAATCAGGAGTCAAGCATGCGCACACGCCGCGCGATGTGGATCAACGTCATGATGGTTGCTGGTATGGTGAGTTCGACCGCTCTGGCCCAGGCGCCCGCCGCGAACGCTCCGGTCCGTGACACGCCCGCCTGGAATCTGGCGGACGACACGCTCGCGATCCAGGGCTATGACCCGGTCGCCTATTTCCCGGAAGGCGGCGGCAAAGCCGTCAAGGGCGACAAGAAGTTCGAGCACGCCCACAACGGCGCGAAGTACCGCTTCGCCTCCGCCGCCCATCTCGAACGCTTCAAGGCCAACCCCGACCGCTACGAACCGGCCCACGGCGGGTGGTGCTCGTACGCGATGCTCGACGGCGAGAAGGTCGAAGTCGACCCCAAGAGCTTCATCGTCAAGAACGATCGCCTGTTCCTTTTCTATAACGGCTTCCTCGCCGACACCCGCTCGAAGTGGCAGAAGATGGACCACGCCGCCAGCGCCGCCAAGGCCGATGCCAACTGGAAGAAGATCTCCGGCGAGTCGCCGCGCATGACCCCGGAGCGTGTCGCCGCCGCCGAGCCGACGACCCCCGCCGCGGCGCCCGCCATCGCCGCCGCCCCGCTGCAGCCCAAGCTCGACGCCATCTGGGACCGTGCCAAGTCCGGTCTCCCGGCCGAGAAGGTCAAGGCGTACGAGGGCGGCCTGAAGCAGATCGCCGACAGCGGCGTTGCCGAGCGCGCCCTCAAGGTCGGCGCCACCGCGCCCGATTTCCAACTCCCCGATTCCAGCGGGTCGATGGTCTCGCTGTCGTCCATGCTCAAGGACGGCCCCGTCGTCGTTTCCTGGTACCGCGGCGCCTGGTGCCCGTTCTGCAACGTCCAGCTCCGCGCGTATCAGGAACGCCTCACCGACATCCGCGGCCTTGGCGCGAACTTCGTCGCCATCTCCCCGCAAACGCCCGACAACAGCAAGGAAACCGTCTCCAAGGGTGAACTCACCTTCCCCGTGCTGTCCGACGTCGGCAACACCGCCGCCCGCTCCTACGGCATCGTCCACGCCCAGCCGGAAGGCGCCCGCATGGACCTCACCCGCTTCAACGGCTCTGGCGAAGGTGCGAATGACCTGCCCATGCCCGCGACCTATGTCATCGACCGGTCCGGCAAAATCGTCTACGCCTGGACCAACCCCGACTACCGTCAACGTGCGGACCCTGAGGCGGTGCTGACCGCGCTGCGGGCCCTGCGCTGACCATCGGAGACACCGCTCGTGGACGTACGTGATCGCGTGATCCTCATCACCGGAGCCGGTGGGAACCTCGGCAGCGCCTGCGCCGAGGTTCTCTTGCAGTCCGGCGCACGCCTTGCCCTGACGGACCGCTCCGCCGAGAAACTCCGCACCCTCAGCAAGTCTCTCGGCGGCCCGCCCGCCTCCCGCGTCGAACACTTCGCCGAGGTCGACCTCAGCAACCCCGCTTCCGCCCCGCGACTGGTCAGCGACATTGTCGCCCGGTTCGGCCGGCTCGACGGCGTGGCCAACACCGTCGGCATGTTCCGCCTGGGCACTTTCGGTGACGCCGCCGACCCGGGCTCGTGGCCGATGGTGTTCGACATCAACCTCGGCGTCGCCGCCCGTGTCTGCGCCGCCGCGCTGCCCATCATGAAACGCCAGGGCTCAGGCTCGATCGTGAACGTTTCCAGCAAGGCCGCCCTGCGCGGCCCGGCGGGCGTGGGGGGGTATTCGGCCGCCAAAGCCGCCATCCTCCGCCTCACGGAATCCATCGCCGCCGAGTACGCCGACCTCGGCGTCCGCGCCAACTGCGTCCTGCCCGACACGATGGACACCCCCGAGAATCGCAAGGCCATGCCCGGCGAAGATCCGGCCAAGTGGGTCAGCCCGCGCTCCGTCGCTCAGGTCATCGCCTTCCTCCTCAGCGACGCCGCCAAGGATGTCCGCGCCGCCGCCATCCCCGTCGGCGTGTCCGTGTAAACCGAACAATCGGCGAAACTTCACCGCTTACCACTGCATCTGACGGTCGATGACCATCGCTTCGGTCCTCATCATCATCGTGCTCGCCTACGCCGCGCTCGGCGGCATCTTCACGCTCGCCTTGCTCGCCCGCGGCTTGAGCCGGGTCGACCCGTCGACCGTCGGCGCCGGCCTGGCGTTCCGCATGTTGATCGCGCCCGGCTGCGTCGCGTTGTGGCCGGTGCTCGCGGTCAAGTGGGCCCGCGCTGGCCAGCCGCGCCGGGAGCCCGCCCCATGACCCGCGCTCAGCGTCGTACGCATCTGGTTTCCTGGGCGGTGCTGCTCGTCGTCGCAGTTGGGCTGATCGCCCTGGGCCTCCACGCCCGCAATCACGATCACCGGGCTCTCGCCTCGAGCCCCGCGCCAACGCCCACAACGGACCGGAGCCCCGCCCCGTGAGCGTCGGCTACCGCGCCATCTCCTGGAGCGCGCACAAGCGCCTCTACGACGCCGTCGCGCTCGCCGCGGTCGTGGCGTATCTCGCGATCTTTGTCGCCGTCTCGCGCCTCCTCTGGGGCGGCCCGGCGGCCGACGGCGGGGCCAGCGACGAGGTCCTCATCCTCCGCGCCACCGGCTCGTGCGCCCTGCTCCTGCTCCACATCATCCTCGCCATCGGCCCGCTCGCCCGCCTCGACCGCCGCTTCCTTCCCCTGCTCTTCAACCGCCGCCACCTGGGCGTGCTCACCTTCTGCATTTCCGCGGTCCACGCCGTTGTCGCCACCGGCTACTACCACGGCTTCGGCGTCATCAACCCGCTGCTCTCGCTGCTCACCAGCAACCTCGAAGTCCTCCGCGCCGGCGCGTTCCCGTACCAACTCCCCGGCCTGCTCGCGCTGGTCATCCTCTTCCTCCTCGCCGCCACCAGCCACGATTTCTGGAACCGTTGCCTCGGCCCGCGATGGTGGAAGACGCTGCACATGTGCGTCTATCTCGCCTACGCCCTTCTGCTGGCCCATGTCGCGCTCGGCGCGCTGCAGACCGATCGTTCCTGGCTGTTCACGGGCGCCATCGGCGCCGGAGCCGTCACGCTCGCGATCCTTCACCTGACGGCCGGCCTCCGCGAACGCCGCGCCGACAAAAAGCCCGTTGAAGAAGTCGCCGACGCCGCCGGGCAGTGGGTCGACGCCGGCCCGGTCGACGACATCCCGATGGACCGTGCCCGCACCGTCTGCGCCGCCGGCGAACGCATCGCCGTCTTCCGCCACGCCGGCGGCGTGTCCGCCATCACCAACGTGTGCGCCCACCAGGGCGGCCCGCTGGGCGAGGGCGCCGTCATCGACGGCTGCGTGACATGCCCCTGGCACGGCTGGCAGTACCGCCCCGCCGACGGCTGCGCCCCGCCCCCGTTCACCGAGCGCGTGCAGACCTACAACGTCCGCGTCGTCCGCGGGCGCGTCGAAGTCAGCACCCGCCCCAACGCCCCGGGCACGCCCGTCCAGCCCGCCTCCGACACCGCGCAAGGAGGCACGCGTGGACACTGACCAACCGCCCGCCGACGCCCCCTCATCGGACCCGCGCGGCCAGGGCGATGAGTACGTCAACTACCTCCCCGTGCCGCGCCGCGTCCGCCGGTTCGTGCGCGTCGCCGCGCCCTGCCTCCTCGCGCTCGTCGGGGCGGTCGCCTATATCGTCGCGTCCTCGCAAGGCAGCGCCGGCTCCGGCGTGTGGAACGACGCCGAGACCCGCACGATCACCGGCGTCGTCGTCGCCGCGCCCTATCCGATGCTCTGGACGCGCGAAGCGCCGGACGGCACGCCGCGCATGGTGCTGCTGGTTGAGCAAGGCAAGCACGGCGCCGCCCGCGCCGCCGCGATGAACGCCCAGACGGTCACCGTCACCGGCACCGTCCTCACCCGCAACGCCCGCGTCATGCTCGAGCTGCTCCCCGGCGCCCCCGGCCTCTCCCCCGCGCCGGGTCAGCCGTCGTCGGAGGGCCCGCCGCCCCGCGAAGACCGCGGCCAGATCACCGTCCGCGGCGAGATCGTCGATGCCAAGTGCTACCTCGGCGCCATGAAACCCGGCACCGGAAAGACCCACAAAGAGTGCGCCACACTCTGCGTCCGGGGCGGCATCCCCGCCGCGCTGGTCGTCCGTGGGCCGGACGGCGTCACCGAATACCTGATCGAATCCGCCGACGGCGGCCCGATCGATCCCGCGCTCATCCGCCTCATCGCCGAGCCGGTCGAAGTGACCGGTCGCTGGAGCGTGCTGGGCGGCATCAATGTCCTGACGGTTCAACCACAAGGAGTGCGCCGTCTTTAGCCCGGATGCATCACGGGTGTGGGGTGCGGACGGTACAGTTCATGTCGCCGGTGCGCACCCGCCGACAGGAATCCACGATGAACTACCCCGCTGACCAATCTCACACGCTCTCCCAGGCGACCGGCGCCGACATCGTGCACGCGCTCGCCGCGCTGCTGACCGAGCTCGACGGCGTCCTCGCCGCCGTTGACGCCTCCCTGTACGCCGCCAAGTCCGACGCGCAGTTCTTCGGCGCCACGGTTGGCGGGCACGTCCGCCACACGCTCGACCACATCGCCGCCGTCATCGCCGGCGTCGACAGCGGCCTGGTCGACTACGACCACCGCGAACGCGGGACCCGCATCGAGCAGGACCCCGTCGCCGCCCGCGCCGAGATCGCCCGCCTGGCCGCCGGCCTGAAGGCGCTCGCCACCGCCGACCCCGCGACGCCCCTCCGCGTCGAGATCATGCCCCGCGGCAACGGCTCCACCGCCGTCGTCGCCTCCAGCCTCGGGCGCGAACTCGCCTTCGCGCTCAGCCACATGGTGCACCACAACGCCACCGTCCGCGGCATGCTCCGCGTCCGCGGCGTCGAGACCGCCGTCACCTTCGGGCTCGCCCCCTCGACCATCGCCCACCAAAGCGCATGTGCACGCTGAGTGTCATCCGCCGCCCCGGCGGCGTGCGCGTCATGTTCAACCGTGACGAGCAGCGCTCCCGCCCGCGCTCACTCCCGCTCACGGAGTGGTCGCTCGGCGGCTGCTCCGCCATCGCCCCGGTAGACCCCGCGCCCGACGGCTCTCGCGGCACATGGATCGGCGTCAGCGACGCCGGCCTCGCCGCCTGCCTGCTCAACGTCTCGACCGGTCAGCCGGCGCCGCCGGCCCGCCGATCCCGCGGCCAGATCGTCCCCGCGCTCCTCTCCGCCCGCAGCGCCGACGACGCCCCGAACCTCCTCGCCGCGCTCGATCTCTCCGCGTTCGTGCCCTTCCGCGCCGTGTTGATCGACCCGCACGCCGCCGGCGTGTTCGCCTGGAACGGCCGCGATCTGCACCACCACCTCCACCCGCTCGCCGCCGCCCCGCTCATGCTCACCTCGTCCGGCCTGGGTGATCATCTCGTGCAGTCCCCGCGCACCGACCTGTTCTCTCAGCTTGTCGTCAACGCCGACGACCCGGCCCATGGCCAGCACCTTTTCCACACGCACCGCTGGCCCGACCGCGACTGGCTGAGCGTGCTCATGAGCCGCCCCGACGCCCGCTCCGTCAGCCGCACCGTCATCGATCTCTTCGACGGCGGCGCGCACATCCGCCACGCCCTCCTCGACGACCGCGGCGAAGAGCTCGAGCCCGAGTCGCGCGATCTCATCACGCGGTCCCCGTCCCCGTCCGGGGCCGGCGTGTGACCCCCCGCCGGCGCGACAAGCTGGCGGCGCGATGGTCCCGCCTCACACGCTGGGAATACTGGCCGTCCTGGGCCGTGTACGCGCCGCTCTTCCCGTGGTGGACGATCTACGCGCTCCGCGCCCGCAGCATCACGGCGTGGGCCAACGCGAACACGGCGGTGCCGCTCCGCCGCATGGTCGGCGAGTCCAAGTGGGACATCCACCAGATCCTCCCGCCCGAGCACACCGTCGACGCCGCGATCGTCGAGCCCGGCCCCGTCGACCAGCGCGTCCGCCGATTGCTCGACATCCGCGCGCAGCGCGGGTGGTCGTGGCCCATCATCGTCAAGCCCGACGCCGGCGAACGCGGTGACGGCGTCCGCCGCGCGTCCTCCGAGCACGACCTGCACAGCTACTTCACGCTCCAGCCCACCCGCGTGATCGCGCAGGAGTGCCACCACGGCCCGCACGAGATCGGCGTGTTCTACCTCCGCCCGCCCGGCGACACACGCGGCCGCATCTTCGCGGTCACCGACAAACGCTTCGCCACCCTCATCGGCGACGGCACCCACACCATCGCCCAACTCATCTGGCAGCACCCGCGTCACCGCGTGCAGGCCCGCGTCTACCTCGCGCGTCTCGCCGACGCCGCCCGCCGTGTCCCCACCGCGGGTGAATCGGTCTCGCTCGGCTTCGCCGGCAACCACGCGCAGGGCTCGATGTTCCTCGACGGCGCCGCCCTCATCACTCCGGCGCTCACCGCAACCTTCGACCGTATCGCCGACGCCATGCCCGGCTTCCACTTCGGGCGCTTCGACATCCGCTACGCCGACCCCGCCGCCCTCGCCGAAGGCCGCGGTTTCAAGATCATCGAACTCAACAGCACCCTCTCCGAGCCGACGAACGTCTACGACCCGTCCTGGGGCTTCTGGAAAGCCCAGCGCACGCTGCGTGAGGCCTGGCGCTACGCGTTCGCGTTCGGCGCCGCCAACCGCGCCCGCGGCTGCCGCCCGACGTTCAGCGCCGAGATTCTCTCGTGGTGGGCCGAACACCGCCGCCGCCCGGCCGCCGGCATCGTCGCCGACTGAGCGTGCTACAGCAGCGGCCCGGCCAGCCCGACGGCGTTCTCGGCGAGTGTCCGGTACCAAGGCCGCTTGCGCCATTCCGGCGCGAGGATCTCGTACGCGTGCTTGAGGTACGACGACTGCATCTGCCGCAGCGACGCCGTGAAGTTCGCGTCGTACACCAGCAGCGTGACCTCGAAGTTCAGAAAGAACGACCGCGCGTCGAAGTTCGCCGAGCCGATGAGCCCGAACGAGCGGTCGACGGTGATCGTCTTGGCGTGCAGCAGCCCGCGCGCGTAGTGGTGAATGTGCACGCCCGCGTCCAGCAGCTCGCGATAGTGGGCCCGGCTCGCCGCCGCCACCAGCCACGAATCCCCGATGCTCGGCATGATGATCGTCACGCGCACACCCCGCGCCGCCGCCGCGATCAGCGCCGCGAGCGTCGCCTCGTCGGGCACGAAGTACGGCGTGGTCATCACCAGCTCTTCCCGTGCCGTGTACAGCAGCGTCAAGAACGCCTGATGGATCGCCTGCGGGCTCGGCCCCGGGCCTGAGGGGATCACCTGCGCGATGCTGTCCGGATCATCATGCACCACCGGCGGCGGCAGCAGCGCCTCCAGCTTGCCGGACAGATCCTCCTCCGAATCGAGGTGCCAGTCCTTGATGAACGTCGCGCCCAGCGCCTGCACCACCGGCCCCTCCAGCCGCACCGACGCGTCAACCCACGCCCCCGTCTTTCGCCGCTTGGTCGAGCGGAACGACGAGTCGTGCAGGTTCTGACTCCCGCAATACCCGATCTGCCCGTCGATTACGGCGATCTTCCGGTGGTTCCGCAGGTCGATCCGCGCGAACGGCCGGCGCATGATGCTCACCGGCAGCGCCTCCACGCACTTCACGCCCGCGGCGAGCATCCGCTCCCACTGCGGGCACCCGATGAACGACCACGACCCCACGCCGTCCAGCAGCACGCGGCACTCCACGCCGCGCTGCGCCGCGCCGATCATCGCCTCCAGCACGCGGTCCGCACCCGGGTCGCAGTTCCAGATGAACGTCTGCAGATGGACGTGGTGCTTCGCCCGCTGGATGTCCGACACGATGGACGCGAGCATGCTGTCGTTGTCCGGCAGCAG
The DNA here is from genome assembly GCA_964615765.1 of uncultured Phycisphaeraceae bacterium. Taxonomy (GTDB): domain Bacteria; phylum Planctomycetota; class Phycisphaerae; order Phycisphaerales; family UBA1924; genus CAZTQN01. The sequence goes on from CAZTQN010000001.1 coordinate 25,789, forward strand.
CGTCACGCGATTCCCCCGCAGCGGCGGAACGCCGGTCACGCCCGCGCCGTACCGCGCGATCGTCGCGAACGGCCCTTCGATGCCGGACGCGTCCAGGCCCGCACGGTTCCAGTCCGTCGCCAGGTCAATCGCCACGCGCCGGCTGACGTCTTCGTACCGCCGCAGCCGGCGCACGCCCATCCGCCGCTCCCCGATCAGCAGGTACATAAGCCCGCTGATCACCGGCACGAACAGCAGCAGCAGCAGCCACGCCAGCGTCACCGGCGCCGGGCGCCGGTTGTACACGATCGTCAGCGCGATCACCGCGCGGAACGCCGCGTCAAACGCGAGGAAGGAGATGGTGATCATCGACAGCATGCGTGCACGTCGCGGCGGCGGCCAAGTCGGTGACGCTGGCCCGCCGCGGAGTTGCCGATGCTATCGGCCTGTTCACCGTGACAACGCCGCAAACGCCTGCTTCACGCGGTCGAGCACCTTCGTCCGGTCCACCAGCGGCTCGGGATAGTCAATCGTCCCGCGCAGCAGCACCGGCAGCCCCGCCGGGTCGTGAATGTCCCCGTCCTCGCCCGTCGAGAGCTCCCGCAACTCCGGCACCCACCGCTTGATGAACACCCCGTCCGGGTCAAACTTCCGGCTCTGGCTGATGGGGTTGAAGATCCGGAAGTAGGGGGCCGCGTCCGTCCCCGTGCTCGCCGACCACTGCCACCCGCCGTTGTTCGGGCCAAGGTCACCGTCGACGAGGTTTTGCATGAAGAACTTCTCACCCTTGCGCCAATCGATGAACAGGTCCTTCGTCAGATACATCGCGACCACCATCCGCAGCCGGTTGTGCAGCCACCCCGTCGCCACCAGGCTCCGCATCCCGGCGTCGACCAGCGGCACGCCTGTCCGCCCCTCGCACCAGGCCGCGAACGCCTCCTCGTCGTCATTCCACTGGAGCTGCTCGGTCTCTGGCTTGAACGCGCGCCGCTTGCACACGCGTGGGAAGCCGATCAGGATGTGCTTGTAGAACTCGCGCCACGCGACCTCGCTGATCCAGTGCGCCGCGCCCTCGTTCCCGCCGTCATACTTCCCGCCGTTCGCCTCCAGCGCCGCCACCACGCACCGCCGGGGCGAGATCGCCCCGATCGCCAGATACGGCGACAGCGCGCTGGTGGAATCCAGCGCCGGAAAATCGCGCTCCTGCTTGTACACGCGGATCTTGTTCGCGACAAACCACTCCAGCCGCTTCACCGCCTCGTGCTCCCCCGCCCGCCACAAGCCCGGGTCCACGCGGCTGACAAACCCCTCCACCGCGCTCGGCACCGCCGACCGCTCCACGCTCACCGGCTTTTGCACGCCCGGCGTCTCGACAACCCGGACCGGCGACGACTCCAGCACGCGGTACAGCGCCCGCTTGAACGGCGAGAACACCGTGAAACACCGCCCTTCGCCCGTGCGCACCTCGCCCGGCTCGACCAGCACCTGGTCCGTGTACGCCGACACGCCGAACCCGCCCGCCTCCAGCCGCTCGCGCACGCGCTCGTCGCGCTCCACCTCGTTGATCTCGTACTCCTTGTTCCAGTGCACGCCGCTGGCGCCCACCTCCCGCGCTACGCGCTCGATCAGTTCCGGCGTCTCCGCGAAGCCGGGGGCCGTGCGGATCAGCAGCGGCACCTTGATCTTCGCCAGATCGTCCGACAGCACGCGCAGCGTCCGCAGCATGAAGTCCACGCGCACGCCGGACCAGTCGTGCCGCGCCCACTGCTTCGGGCAGATCACAAATAGCCCGTCGACCCCGCCGCCCGCGGCTTTCGCAACGCGGCAGGCCGCCGCCAGCGCCGTGTTGTCGCTCACCCGAAGATCGGCCCGAAACCACACCAGTTGCACGCTCATTCCCACAGTCCTTCCCGTTCAGCCGCCCGCTCCGGCGCCCGTCCCCACGTGGTCTTGCCATCGCTCGGCACGATCCCGAACCGCTCGCGCAGCCGCGCGGCGCTCACCGTGATCTGCACCTTCTGCTCCGCCGTCATCCGCTCCACGTTCTTCAGGATCATCTTCATCCGCTGGTTCTTGGCGAACACCGGCTGCGTGCGGATGAGAAAATCCCAGTAGAACGTGTTGAACGGGCACGCCTTCTCGCCCGTCCGCTGGTCAATGTCGTACGCGCACCGCGAGCAGTAGTTGCTCATGCGGTTGATGTAGTTCCCGCTCGCCGCGTACGGCTTGGTCCCCACCACGCCCGTCGCCGCCCGATCCTCCGCTCGCCGGTCCGCGTGCATCACCATCCCCAGCGTGTTCGGCAGCGTCACCCAGTCCACCGCGTCGGCGTACATCGCCAGGTACCAGTCGCTGATCAAGCGCGGGTGCACGCCCGCGATCAGCGCGAAGTTCCCCGTCACCATCAGCCGCTGAATATGATGCCCGTACGCGTGCTCGATCACCTGCCCCAGGCACTCGCGCATGCACGCCATGTCCGTCCGGCCTGTCCAGTAGAAGTCCGGCAGCGACCCGTGCTGCTCCAGCCCGTTCCGCGATCCGTACCCCTCGCCCTCCAGCCAGTACACCCCGCGGATGAACTCGCGCCAGCCGATGATCTGCCGCACGAACCCTTCCACCGACTGCAGCGGCGCCCGCCCCTTCCGATACGCCGCGATCGCCTTCTCGCAGCACTCCCGCGGGTTCAGCAGCTTCAGGTTCAGCGCCGGCGACAGCACGCTGTGATAGAGGAACCGCGCCCCGGTCCACATCGCGTCCTCATACGGCCCGAAGTTCGCCAGCCGCCGCGCGATGAAATCGTCCAGCGCCTCCAGCGCCTGCGTCCGCGTCACGTACCACACGAACGACGCCTCATCCACCTTCCCCGGCAGCCCCGGCAGATGCTCGCGCACGTCCGCGATGACCGCGCGCGTCACCGCGTCCGCCGCAAACCGTTTCGGCAACGGCGGCATCGGCTTGGGCCCGTCCTTGCCGAACGGCAGCCGGTTGTCCTTGTCAAAGTTCCACGCCCCGCCCTCGGGCTGATCGCCCTCCATCAGATACCCGGTCGCACGCCGCTGCTCCCGATAGAAGAACTCCATCGTCAGCGCCGTCCGACCCTCCGCCCACGCGGTGAACCGCTCCGTCGAAGCGATGAAGTGTTCGTCCGGCAGAACTTCCAGCGTCGACCCCGCCCGTTCCGCCGCCTCTTCAAGTTCGCGCAGCACGCGCCACTCGCCCGGCTGCGTGCACGCGACCCGCGCCGGCGACAGCCGCGTGATCCACCGTTCCAGCTCGCCCGCCAGCGTGCCCGTGTTGTCAGGATCGCCCAGCCGCACGTAGTGCACGCGCACGCCCCGGGCTTCCAGGTCCGCCGCGAAGTGCCGCATCGCCGACAGGAACAGCACCGTCCGCTGCACGTGGCTGGGCACATGCCGCGACTCCGCGCTCACCTCCATCATCAGCACCGCGTCGCGTCCGGTGTCCAGTTCGCGCAGCAGCCGCGCATCCGCGTCGAGCTGATCCCCCAGCACCACGGCGAGCGTGCCCACACTCCCCGGGTCTCCACCGCCCGCCTTCGCGCCCTTCCCTCCCACCCGGCGATTTCGCGGCGTGCTGCCCACGCTGTCATATCGCCGCCCGGCCCACGCCGGTTTCACGCGTTTCCCCGCCGCCTATCGTGCCCATCACCCGTGGAAACGCCCGATCACCGTCATCTCAAGGCCGGCGCGGTCCGCTGGATGGTGGCCCTGGGCTGTTCCGCCGCGGCGTGCGAGGTCCGTTGCCCGATCGCCCGCCACCGCGTCGACGCCGCCGGATATTGGGACCCGCTCCCGCGCGCCTCCGCCCGCGGCATACCCGCCGACCGCCACACCCCGCACGCCTCACTCACTCGGGGGTCCTCGCCGCGCACCGTCATCGTCGAGTGCAAGCAGTCCCGGGCCGACTTCGTCCGCGACGGCCCGCGCCTGCACGCGCTCATCCAGCGCCGCGATCACCTCCACGCCGTCCGCCGCGCGCTCGAGGATCGCATCCTCAAGGTCTGCGAGCCCGAACTCCGGCGCAGCGGCACGGCCTTGTTTCCCGAACTCGAAGAGTGGAACTTCGCCGAAAGCCGCGTCGAGTCCTATCGCACGATCGTGCGTGAGCTCGCCCTGCTCGACCGGCGCATCCACGGCTCGAGCAAGTTCTTCCTTCTGGCCCACTACCGCCTCGCCGACGCGCTGCTCATCGCCGCCCCGACGGGCATGCTCGCGCCCGCCGACGTGCCCCGCGGCTGGGGCCTGGTCGAGGTCGACCGCGCCGCCGCCGCCACCGCGTCCGCCGACCAGTGGACCCTCCGCGTCCCGCCGCCCGACCTCACCGGTCGCCTGCTGCACCGCCGCCGCCTGCTCCGCAACATCGCCGCAGCGCTCACCCGCCGCGCCCTGGGCCCGTCGCTCCCCATCCTTTCTATAGCCGCCGAGCCCCGCCCCGAGCCCGCGAAGCAGCCGACTGCCAATCCGGCAGTCTGATGGCCTTGCAGAGCGCATCCGCGCACCGGTCGACACGCCAGCGACCCGCCCGGACTCCCGGAAAGCCCTCAACTGCCCCCACTCGGCCCCCGCGACCGGCCCTGTGACCACTTCCGGGGTGCCTCCCCCGACTGGCACCGACCTTGCACACGGGCCTCGTACGGGGAGGGGCTGTCGGTGTGGTCCAGCACTACGTGCTTTGAACCGGTTCGACCATCCTGCGGGCGTGCATGAACCCCCGCTCGACGCCCCCCGCATTTTCCTGGAGACGATCCCGATGGCCGTCAAAGAACTGACCTTCGACGTCGAAGCTCGCCAGTCCCTCCTCGCCGGCGTTGAAAAGCTCGCCCGCGCGGTCAAGAGCACGCTCGGCCCCCGCGGCCGCAACGCCATCCTCGACAAGTCCTGGGGCGGGCCGACGGTCACCAAGGACGGCGTCTCCGTCGCCGAAGAAATCGAACTCCGCAGCAAGGCGGAAAACCTCGGCGCCAAGCTCGTCAAGGAAGCTGCCAGCAAGTCCTCCGACGACGCCGGCGACGGCACCACCACCGCCACCGTCCTCGCCGAGGCTCTCTTCCGCGAAGGCCTGAAGTACATCGCCTCCGGTGTTGACGCCAACGCGCTCGTCCGCGGCATGAAGAAGGGCGTCGACGTCGCCAGCGACGAGATCCGCCGCCTCGCCAAGCCCGTCGACCGCTCCCCCAAGTCCGGCGACATCCAGAACATCGCGACCATCAGCGCCAACAACGACCCCGTCATCGGCAAGACCCTCGCCGACGCCTTCGCCAAGGTCGGCGCCGACGGCGTCATCACCATTGAAGAAGGCAAGTCGCAGGACACCACCGTCGAAGTCGTCGAAGGCATGCAGTTCGACCGCGGCTTCCTCTCCCCCAACTTCGTCACCAACGTCGACGCCATGACCTGCGACTTCGACAAGGCGCTGGTCCTCGTCTACGAAGACAAGATCGAGAGCGTCTCCAAGCTCGTCCCCCTCCTCGAAACCGTGATGAAGGCCAAGAAGCCGCTGCTCATCATCGCCGAGGACGTCTCCGGCGAGGCCCTCAGCACGCTGGTCATCAACAAGCTCCGCGGCACGCTGCAGGTCTGCGCCGTCAAGGCCCCGGGCTACGGCGACCGCCGCAAGGCCATGCTCGAAGACATCGCCATCCTCACCGGCGCCACGCCCATCATGAAGGACGTGGGCATCGAGCTCGACAAGGTCGAACTCGCGCACCTCGGCATGGCCAAGAAGCTCGAGATCGACGCCGACAACACCACCATCATCGAAGGCGCCGGCGAGACCAAGCAGATCCAGGCCCGCATCGAGCAGATCCGCCGCGAGATCGACGTCACCACCAGCGATTACGACCGCGAGAAGCTCCAGGAGCGTCTCGCCAAGCTCGCGGGCGGCGTGGCCCAGATCAACGTCGGGGCCGCCTCCGAAGCGGAACTCAAGGAAAAGAAGGCCCGCTACGAGGACGCGCTGCACGCCGTCCGCGCCGCCGTCGCTGATGGCGTCGTCGCCGGTGGCGGCGTCTCGTTCATCCGCGCTCGCAAGGCCGTCGCGGGCATCAAGGACTACAAGGCCGTCTACGGCTCGCGCGCCGGCAAGGGCGACGACAAGACCGCCGACGAAGTCGGTCACTTCAAGTACGACTTCGCCGCCGGCATCGACGTGGTCTACAAGGCCCTCGCCGTTCCCGCCCAGACCATCGCCGACAACGCCGGCGAGAAGGGCACCGTCGTCGCCGCCAAGATCGAAGAAGGCGGCGAGAAGAACGCCAGCTTCGGCTTCAACGCCCTGACGCTCGAATACGGCGACCTCGTCAAGCAGGGCGTCCTCACGCCCGCGAAGGTCGACCTCTCCGCCCTCAACAACGCGGCCAGCGTCGCCACCGTCCTGCTCGCCGCCGATTGCCTCATCACCGAAAAGCCCACCGCCAAGGACGACCACGACCATGACCACGGTCATGGCGGCGGCGGCATGGGTGGCATGGGTGGCATGGGCGGGATGGGCGGCATGGGCGGCATGGGCGGCATGGGCTTCTGAGTACGCCGCACACCGACGCACCAGGAGCACCGCCGTGAAACATCGCCCCAATCTCGCCCCGCCCGTGCTCGCCGCCCTGATCCTCACCGGTCTGGGTTCGCTCACGGGCTGCGCGACCCGCTCGTCCACCGGCGACAGCGCCCGGGCCGCCACGCCCGTCGGCGATCAGGAGCAGGTTGTGACGCTCGCTCAGGTCCCGGCGCCCGTGCGGGCCGCGATCGAGTCGACCGTCGCCAACGGCAAAGTCGGCGAGATCGAGTTCGATCGCGCGGACGGCATCTACGAAGTCGAGTTTCTCCGCGACGGGCGGGAGTTCGAGGCCGACATCACCGCCTCCGGCGAAGTCCGCGCCATCGAACGCTCCATCCGCATCGACGAACTGCCCGAGCCCGTCCGGGTCACGGTCATCGCCGAGAGCAAGGGCGGCGAGGTCACCGATCTCTCCGAGATCAAGCGCATGCCGGAGAACCGCGTCCGCTACGAGGCCGAGATCGCCCGCGGTCAGGAACTGATCGTGCTCGAGATCGGCCCGCGCGGGCGCGTGCTCGACCGCTCGGTCGAGAAACGCGAGGCCGACAAGCCCGCCACCCCGCCGGCGAAAAACCCCGCCACCCGCTACTGATCGCCCGCCAACACTTGTCCCTCCTTCGGACCGCGCCATGACCACCGTCGCCACATCCAAGCCCGGCCAAGCCGCCCGCCCGCCGGGCCAGGACGGCGGCGATTCTGGCGAAGCCTTCCGCGACGTGGCCTTCCGCGAACTCCGCTCCATCCCCAACTTCAAGAACCTCTCCTTCCTCGAACTCGGCTGCGGCGACGGCTTCATCCTCGAACGCCTACGCCGCGAGGGCGTCACCCAGTTCACTGGCACCACCTACCGCTCCCGCACCGAGGACTACATCCGGCACCGCGACTATCCCGAGGGTGTCGAAGACCACGTCGTCGGCGGGATCGACCTCAACAAGCCGCTCCCCTTCGCCGACGCCCAGTTCGACGTCGTCTACACCACCGAAGTCATCGAGCACGTCGAAGGCCACCGGATGTTCATCACCGAGGCCTGCCGCGTGCTCAAGCCCGGCGGGTGGTTCCTGATCACCACGCCCAACCTGCACCGCATCCTCTCCCGCCTCGACTTCTTCCTCACCGGCACGCACCGCTCCAAGATGGAACTGGTGCCGTACACCGCGCCGGTCGACTGGATGGAGCAGTGGCACCACCGCCCGGCCGATTTCCCGCTGCTGCACTACTTGATGTGGCGTGGCGGGCTGCGCGTGCAGAAGACCGTCGAGACCGAAGTCCGCCGCGCCAGCCGGTGGGCCATGGCCCTCCGCCCGCTCCTCGCGGGCACAACGCGCCGGGCCGTGTACCGTCACACCAAGCCGGAGCCGGAAGACCGGGCCGGCAAGGACGATCTGTACCGCTGGATGATGTCCCCCGCGATGCTGTGCAGCGAGCAGATGTGCGTCGTTGCCCGCAAGACCGGACCAAGTGCATGACCACCCCCGCCCGCGATCACTCGCCGGCGGCGTCTGACTTCTGGAGATTTCTGACCATGGCCATCAAACCCCTCGAAGACCGCGTCCTCGTCAAGCCCATCGAAGCCGAGAGCAAGACCGCCTCGGGCATCTTCCTGCCCGAGAGCGCCAAGGAAAAGCCCGTCCGCGGCGAAGTCATCGCCGTCGGCCCCGGCAAGCGCCTGGAGAACGGCAAGCGGGCCGAGATGAGCGTCCGCAAGGGCGACACCGTCGTGTACGGCAAGTACGCCGGCACCGAAGTCGAACTCAAGGGCGACAAGGTCCTGATCCTGCGCGAGAGCGAACTGCTGGGCGTGCTCGAGCGCTAAGACGGATTCAGCGCCGGATACCCCGCCGCGAGCCCGCACCGGCCGCGGCGGGGCGCGACTCGAACGACACCAACCAAAGGCGACATGGCACACGGCGAACACAGCACCCACGGTCAAGCACCCCCGCCGGACACGCGTCCGGACTGGGTCGTTGCCGCCAAGAACGTCATCCCGACGCCGCTGCGCGACGCTCTCAAGCCCATCGCTCGCAAGATCTATCCGAGCGCCCTCCTCCCCGAACCGCCCGACCTGGACGCGTGCGATCACCCCGTCGGCAACCACTACACGGTGCATTCGAACGGTCGCGAGATCCGCTTCTTCTTCCTGTGCGGCTGCTGGAAGTCCGGCACGCACTGGGTCGCGAACGTCCTCAACCTGCACCCGCTCGTCCGCATCAAGGGCGAACACCACTTCGAGCACGTCGACACCTGCCTGAACCACCTGACCACGCCCAGCTGGTTCATGGGACATCACCACGAACTGCGGGAAGTGATCCAGTCTTCGCTCGAGACCGTGGTGCGCCGTGCGCTGCTGTTCAGTTCACGAGATCGGCCCGATGCCACCGTCGTTGGCGATCACACGCCGCGACTGCTGCGTCCGGTCATCCGCGGCGCGCCGCACATCCATCTGCTCCGCGACGGCCGCGACGTGCTGATCTCGTGGGCCTACCACTGGCTCCGTGTGCGGAACACGCAGACGTTCCTCCCGCAGTTCCGTCACCTGGCCGAGAAGTGGGTCCCGCTGTTCGCGGAGGACCCGGACCGTTTCCGCGACCCTTCGATCGGCCTGTTGGGCGATGACGAATGGGTCCGCCACACGGCCCGCGCCTGGGCGGACTTCTGGGCTCACGATTCCAAGGCCATCCCGGCCATGCGCGAGGGCGGCACGCCCGTGCTGGAACTCCGGTACGAAGACCTGCACGCCAACTTCGAGCGTCGCCGGGCGGAGATGTATCAGTTCCTCGCCCTCGACCCCCGCCAGGCCGATCCGCCTTCGGAAGAGACCAAGACCCTGCCCGGCTTCAAGACCGAGCGTCTGCAGAGCCACTACCGCAAGGGCCAGGTCGGCGATTGGCGTGCCTACTTCGACGACCGCCTGAAAGACCTGTTCAAGCGGGAAGCCGGACAAGCGCTGGTGAACGCTGGCTACGAGACCGACTTCAACTGGTAACCCGACTCAAGAGAACAACGAGCACACATCACGCACCGCGGGCGCACACTCGCCGCGGGACATGAAAGAGGATTGAACGATGGCGACCAAGCAGATCATGTTCGACGACGCGGCGCTGGTGGAGATGAAAAAGGGCGTGGCCCGGCTGGCCAAGGCCGTCAAGGTCACCATGGGCCCCACCGGGCGCAACGTGATCATCCAGAAGTCCTACGGCGGGCCGACGGTGACGAAGGACGGCGTGAGCGTCTCCAAGGAAATCACGCTCCCCAGCGCCTTCGAGAGCATGGGCGCCAAGATGGTCAATGAAGTCGCCAAGAAAACCGCGGACAAGGCCGGCGACGGGACGACCGCCGCTACCGTCCTCGCCGAGGCGATCTTCACCGAAGGCCTGCGCTTCGTGACCAGCGGGGCCAACCCGGTGCAGATGCAGCGCGGGATCAACGCCGCCGCGCAGGCCGCCGCCGACGCGATCGACAACATGGCCGTCAAGTGCAAGGGCAAGGACGACTACAAGAAGATCGCGACCGTGTCGGCCAACCACGACGCGCAGATCGGCGAGCTGATCGCCGAGGCGATCGCGAAGGTCGGGCCGGAGGGCGTGGTCGAAGTCGAAGAGGGCAAGAGCGCCGAGACGACGCTGGACTACGTCGAGGGCATGCAGTTCGACAAGGGCTACATCTCGCCGTACTTCATGACCGACCCGAAGACGGCCGAGTGCGTTCTGGAGGACGCGCGGATCCTGGTCTACGAGAAGAAGATCGCCAACCTGACGGACCTGCTGCCCCTCCTGAACAAGGTCGCGGGCAGCGGCGCGCCGCTGCTGATCATCGCGGAAGAAGTCGAGAACGAAGCCCTCGCCGCGCTGGTCGTCAACCGGCTCCGCGGCGTGCTGAAGATCTGCGCCGTCAAGGCCCCGGGCTTCGGCGATCGTCGCAAGGCCATGCTGGGCGACATCGCCGTGCTCACCGCCGGCACGTTCTTCGCCGAGGACCTGGGCCGCAGCCTGGACTCGATCGACCTGAGCGAGCTCGGCACCGCCAAGCGCATCGTTATCGATAAGGACAACTGCACGATCATCGAAGGCGCCGGGAAGCGGAAGGACATCGAGGCCCGGGCCGCGCAGATCAAGAGCCAGCACGACAAGTCCACCAGCGACTACGACCGTGAGAAGCTGATGGAGCGCCTGGCCAAGCTCACCGGCGGCGTGGCCATCATCCGCGTCGGCGCGGCCACCGAGACGGCGATGAAGGAGAAGAAGGACCGCGTCGACGACGCGCTCCACGCGACCCGCGCCGCGGCCAAGGAGGGCTACGTCCCTGGCGGGGGCGTCGCGCTGCTCCGCACGCAGAAGGCCATCCTCGACGCGAAGAAGAAGGCCAAGGGCGACGAGCAGTTCGGCTTCGACATCGTCGCCAAGGCCGTCGAGGTGTGCGTCCACCAGATCGCGCACAACGCGGGCGTCGACGGCGACCTGGTCGTCGAGAAGGTCAAGGACGGCTCCGGCGGCTTCGGCTACAACGCCGCAACCGGCGAGTACCTCGACCTGGTCAAGGCCGGCATCATCGACCCGGCCCTGGTGGCGAAGACCGCGCTCATCAACGCGGCCAGCGTGGCCGGCCTGATGCTCACGACCAACTGCCTGGTCAGTGAGCTGAAGGACGAGGCTGAGCCGGTGGTCGGGAGTGTGAACTGAGCAGACCAGGCACTGGGCACTGGGCACTAGGCACTGGTGCCGAGCATCCCATGGCCTGATGCGAAAATGCAAGCCGAAGAACTGGGCATCAGTGGGTTCCCCACTGGTGCCCAGTGCCTAGTGCCTAGTGCCTCGCTTTATGCCTGCCCAACGCGACTACTACGAAGTCCTCTCCGTCGAACGCACCGCCGATGCGGAGGAGATCAAGCGCGCGTACCGCCGGGCGGCGATGAAGTACCACCCGGACCGCAACCCCGGCGACGCCGAGGCCGAGAAGAACTTCAAGGAAGCCGCGGAGGCGTACGAGGTCCTCTCCGACGCCGAGAAGCGCAAGATCTACGACCAGTTCGGGCACGACGGGCTCAAGCGCGGCGGCGGCCCCGCGCCGCACGACTTCAGCCGGATGAACGTCGATGACATCTTCTCGATGTTCAACGACATCTTCGGCGCCGGCGGGGGCGGCGGCTTCGGCGGGTTCGGCGGCATGGGCGGCGGACGCGGGCAGCGCGGGCCCGCCCGCGGGTACGACCTCGAGACCGAAGTCTCACTCACCCTCAGCGAAGTCCTTTCCGGCGCTGAGAAGGAAGTCGCCTTCACACGCCTGGACATCTGCGAGAAGTGCGGCGGCAACGGCGCCAAGCCCGGCAGCAAGCCCGGCAAATGCCGCACCTGCGAAGGCCAGGGCCGCGTCCAGCAGACCGGGCTGGGCGGGATGTTCCGCATGGTCACCGCATGCCCCGCCTGCGGCGGGCGCGGGACCGTCATCACCGAGTTCTGCGACGCCTGCCGCGGCAAGGGTCGCCAGCCCAAGAAACGCAAGATCAGCGTCCGCATCCCGCCCGGGATTCACGACGGGCAGGCCGTGCGCGTTCGCGGCGAAGGCGAACCCCCGCAGGACGCGACCGCGACGGCCCAGGGTGTTCGCGGCGACCTGCACGTGGTCGTCCGCGTCGAGGACGACGCCCGCTTCAAGCGCGAGGACGACCACCTGATCGTCGATCTTCCGCTGTCTTTCACGCAGGCAACACTCGGCGCCGAGGTCGAGGTGCCCACGCTTGAGGGCGCCACGAAGGTCCACGTGCACAAGGGCACCCAGCACGGCGCGCTCTTCCGCGTGCCCGGGCAGGGCCTGCCCAACCTGCAGACGCAGCGCCGCGGCGACCTGGTCGCCGTCGCACGCGTCATCATCCCGACGCGGCTCAACAGCGCTCAGGAGAAACTCGTGCGCGAGCTCGCGGCGCTCGAGGATGGTCACCCGCCCTCGGGCGCCGGCGGTCCCGGCGACAGCGACGGCTCGGGGTTCTGGAAGTCGGTCAAGGACGCGTTCGGTTCCAAGCGCTCGTAACTCGTCGATCCATCAGTCTTGCGGCGGGGAGGAAGGCGGCACATGTTCGGCAGGCGTGACAACAAGTCGGACCCGGATCGAACGGACCCCCGCGCGCGCCCCGAAGGACGCGAGCCCGGCGCCGAAGAAGACACCGGCCAGTCGGATCTCGACGCGGCCCGCACCGCGGAGTACGAGCGCGTTCTGGCGGACCTCGCCAACGTCACGCTCGAGCGCGACCAGGCCAAGTCGGACTATCTCCGCGCGCTGGCCGAGTACCAGAACTATCAACGCCGCGCACTGCAGAACGAGCAGGAGGCCAAGCGTCAGGGCGTCACGTCCGTCCTTTCGAGCATCCTGCCCGTCGTCGATCACTTCGACATGGCCCTGACGCAGAAGCCCGACAGCGAGGCGACCCAGCGCGTCATCGACGGCGTGCGCGTCATCAAGTCCGAACTCATCCGCGCGCTGGAGCGTCACGGCGTCGGGCTCATCCAGCCCGCGCCCGGCGACGAGCCCGACCCGACGCGGCACTCCGTGCTCATGCACAAGCCCGCCGAGGGCGTCGCGCCCGGCACCATCAGCGGGGTGATGCAGGCCGGCTATACGCTCGACGGGCGCGTCGTCCGCCCGGCGATGGTCACCGTCGCGCCGATGGAGCCCGCCGGCGGATATTCGGAGAGCATGCCGCCCGCGGAGTGATTCGGTCGAAAGAGTGGGGGGTTAGGGTCAGTGGGGGTCAGCGGGGGAGTCGTGAACTATGCCCACGTACGAGTACAAGTGCACCGCGTGCGAGCACGCCTTCGAGCAGTTTCAGTCCATCAAGGACAAGCCGCTGAAGACCTGCCCGTCGTGCAAGAAGCCCAAGCTCGAGCGGCTGATCGGCACCGGGGCCGCGGTGCTGTTCAAGGGGTCGGGGTTCTATCAGACGGATTACCGCTCCGAGTCGTACAAGAAGGCCGCCGCGGCGGACAAGACCGCGCCGACCTCCGGCGGCGACAGCACCTCGGGCGGCGACGCGGCCAAGTCGAGTGCGAGCAAGCCCGCCGAGTCCAAGCCGGCGGCGGAATCCAAGCCGGCGTCGTCCGAGTCCAAATCGTCCAAGCCCGCCGCCAAGCCGGGTCGTTCGGGCAAGTCCGCCAAGTCCGACGCGTGAGCACCGCATGCCGATCGTCGGACACGGAGTGGACGTGGTCGAAGTCGAGCGCGTCGCCCGCCTGATCGCGGAGCACGGCGAGCGGTTCCTGACGCGCTGCTTCACGCCGATCGAACAATCTCACGGGCGCGGCACGCGTCGGCACGCCGAGCATCTCGCCGTCCGCTTTGCCGCCAAGGAAGCCGCGCTGAAGGCTCTGGGCACGGGCCTCACGCACGGCATCGCGTGGACGGACGTCGAGATCCGCAGCGACCCGAGCGGGCGCCCGACGCTGGTGCTCTCGGGGCACGCGGCGATCCGCGCGACGGACATCGGCGCCGACCGCTGGACGGTCTCGCTCTCCCACACGCGGGGGCTCGCCGTCGCATCCGTCATCGCGGAACGGGTCGGTTCGCATCCCTAGTTCATGTGCCGACTGCGTACTCTGTCGCATGAACGTGGCAGCAATCTCGGCGACAATCGTGTGCGCGGCGGCGGTCCTGATCATGCCGGGGTGCGTGGTGTGGGAAGTCCGCGATGAACTCCGCGGCGTGAACGGCCAGCTCAACGAGGTCAACGCGCGGCTGGACCGCGTCGACACCGCGCTGGGCACCACCAACGCCGGCGTCGCCAACGCCAACGAGCGTCTGGTCAGCGTCGACGCCGGGCTCGAGCGCGTCGACGAGACCAATGCCCAGCTCAACACGCTGCAAGACCAACTGCGTCTGCTCGGCGCGATCGAGCAGTCGCTGCACCGCCTCGATCAGCACCTGTGGGCAGTGCGCAAGACGGTGAGCTCGATCGACAGCATGATCCCGGGCGTCGACCTGGGGCTTTCGGACGATCCGACGCCGGAGGCGATGGTGGCGCTCGAGCAGCGCGGCGATGCGCCCGCCACGCCCGAGCCGCCGCCGGGGTCGGCGCCCGGTGAGCCCGGCACGCCGCCCGCTGAACAAGGTCAGGATGCCTCGCCCCCGCCGCCCGGCGCGCCGACGGAGCCGGCGCCCGCGGCGAGCACCCGTCGCGACCCGCTCATCGGCCCGTGGGTGCGCCGCTACCCCGCGCAGCCCGGGGCGGTCGTCTTCCTCGACGGCGGCGGGTTCACTGCCGATGGCGCCGGGTTTGAGACGCTGCGCGAGGCGCGTTGGCGGCGGGACCGGGGAGCGCTGGTGATCACGCCGTCGTCGCCCCTGCCGTCGACCCCGTCGCAGCCTCCGCCCGCTGGTGGTGCCCCCGCCGCCCAGCCGGGGCCGGTGGAGTGGTCGATCGTGTCGCTGTCGGCGCGGTCGCTGGTGGTGCGGAGCGGCAGCGGGGAACTGCACGTGTACGGACGCCCGTGAAGGCCGACGCGCGGTTCTTGCGCGGGGCCGGGTTCCTATAGTCGAGGCCGCGCGGCGGTCGACCGCGCCGGCTGCAGGAGGACGCGCGCGTTGGGCATCGTGGTACCCGCCATGTTCGTGGCCTCGGCGATCCCCCAACCGCTGCCCCGCGGGTATGTCGGCGCGCCGCTCCCCGGCGAGTCTGGCGGCGTGCGCGTCGCGCTGGTGCTCCGCACGCGTGAGCACCCGGACGGCCCGGGCCTGGTCGCCACCGCGCAGACGACCGACGCGCAGGCGTACCTCGCCGCGGTGATCGACGCGCGCGGGCACGTGCTGAAGTATCTCGACCTGTGGTTTCAGGACGCCGCGCCCCTGCTGGAGCAGACGGCGGACGCGTCCGGCGGCGGCGGCGTGTCGAACTCCGCGCTCGACGCGGCGTGGACGGAGAGCGTCGCCCGCGCGATGCGGGCCGGCGACGCGGGCGGGCACGCGGTGTGGACGGGGCGCGAGAACGCGCGGCAGGGGCCGTGGGTAGTCGACCTGGAGACCGGCGCGTGCCGCGAATCGGGCTGGATGGTCTGCGACCGCGACGCCGACCTGACGGCGGCCGGTCTGCCCGCGTTCAGCGCCGGGCTGCACCGGTACTTGACCAAATCGGGCGAGAGCGGCGCGATGGCCGCGGTGTGGGCGGGCTCGCCGGCGGCGGGCGTGGCGCGGTCGATCGATGAAGCGCTCGACCTGGGTCCTACGAAGGTGTGCGTGAACCCGTGGGGCGGGCACGTCGCCGCGCGGGTGCACCTGCCGATGCCGTACGGCGCGATGATCGATTGGCTCTCGGGCGCGCCGGAGAGCGACCAGGTCGGGCGTACTCGCGCGATGCACAACGGCGAGGCCCTCAGCCGGTCCGACGCCGCACAGGGCGGCATCGCGCTGCTCACCGAGCGCGAGAGCGACCCGGCGGCGTCGCTTGTCGAGCGGACGTTCCTGCGGCTGCGGCTGCTGCACGACTGCGTGGACCAGGCGATCACCGCGATCGACCGGGCCCAGCGCCCGCTGCTGAATGTTGACGAGGACGCGGTCCGCGTCAGTGTCGGCGCGCCGGGCGAAGGGGCCGCGTGGGCGTGGACGGCCCGGGCGTGTCTGGTCGGGTCGGGACTCGGGTTCGGCGCGGCGGTGCAGGTCGGCGGGGCCGCGGGGAGGCCCGTGTTCGCGCCCGCCGCCCGCTGGCTGCGGTCGGTGTACAGCCCCGTGAGCGCCGGCTCCGATGAGAGCGAAGGGTCGCTGCGACTGCGCTCGGCGGCGACCGTCACGCCGGACGGGGCCGTCACGCTCGACGCGACGCTGACGACGCCCGTGCGGCTGGCGGTCGGCGCGAAGGACCTGCTGCTGCTGACCTTCGGCGTGGGCGGTCGGCGCGTGACGCTGACGGCGACGTGGTCGGTCTCGCCGACGAAGGCGCGGAACGAGGTGGTGGTGTCGGCGTCGGCCGCCGGGCTGCCGCCCGCCGCGGTGAGTGAACTGCGCGCGATCCCCGCGGGCAAGACCTTTACCGGCGTGCTGGTGCGAACGCAGCAGGTGCTCGGTCCGGCGTGCGACCTGTACGCCCTCGGCGTGCTGGGCGTGCGCTCGCTGCTGGTGACGCGCGAACGCGACCTGGGGTCGTCGATCGACGACATCAAGAGCCTGGCCGGTCGCGTGGCGGACAACTTCGCGCCGGGCGCGGGCGAGGCGGGTTCCGGGGCGCTGGCCGCGGCGGTGCAGAAGACGCTCGCGGAGAACGAGGACCTGCGGGATTTGCTGGGGCCGATCCGTCTGGCCTGGGGGATGCCGGCCGGGCTGCCGGCGGCGTCGCTGGTGGGGATGTCGACCTGGGTGCAGCTGCTGGCGGCCCTTCTGGCGACGCAGCCGGGCTACCCGTTCAGCGCGCTGGAGGACCCCAGTTCCGGGCCGGTCGCGACGCCCTCGACGCCGCTGCACCCGCTGCGGCAAAGTCTGTACAATGGGCTCCTCAGCCTCCGCTCGCGCCTGCTGCGCGGCGGGACGGCGGACGCGGAACTGGCGCGGGTCTTGCGCCGTCGGATTTCCTAGGAGACCGAGCGATGAACAGCGTGGCGAGGTTCGGACGGTTGGCGGTTGTGTCGGCCATGGCGGGCGTGCTCGCCTTTGGCCTGGGCGCGTGCGGCGGGGGCAAGTCCTTCAAGGCCCTCGACATCAACGTCGCGTCCGGGCCCGGTCTTTCGCAGAGCGGACGCGTGCCCACCGTGCGCGTCGAGTTCGTGGGCCTCACGCCCGACGAAGCCCAGTCCATCGGCACGCCGGACCCGCGGCAGTGGTTCGCCGGCGCGCCCGCTCGCACCCGGCTCGATAACGCGGGCATGATCGTGAAGCGGCAGATCTCGCAGTCCAACCCGACCGAGTCGCTCAAGGCCAGCGACCCGATCTGGGCGACGTGGCGGAAGATGAATGTGCGCCAGGTGCTCATCATCGCCGACCCGCCGACCTCCGTCGCCGGCTCCGCCGCCACCGACTGGGTCAAGATCGTCGAAGCCGAGACGCAGACCTGGGTGGACAACCGGGTGACGGCGACGCTGGACAACGGGCTGCTGGTCGGCACGCGCGTGCCCACGCCGGCGAAGTGAGCGGGTGAGTGGCGCGGCCCCGGCCGGGATCCGATAGAGACAGGGTGGTTTGTCGGATGAACCCGGCCGGTCGGCTCGGGCGGAGTGAGCAGGCGACCGAGCAACCGCGGCACGCATGGACTTTCCGTACGACTACCTGGACCTGAAGCCCGCCGGGGAGCCCTTTGACGAAGAGCGGTTCGTCTGGCCCGTGCTGCGCGCGGGCGACGCGACGCCGCTGGTGCTCAAGGTCTTTCAGGTCGCCGGCGCGCGCGAGCAGGACTTTGACTACGCCGAGCAGCGGCGCGCGTTCGTCGAGGCGTATGACATCCAGAAGCGGGCCGCGCAGGCCGCGCCCGATTACTGGGCCAAGGTGCACGCCTCGGGCGAAGTCCGCGGGATCCCGGAACGCGGGATCCCGGCGGGCAACTACGCGCTGATCGAGCGGTTCCCGCGCTCGCTGGTCGATCAGCTGCGCACGCCGGCGGATGAGCGGACGCTGCGCGTGGTCGTCGCGGGCGTCGCGTCGGCGTTGACGGTCCTCTCGGGCCTGGCGCGGAACCGCGGGCACGGGAAGATCCAGGCGTCGAACATCCTCGTTCGCGCCGGCGAGCGGGGCGAGGTGCGGGCCGTCGCGCTGTCCGATCTGCGCCGCGACCCCGGCGACCCGGTCGACGACCTGAACCGCCTGGGCGAACTGGTGTGCCAGCTCGTGACCGGGCGCCGGCGCGAGCGTCGCCCGCCCAAGCAGCCCGACGAAGCGTGGCGACGGCTGGAAGACGGCAACTGGTGGCACGGGCTGGCGACGCAGTTGTGCGACGCCATCAACCCGGGCGACGCACCGCGGCTGCTGTCATCGATCCAGGCGAAGTTCGGCGGGGCGGCGGCGCCCGCGCCGGAGAAGCCGGCGGCTCCGAAGCCGCCGCTGCGTGTCGATCCGCCGCCGCAGCCGATCCCGCCCAAGCCGCCGGCGGCCGATCCGACGCCGCCGGTGGCAGCGCCGCCCCCGCCGGCCCCAGCCCCCGCGCCGCCGAAGCCGAAACCCGAAGCGAAGCCCGAGCCGGTGCCGGAGCCGGTCAGCCCGCCGACGCCCACGCCGGTCGAGGCGGCGCCGGTGAAGATGGTGCGCCTGGCGGAGCAGGTCGGCTGCCTGCTGCTGGCGAGCGAGGATCGTCCGGAATATCCGGAGAGCGAGCAGCGCGCGATCGCGGCGGCGCTGGCGAAGGTCGAGGGCGAGCACCGGCGCGTGCAGAGCGGGCTGGAAGAGATGAGCCGCGTGCTGGGCACGCGCGATGTGGTGCTGGCGCGGGTGTTCGAAGCGATCGGGGAGGATTTCGCGGCCGGTTCGCGTCCGCTGCGATCGGCGGCGGATGCTGTTGAGCTGGCGCGGTCGGTGCACGCCGCGGGGGCGGATGCGCTGGCCCGGTGTGTGCAGGTGGCGCGTGGGCCGGGCGGCGAGCGGCGCGGGGTCGGCGAGCGGTTCAATCTCGAGGCGTTCCGAAACTCCGAGTGGTACCAGACCCGGACCCGCGCCAGCGTCGGCGTTCGCACGGCGGACATCGCCGCCTGGGCCGACGAGCTGGCGCGGCATGTGCCTGTCGTGCCGTTCGATCAGGCGATGGCCGCGGTGCTCGAGCGTGCCCGGGGCCTGAGCAGCGCGGAGGCGACCGCCGCGTGGACGGCGGCGGTGGAAAAGGCGCGGACGCAGTACGCCCGCGACCCCAGTCGCGCCGCGGACGTGCAGGCGGCCCTCAGTACCGGCCTCGACAAGCTGATCGCACGCGAACGCGACGCAGCGAAGGCGAAGGCGGCTCCTGCGACGAAGACGGAAGCGCCGGTGCGCCCGGAGCCGTCGTCGCAAGCGCCGGCACCGGTTGAAGCGCCGAAGCCGGCTACTCCGGACGGCGACGCCGCCAAGCCCGCCGCGGGCAAGAAGCGGATTCCGGTGCCGCTGATCGCGGGCATCGGCGTGGTGGTGGTGGGCGCGGCGGTGGCGGCGGTGGTGATGTCCGGCGGCGGCACGCCGCAGACTCCGAAGACGACGGACTCGGGCGACAGAACCGCGGACGTGCGCAACGGCGACGCGGACACGCCGCCAGTGCCGCCGCCGGTCCCATCGCGCACGAACGAAGCCGCGCTGCGTGCGGCCCTCGAGCAGGCCAACGCGATCCAAGCCAGCCCGGACTACTCGCCGCAGAGCAAGCAGAAAGCCCGCGAAGCGCTCGAGCGGTTGCAAGCCGATCTGGCCAAGGCCGCTCCAGGCGGGATCGGCGACCAGCGCATCGCGGCGTTCCGGAGCGAGCTCGACGCGCTGCCCAAGGGCGATCAGTCCGCCGGCGGCGGATCGACTACGCCGACACCGCCGACGCCGCCGCCGATCGAAGTGCCTCCGGGTTCGACGGCGGCGCGTCGTTCCATCGCGTCCGAGCGGGCCCCGGTGCAGGAGCGCTGGCGCTCGTTCCAAGAAGAACTCTTCGAGCGGCTCGGTGAACAGGCTCTCTCGAACGAGACCGTCATCCAGCGGCAGCAGGCGGAAGAGACGCGTCTGAACGCGATCGACGCGGCGTTCACCGCGGCGGACAAGCCCGACCCGCTCGTGCTCGCCGAAACCGAGGCCCCCGGCGCAAGCGCATGGGCCGCCGCCGCCGGGATTCCGACGACCGGCGACATCCTGAAGGCGGCCGCGGACCAGGTGAGCGGCAGCGCGGACGACGTCACGCGGCAACTCACCGAACGTGCCGCGCGTGTCAACCGACTGAACGAAGCGGTGGGGCTGTGGCGCGATGCGCACACGCGTTTGGCCTCGGGCGAACTGTTCGATGCGCCGGGCGCATCGCCGTCGCCGCTGCGACTGGTTGAGCAGGCCGCGGGCGTGCTGGACCAACTGCAAGTCCCGCGTGAGCGGCGCGGACCGATCGCGAACGCTGCGGAGAACATGCCGATCGTTGCGCTGGGCGGTCAGGGGCCGGAGCGTGCCCGGGCCGCGATGCTCACCGTCGGCGCGGAGTATCCGCTCGCGACGTGGCGCACGGTGCTGTCGCGCACGCTCGCGCCCGGCGGCGAGCCGGACTGGGCCCTGCTGCTCAACGACCTGTTCGGCGAAGAACGCTGGGCGACGGCCGCTCGCGAAGCTCTCGGCACTGAGCGCCCAGGCGTGATCGCGGCGATCGCCGACGCGCTGAACACCCGTCCGCCAACGGATCAGGCGTTGCACGAGCGGGCCTTGCGAGCGTTCGACGCGGACCTCGCCGAGATCGAGGCGCAGTATCCGGTGGTGCGTGCGAATCGGCTGCTGCTGGCGGCGCGGGCGGCCCAAGGGGCGCCAGCGCCCGCCGCGCTCGATGTGCTTCAGGAAGCGCTCGGCGCGGTGGCGCCGACATCGCGGGAGCGGCTGCGTCAGGCCCGCACGCCGCAGCCCGGCGAAGCGCCCGCGCCAAACGGGTGGTCGATCGTCGAAGGCCGCATCGACGGCGTCGGTGCCGTGACGCTCGCGCGGGACGGCGACGCCAACGCCCGCGTTCGCTTTGTGCCGACGGGCGAGAGCTCGACGTATATCGCGACCGACGAGCTCTCGATCGGCGTGCTCCGCGCGATCGTGGCGGGCAATGCGAGCCAGTTCGCGTTCCTGCGAGCGCTGGAAAGGAACCCGCAGGGAGAGTTGATCCTTGTGCCCGAGCAGGCCCGCTCGTGGACATGGCGACGCAACGCGGTCGAGCTTGTCGACCTCCCGCAAGCCGGCGGCCCGTCGTGGATCGGTCGACCGAGCCAGATCTTCGGGGAGCCCGGCAACCCGACGCTGCAGCAGGTTTTGACGGCGGCGCCGGCGCCGACGCTGGACCACCCGGTGCAGGGGCTGAGCCCGCAGGCCGCAGGCCAGATCGCGACGCTCGCCGGCATGGAACTGCCCACACGCCGCGCGTGGGAGGCGGCCCGCGTCAGGAACAACGCGGGCGGCGGCAACTTCCTCGACCAGTCGTGGCCGCGGGCCGATCTGGTGCTCAATCAGGGGCTGGTCGACGGCGCGTACCGGGCCCAGCGCGACCTGAACGCGGAACTCGATCCGAACGATCAGACGCTCTGGTTCGCGCCCGTGGAGCCGACGTCGGCCGAGGTGCGCAACATGCTGGGCAACGTCGCCGAGCCGGTGTCGGACGGCGCGGCGATCGCGGTGGTGGGGGGCTCAGCGTTCACGCGGCGGGCGGTGGCGGAGGGCGGCCCGGCGACGGCCGTGGTGCCGACGCGCCGCTACACGGACCTCGGCGTGCGCCTGGCCTTTACGCCGAGCATCCCCCCCGCGGTCGTACCAGAAACGGCGATCCCGCTCGCGATTCGCGAGATACCGCTGGTGGTGCCCGGTCAGGCCCCCGCGCCGGCCGCTCCGTAAAGACCCGAGGCCGACGGACCTCAGGGTTCGTTCTGCTGGGCCTGCGTGAAGGCGGTGCGGTCGGCGTTCTCGGCCGATCGGGCGGCCAGACGGTTGCGGGTCTGTTGATCGGAGAAGACATTGGCGCCAAGATGATCGCCGGCGGCGCCGTCGGCGGAATAGACGGTGGACGGGCGCGTGGACCCGCCCGACTGGCACCCCGCGATGCCGCAACCGATGACCGCCAGCCCCAGCGCCGCACACAACCGAGATCGAGCCTTCATGGATGCGTACCTCCCGGAGTTGGTCCGGACCGCCGCCGCCGACACCGGCGTCGGGCTTGGCCGGATCACCCCGTCGGGCAGAGATCGGCCGGGGCGGCGGGCGGGGTGCTCGCGGGCGACCGGGAGCGGGCTCCCGGGGCGAAGGGCTGACGGTCGGCCCAGAGGCGCGGGGCGTGCGGGCGTTATGTGGACCGGGGGAAGGTCCCCACATCGTGCGCGGAATCGGTTACTATCCGCCTCGGGAACCGGGGGAGGGTTCGGGAGGCCGTCGGCGATGCCCGTGGCGTCGGAGGATGTTGCCCAGCGGGCGATGGACCTGGCGGCGCGACTGCGCGCGGTGCAGGCGGCCGCCAGCGATCAGCCGGAAGACACGCGGCTGCTGCTGATCGAGCGCGAGCTCGACAAGGCCGCCGAGGGCATGACCGACCAGGTCGCCCGCGAGGTCTTCAACCGCGCTCTGGACGAGTTCACGCTCACCACCGCCGGGTCGATGAACGGCGGGTCGAGCCTCGGCGGGGCGGACCGGGAGGCCGGCAACGCCTCGTCCGGCGGGGCGGCGGCGAAGGACGACGCGATCGCGCTGGCATCCCGCCTGGCCAAGGCGTGGGGCACGCTGACGGCGGCGGAGCGGGACGAGATCGGCGCGCTGCTGATCCCGCTCATCGCGCCGGGCACGCTGGGCGCCTCGGAACGCGAGGCCGTCGTCGGGCCGATCATCGCCGAACTGCGCACCTCGACGGGCCCCGGTCTCACCAGCGAGGACGTGGTTCCGGCCCGCGTGGGCGAACTGGCCGCGGCCCTGTTCCGTTTGGCGTTCCTCTCACCCACATTGTGGGAGCAGTGGGAGGAGATCCTGGCCGACCTGCGCCGCCCGCGCGGCGCGCCGTCGATCCCTGCGCTCGCGCCGGCTTACTTGAAGGCGAAGGACCCGGGCGACGCGGCGTGCCGCAACATGGCCCAGGAGGTCATCTGGGTCAGCAAGGTGCTCAACGGGCTGGTGGTGGGGACCAAGACCAAGGTGACGGAGTTCGCCAAGGACCATGTGGCGGAGTTCGCGCCCTCGAAGATCGAGGCGGCCGTCGGCGGGTGGAACACCGACGCCAAGGCGTGGGCGCGCTACAAGGAAATGATGGCGGAAGCGTCGAAAGAGACCATCGCCGAGGACATCCTGGACCGGATCCGGCGCCGGTGCACCGGCAAGTGAGCGTCTCGCGCCGCAGGGCGGCGGACAACCTCTAGGGAAGGAGCGGAATGACGACGGCGGGCATGATGCACTGGCACGAAGGGCTGTTCCTGCTGCCGCACCACCTTCAGTGGATGCAGCGGGACCTGGCGGGGCGCGTGCGGACGGCCCGGTCGCTCCTGCGCGAGCATCACTACGGCGTGGTCGACATGCGCGTCGTCGTCGACGCGCTGGGCGAGTATCAACTCCGCTTCGACCGTCTGCACGCCATCATGCCCAGCGGGCTCGAGGTCGTCGCCGGCATCAACGCCGACCTGGGCGTGCGCGACTTCCGCCAGCGCTTCAAGGAACTCTCCGGCGGGATGCAGGTCAGCCTCGGGGTGCCGCTGCATCAGCCCACGGGCGCCAACGCCGTGTCCCTGCGCTCCGACCCCGGCCTGGCCGGCGAGCGGACCGACGAGGACGTCTCGGACGCGGCCCGCATCAACCGCCTGTACGCATTGAAAGTCGAGACCGTGCTGGACGAGAACACCGGGCAGAACGCGCAGCGCGTCGTCACACGGCGCGTCAACGCCCGCATCGTGCTGCAGGGGGATGACACGCGCGACCTGGAGACGCTCCCGCTCATGCGCCTCGAGGCGGCCGGGACGGAAGACGGCATCAAGCCGCGCGAGGACCCGACGTTCCTCCCGCCGTGCTTCGGCATCGGCGGCTCGCCGGCGCTGATGACACTGCTGCGTGATCTCGCGTCGGCCGTCGCGACGCACCGGCAGGAGCAGGCGCAGCGCCTGGGCGGCCCGGGCGTGGGCTTCAACCCGGCGGCGCTCAACTCGCTGCAGATGGTCCGCGTCCTGCGCCTGCGCACGCTCAACGCCTTCGCGGGCTCGCTCCCGCAGCTCGTCGCGATGCCCGCGGCGTCGCCGTTCGATGTGTACCTGCGCCTGCGCGAACTGCTCGGCGAACTCGCGGCTCTCGCGCCCGACCGTGACCAGTTCGAAGCCCTGCCCTACGACCACGACCGCCCGGGCCCGGTCTTCCGCGACCTGGACCGGCGCATCCGCCCGCTGCTGGGCGAGCGTGCCGTCGGCACGTTCAAGGAGTTCAAGTTCAGCGCCGACGGGCAGTACCTGACCTCCGAGCCCATCGACGCGGCCGTCCTGACCTCCGGCACCGAGTTCCTGCTGGTCATCCACAGCAAGATGGAGCCGGGCGAACTCACGCAGTTGGTGACCAACAAAGAGCGGTTCAAGCTGGGCCCCCTGCGGATCGCGCGCATGGGCGGGACGATCAACGTTCCCGGGATCAAGCTCGAGCGGACGTACTCCGTCCCGCCGGAACTGCCGCAGCCGCGCGGGTCCAACTACTTCAGCCTGATCCCGACGGCCGAGCCGCGGATGTGGGAGATGGCCAAGCAGGACGGGCGCATGTGCGTGGTGTGGGACACGTTCCAGAAGTTTGACCACGAGCGCGTGTCGCTGATCGTCATGCTGCCCGAGGCCGCCGCCGCTCGCTGAACGCCAACCCGGAGACCCCTCGGATGTCGCTCCTGGAGCAGACCGACAAACTGTTGACGTATCTCTGCCGGCTCAACCGCCTGGGGCGGTCGGGCGCGCGCGTGTACCCGACGGCCGATGAGGCCCGCTCGGAAATCCAGTCCATGCTCGCGGATATCAAGTCCAAGGCCGACCCCTTGGTGTACACGCAGGATGTCGAGCGGGCCCTGTGGGCCACCGCCGACTGGCTCGCGTCCAACAGCCGCCTGCCGTGGGCGCAGACCTGGAAGAAGCGCGGCTTCGCTCCCTCTGGCGATGTGCTCACGCTCGACCATGACTTCTGGCGCTCGCTGGACATCATGCTGAACGAGCCCCGCTCCGGCGCTATCGACGAACGCCTGGAGGTCTTCGCGGCGTGCATCGGTGTCGGCTTCGTCGGCGAGCACGCCATGCTGCTCGATCGCGAGCGCTACGAAACCATCAAGACCGAGATGCGCAAGGTGTGGTCCAAGGTGAAGGACCGGTCGGACTTCGGCGACAAGCCGCGGCTGACGCCCGACGCCTACTTCGCCGACGGGTCCGACCTGCGTCCTGAACGCGTCAAGCCGATCTGGAAGTACGTCGCGCTGACGGTGATCATGCTCGTCGGCCTGATCGCGGCCCAGATGATCCTGTACCGGCGTGCTATTCAGGGGCTGAGCGGCTCGCTCACGGCCTTGACGGCGCAGACGCCGGCCGCCGGCAACTCCGCCGCGCCCGCCACGACGCCCGCCACGACGCCTAGCAACGGAGCTTCGCGATGAACCCGGTCCAGAAGATCGCCCAGTTGCCAACGGGCGTGAAGATCGGCGGCGGGGCGCTCGGGGCCGCCGGCGTCGGGGGGGGCGTGCTCGCGTTCACGCAGGGCAGCCTGTTCCCCTACCTCGTCGGGCTCGCGGTCATCACGCTCATGGGCGTGATCGGCTGGTTCGCGCTCCGCGCGTGGGAACGCGCCAAGAAGCGGGCCGCCGCCAAGCGATTTGCCGAAGACATCGACGACGGCCTGGGCGAGGCGGAGGGCCTGAACAAGGCCGCTGAGGAAGAGCTCAAGAACCGCCTGCTCGAGGGCGTCCGCCTGTACGAGAAGTCCGGCACGAGCGTGTACGAATCGCCGTGGTTCGTGCTCGTCGGCCCGCCCTCGGCGGGGAAGACCGTGCTCCTCCAGAAGTGCGGGCTGGTCGACCGCGAGAAGATGCTCCAGGGCACCGGCGGGACCAAGGGCATGAACTGGTGGTTCATCGACGCCGACCTCGGCGGCGACGACCCGCTGCACGCCGTCGTGCTCGACATGGCCGGCGCCGTCTTCATGGACAGCCGCCAGGAAGGCCGCTGGAACACGTTCCTCGAGTTTCTCCGCAAGAACCGCCCGTACGAGCCGCTCAACGGCGTGCTGCTGGTGGTCTCGGTCGAAGACCTGCTGGGCAAGCCGGCGGAGAAACTCGCCGAAGAGGGCGCGACGATCCGGGCCCAGCTCGAAAAGATCCGCGAGAAGCTCGACGTCCGCTTCCCCGTCTGGGTCGTGGTGACCAAGTGCGACCGCATCGACGGGTTCAAGGAGTTCTTCGACACCATCAAGGACCCCGCCGCCCAGGCCCAGATTTTCGGGTGGTCCAAGCCCGGCAAGGTTGACGGCTCGTTCAACCCGAAGATGGTCGAGTCCGAAGTGCAGGGCATCATCGAGCGTCTGCGGCGCTACCGCATGCGCAGCCTCGCCGACATGGTCATCGGCGACCAGCGGGCCGAGCGCCAGTCGGACCTGGCGGACACCATGTTCACGCTGCCCGCCGCGTTTACGGAACTGGGCACGGCGCTGCAGCGCTACCTGGAAACCGTCTTCGCGCGCAAGAAGGTCGCCATCGCCCCGCCGTTCTTCCGCGGGATCTACTTCACCTCCTCCGAACGCAAGGGCGCCGCGATCTCCGACTGGCTCTCGAAGACCGGCGGGCAGTTCCGCGAAGAGGAGTGGCCGGACCGCTCGTTCTTCAACAAGCATCTGTTCACCGAGAAGATCTTCCGCGAGGTCAACCTCGTCACCGCGGCGGAGAACGTCGACAAGATGCAGCGCACGCGCCGCGTCGCGGGCTATGTCGCCGCCAGCGCCTGCGCCGCGGTGCTGATCATCGCGTCGGCGGCGTCGTACTTCACGTTGCAGCGCAACTTCGTCGGCATCGCGGGGTATTACTCGACGCTCGCGGAAGACGACGGCGGCACGCCGCGCGTTGACCGCTTTATCGCCGCCGCCGCTGCCGGCAAGCCGACCAAAGACCTCGCCGCGATGGGCCTTTCGGGCCGCGACGGGTCCGACGCCGCCAGCCTGGGCGAGGTGCTCGAAGCCAGCCAGGCGTGGGCCAGCGAGTCGACCGGCACCGGGTTCCTGGTGCGCACGCTGTACTTCCTGCCGCAGGTCGTCTTCGGGTCGGTCGAACAGTCCGACACGCGCACGCAGGTGCACCGGCGCCTGACGCGTGAGGCCGTTGTGCGTCCGCTGGTGGAACGCTCCCTGGCGACGATGGCCCGCGCCGAGACGTGGACGGTCGATTCGCCGCGCGATCTCGAGCGATTCTCGACGGCCGTCGCCGCGCTCGAGCAGATTGCGCGCCTGGGCGTTCGCACGCAGAACGTCGACCCGGACAAGGCGGACACGGGGCTGATCAAGCCCGACGCCGACCTTCGCCGCGTGCTGGAACTCGAACCGCTCATCAAGCTGCTCGCCGCGGCTCCCGCGGGCGAAGTCTCCGCCGACGCGTTGTCCAAGCCGTGGTGGCTGACGGTCGACGCGAAGGAACTCGCGCGCCTCCAGGCCGCGGTCGACGGCGTGCCCGGCTCGAAATCCAAGGACGGCGCGGTCTCCGTCGGTCTCCCCGCCGGGTTCACGCGCGACGATCTCGCGTCCATGGCCGACGTGTTCACGCGCGAGAGCGGCGGCCTGCAGACCGCGCTCGAGACCTTCCGCAAATCGCTCGACGCCCAGGCCAAGGGCGACGCCGGCATCCTCAAGATCCTCGCTGAACTCAAGGACAAGCACGCCGATGCGGAGTCGATCCTCGGCACGCTGAACACGCGCACGGCCGACAACCGCGCCACCGACGACGAAGGCCGCTACACGCAGTTCGCGACCTTCTGGCAGGAGAAGGCGAGCAATCTCACCGACATCGCCGGGCAGTGCCGCGTGCTCATCGAGCGGTTGGGCGTTGAGTCCGACGGGCTGCGCAAGCAGCTCCGCGACATCGAGAAGGCTCAGGCCCAGGCCCACGAACGCGTCCGCGCCGTCGTCGCACCCGGCAAGGACAAAGACCCCGCCGCCGCCCGCGAGCGCACGCCCATGAACCTGTGGGACGTTGCGCTCGGCGTTGAACTCAAGACGTTCGACGACGCCGTCGGCGAGCTGGACCTGCCCGCCAACGCCCGCGATCCGTGGCTGCAGATGCTCACGTCCGTCGGCGACAAGCCCGCGGCGGACGGGCCCGCCAAAGCGCAGCGCCGCGTGCTCGACGTTCTGGCCGAAGCCGCCGGTCAGATCGGCGTCGCGCTCGCCAAGGGCGCAGGCGCATGGGTCGAGAACTGGCCGCAAGATCAGAAAGACGCGCTCGGGCTCATCAGCGTCAAGCCTGCCGACGCCTTCGCCGACCTGCGGGCGCTGCGCGAGTCGATCACCGCGGCCCGCACGCAGCTCGGCGCCGACGCGCTCGACCAGCCCAAGAACGCGCAGACCTTCGCCATCGACCCTTCCTTCAGCGAGACCACCATCGCCGCGGCGATGGACTTGGCCGATCGGCGCGTCCGCGGCGTGGGCCTGGCTCGGCTGGTCGAACAGCCGGCCTTCAGCGACGCCATCGCCGCCGCCGACGCCGGCCGGCGCGCGAACTCGCAGATGCTCGGGGCTCTCGCCGCGGGGCTCAAGCCGCTGGACGTGCAGGGCGCCCTGCCGCTGGCGAAACTGAGCGCCGAATCGCGCCCCGTGCCGGCCGATCGACGTGCCGCGGTGCTGGGGTTGATCGATCGGCTGAGCGCCGCGCTGCCCGCGGCGTCGACATCGGGCCAGCCCGCCCGCCCGCGTGGGGAGGACGACGCCCCGCCGATCATCGACGCGACCACTCGCAAGGCTCTCCCCAAGCTCACCACCGCGCTCCAGGCCGATCGCGACGACCTGCTGGCCTACTGGACCACCGGCATCACGACCGACCTGTCCGTCCCAACGGGCCAGGGCGCTCCGACGCTCGACCAGATCGCCGCGGCTCTCAAGTCGATCGACGCGGACAAGGCGTGCACGCTGCTGGCGGACATCGCGCAGGAACGTGCGAGCACCGGCGCGGCCGCCGCCCCGGGCGTCAACTGGGACGCGTTCTCCACCGCGCAGGCCGAGGCGACGCGCAAGCGCGTCACCGATTGGCTCAAGGCGACCACGCGCCAGCTCGAAGAGCGGGCCAGTGACCCGGCCGAGCTGCAGCGGCGCCTGCTCTCCGCCGGGCGCGAGCAGTTGCTGTACGACCCGATGCTCGTGGACGGCTTGCCGTACTTCGGCTCGCTGGCCGAGGCGCTGCTCAACGCGGTCGGGCCGGAACTTCAGAACGCCTACGCGCGTCAGTGCAGCGAGGTGCAGAAGGCCAAGGGCTTCCCGCTCTTCGCCGACGCGCAGTCGGTGATCCCCGAGGGCGACGTCAAAACGTGGTATGACACGCTGAAGGCCGCAGCGAGCACCACGCCCGCCGCGACCGACGCGCCGCGCACGCGGACCGGCGCCACCGGCGTGGCCGCCGCGCTCGACCGCCTCGCCGCCATCAAGCCCGAGGGCGGGTGCGCCGTCCCGCCGTCGGCCCTGCAACTGGCCAAGATCCTTTCCGACGGCTTCACGCTCAAGATCTCGCCGGCTGGCGGCGACGACTTCGCCGCCCAGAACGTGGCGCCGCGCCTCGACGTGATACTCGGCGACCAGAAGATCAAGGCCTTCGGCGACTTCAAGAACCAGGGCCAGGGCGACTTCACGCTCGAAGTCCCCGCCAAGGACCCGATCAAGCTCGTCTTCCGCGACGAATCCGGCGGCAAGACGCTCACCATCGAGTTCGCCAACCGGTGGCATCTCATCTGCATGCTCGCGTCCGACGCCGCTACCCCCGTCGGGCCCAACGCCTGGGACGTTTCCATCAAGGACCTGGCCCGCCACCCGCACCTGCGCTTCCAGGCCGCCGGCGAGTCCGGGCAGGTTTCGCTCCGACTGCGCGTCGAGGCCGTCGGCGTGCAGGGCACGCTCCCGCCGTTCAACGCGTGGCCCCGCCTGTCGAGTTCCAACTGAACGTCCGCTTCATTGAGCCCGGGTGGGCTCTGTCGTAGCCCGCTTCCCACACGCCTCGCTCTTCCACGCATCGCTCTCGGAGGACCCCCGGATGCTCGTTCTGCCCAGACGGCGACGCACCGCACGCCGAGCCGTCAGGATCGAAGTCGGGCTCTACGGCAAGCACCCCGCGTGGGCCGACCACATCGAGGAAGACGCCCTCGCCGCCACGCCGACGGACGAACTCCGCCTGGTCGAAAGCTGGCTGCACGGCGAGCGCTACCAGGAGTTCATCGCCCGCCGCCCGCTCGAATCCCGCTCCGCGCAGGAACGCGCTCCCCTCGATTACCTCATCCTCCGCCGCACGCAGACCGGCACCACCCTCATCCGCGTCTGCCCCTCGACCGACTACACCCGCCGATCCACCTTCCCGCTCGTGCTCGCGCTCGACGCCGACGGCGTGGGCGCCGGTGACGCGATCGCCCGCCTCCTCCCCGCGTTCGAAGACACCTTCGCCCGCCTCCGCGCCGGTGCCGAGGCCCTGCGGTCCCGCATCGATCGCGACGACCCCGGCCTTGGCAAAACCGTCGACACCGCCGGCGACAAGCGCGACGTTCGCGCCGCGATCGCCGACCTCCGCGCCGCCATCGAGCGCGCCAGCGCCGCTCCCGAAACCGACGCCGCCTCGCTCGACCCGCGGGCCCTGCTCCGCGAACTCCGCGCATCGCCCGACGCTGGGCCTGATGGCCTGGGCCTGGCCCGCGTGCTGCACCGCACCGAGCGGCTCCGGCCCAGCGAGCCGGGTCGCTCGACGACGCGCATGGAATCTTCGCGCCGCTACCGCCTGCCCCGCGGCGGCGAGTCCGACGCGCAGTCGCTCCGCCGCTGGCTCGCGTTTCTCTCGTTCTACGCCGACGGCGCCAACACCTACACGCTCGCGCTCCCGCGCTCCGGCGGATGGGCCGACCTGATCGCGGGCGAAGTGGGGGGGCGGGAGCTCGAGCACCTGCAACTCTCCGACGCCGCTGAGCCACTGGAAAGCCGCGTCGAGTACGCGGGCGTCGACGCCACTGTGGTCGCCGCGGCCAACCGGCTGATGGACAGTTGGGAGCAGCAGCAGGCCCCGCGCGAAGCCCCCGAGCCCGACGCCCCGCGCGACGCCGACCCCGCACGCGACACCCCGCGCGACACCTCCGGCAAGCCCGCCGCCGCTGAGGGCGGGCTTTCGCGCACGATCAAGAAGTACCGCGACTGGCTCATCGGCGGCGCGGGCGTGCTCGCCGCGGCGACCTTGGGGTACCTCGCTCTGAGCGGTCCGGCCCGCCCGGCGTCGTCGACCACCTCATCCGCCTCGCCGCCCGCGTCCTTACCCGCGGTGACCCCATCGCCGGACCCGGCACCGGCGGCGTTGGCGTCGGCCCCGCCGCGGGCGGACACGGCGTCGCCCCCGCGTGCGCCGCCGACACCGCCGCCCACACCTGTCGCCGATCCGTCTCCAGCCGACGCCGCGCCGGTCGCCACGTCGCCGAACCCGCCGCCGCCGTCACCACCAGCGCCGCCGCCCGCGACCACCGAATCACCCGCCGCCCCGCCCGCGCCTATTCCCGCGTCGGCCGCCTCCGAGCGTGCCAGCCCGCCGCCGAGCACCCCGCCGGTCACGACCCCGAGCGCCGCCGCGGCGACCCCTGAATCTGTCCAGGCCCTCGTGTCAGAACTCGCCGAGTTGACACGCCGGCACGGCGCCGACGCCGAGGCGCTTGTCTCGGCCCGCGTCGCCGTCGGCGCGCTGGAGCGGCAGCCCACGGTGCCCGCGGCTGAATCCGCCCGGCGCACGCTCGATCGGGCCCGAACGGAACTGAATCAAGCCTGGAACGGCTGGCTCGATCGCCAGTCGCTCGCGGAGTTCCGCCTCGCCGCGGTTCGGCAGACATGGTCCGCGTCGCTCGCCGCCGCCCGCACCGCGGACGACCCGCACGCCGAACTGCGCGAGCGGCTTGAGCGCGAACTCGCGTGGCTGCGCACCATCGACCAGCGGCTGTCGCCCCCGGCGCCGGAGTTGCCCAAGGCGATGCCGTCACGATGCGCCGAGGCGCTTACACAGGCATGGAAGCTTGCGGTTGAAGATGAGGTTTCCGCGCTGGTGAGCGAACCGGCTGCTGCGGCCGAAGCCGAAGTGGCCCGCGCAAACCTTGAACGCGCGTACGTGGCTGCCGCGGCGTTTGTCGTCACCACTCTCGCACGATGGGAGCGGTTCTCTGCCGGTGACAGCGTTCAGGAAATCGACGCCACGCTCCCTCCACCCCCTCCATTACCACCTGGTCCGCTTGCTGAGGCCACGGCCAATTGCGCGGCTGTTCCCGGCGCCATCCTTCACAACGCCGCGCGACAAGATTTGATCGAAACTTCAGCATTGGCCCGCGTCATCGCTTCCACTGGCCCCGAACACCTCGGGGAGGCTCGGTCCAGTTGGAGTGCGCTCATCTCTCGTCCGCCGCACGAACTCGCGAAGAGTCTGCCGCTGCTGGAGCCGGCCGTCGCTCGGCTCTCCATGCACATCGCGGCCGGCCCGGAGCCCTCACGCCAAGCTCGTTCGCGTGCACTCACCGCTGACGTCGCCGCGCTGCTCAGTCAGCTCGCGGACAACCGGTCGGTGTCGGCCGACACCGCCCGCGCCATGCTCGCCCTTGCCCGCGCCGCCGAGGGCGGCCTCACCAACGCCGCCCTCTCCGATCGCGCCCGCGTGCACCTGCTCCGCGCCGAAGCGCTCGGGCAATTGGGCGATGGCGCGACGATCCCGGCCCCGGCCGCCGCGACGCTGATCAAACTCGCCGACCAACTCGGGCAATCCGCCCCCGGCCCGGCGATCCGCGCCATCGTCGCGCCGGCGCCAGCCCTCACCACCCCCGGCGGCCTGGCCGGCGCCGGCCCCGGCGCCCGCGGGTGGACCTATCAGCAAGGCCCCACCCCCGCGACCGCCATCTACACCGGCCCGGGCGGTGCGCAGCTTGTCTTCGAACACCTCGGCACCGTTGACAACCGAGACGTCTACCTCGCGACGACCGAGCTCTCAGTCGACGTGTTTACCAGCGTCGTCAACGCCGCACCCGCCGCGTTCCGCACCGTGCTCCCGAGCACCGAGCGCCTCGCCGATCGGCAAGGCCCCGTGACATGGGCCGCCGCACCCGGCTCGTCCCGGCTTGGTCCCTCCCGCATCGACGGCCGCGTCGACCCTCGCGGCTGGACGCCCCGGTTCGTGTCCGCCAGTTACGCTGACGGGCTTGCCGTCCCCGGCCCGACCGGAGCCTCGCCCGCGACGCACCTCCCGCCCGCCGCCGCCGCCACCCTCGCCGCCACCCTTGGTTGCCGACTGCCGACCAGCGCCGAGTGGCTGACCGCCGCGGCGGGCGTGGACCCTGTTTCGGGGTGGAATCGGCGCGACCGGGCATGGGCCAAGCAGCGCGACTGCCTGGCCTCCGGTACGTGCAAGGGGCCGGTGCTCTGGGCCGGGGTGTTTGTGCCACCCGGCGCACCTCGCAGCGATGACCAACCCGCCGTTGAGATCGACGACAACACGCTCTGGTTTGCCGAAGTCAACGCGGCGTTGCCCGGTCAATCCGGCCGGTTTCGTCACCTGATCGGCAATGTTGCGGAGTGGATCTACGAAGATGCCGCCGGGTTCGACGCGGCCCTCGCCGGGGCGGGTGTGCCGGTGGGCGCCACCCTTGCCGCCCGTGGCGACGCGTGGCGTGTGATCGGCGCGTCCGCGCTGTCGCCGCGCAGCGTTGATCCCATCCGCCCGCAGCCGGTGGACACGGGTTTGGCCCGGTCGACCGGGTACGCCGACGTAGGTGTCCGGCTGGCGTTCACGCTCCCGCCGCCGCCGCCCCCCTCGCCCGAGCGGGCGGGCGGAGACGCGGCGGCCACGATTCGTTCAATGCTCATCGATATCACCGCGCCATAGCGATCGCGCATAAACGGCGCGTTGCGAGAAATTGCTCGATCGTGTACCCTCGGGTTCCCGGCGGGAAACCCGTCGGCGGAGGGTCCGCATGGATCGAGCCAATCGTGGGCGTACTACCGGCCGGAGTCGGAGCCATCGGGCTGTCCGACGTCCGCTGCTGTCGTTTGTTCTGGCGTGCGGCATGTGCCCGGCGATGGCCTTGGCGCTGCCGGATGACTTCACCGAACGCGTGGCGCGAACGCTGCGCGAGCAGCCGGCCCGGGTGGTCAACGCTGCGCCCGACCCGGCCGGCACAAAGCCCGCCGCGACGGACGAGGCGCCGCTGGTGTACGAGGTCTCTCGCATCATCGTCACCTTCGGGCACCGGCCCGCGGCGGTGCCGGGCGATGACGCGCTCGGGGCCGTGCAGGTCGTGCTCGGCCGCCGCGACGGCGTGCTGACCGACCCCGAAGGCGTCGAGGACCGGCTCACCACCCGCGTCTCCGAACTGACCTTCTCCCCGAACGCCAAGATCGACGCCGCGGGGTACGCGGCGCTGCGCCGGCAGATCGCCTCCGCCCTGATCGGGGCTGGGCTGAGCGCCGTGCTGGTCGAGCGCGACCCGGATCAGCTCGCCGCCGACGGGCAGGACCTCCGCGAGGGGACGACGGAGCTGAACCTCCGCGCGTTCGTGGGCGAAGTTGCGGAACTGCGCACGCTCTCGGTCCGTGCGGGCTCCGACGAGCGCGTCGAGAACGACCCGGCCGTCAAGCGCATCGCGGACAACTCGCCCGTCAAGCCGGGCGAGCCGATCCGCAGCCAGGCGATCGACGAGTACGTGCTGCGCCTGAACCGGCACCCGGGCCGTCGGGTGGACGTCGCCGTCGCCGCGGCACAAGAGTTCAACAACAAGGACGCCCAGCTCTCGCTCGACTACCTGATCACCGAGCAGAAGCCGTGGTCGATCTACGGGCAGGTCTCCAACACCGGGACGGCCAATACCGACCGCTGGCGCGAGCGTTTCGGCTTCTCGCACGTCAACCTCACGGGCAACGACGACATCCTCCGCATCGACTATCTCACCGCGGGCTTCAGTTCGACGCACGCCGTCAACGGCTCGTACGAGTTCCCGCTGGCCGAGCGGCTGCGCCTCCGCGGCATCGCCGGGTACAACCAGTTCACCGCGTCGGACGTCGGGTTCCCCGGGCGCAACTTCAACGGCGAGTCGTGGGAAGCCGGGGGCGAACTGGTCTGGAACGTCTTTCAGCACCGGTCCTGGTTCATCGATCTGGTCGGCGGGCTGAAGTACCAGAACATCCGCGCTACCGACCGCACCGGCGCCAACCAGCCCACCGTCGACGGCGACACCAACTTCCTGCTCCCGAGCATCGGCGTCGTCCTCGAGCGCTCGACGGAGACCGCGTCGACGTACGCCGAACTGGCGATGGAGTTTCAGAGCTCCGTCGTCGGCACCGGGGCCGACCAGGCCGACCGGCTCGGCCGCGGTCAGGTCGACACCAACTGGTACCTCTTCCGCTGGGACGTCGGGCAGAGCTTCTACCTCGAACCGCTGCTGGACGGTCGGACGTTCCGCGGCGAAGGCCTGAAGCCCGAGGACAAGGGCTGGGCCCCGGGCATGACGCTGGCGCACGAGATTCAACTCTCGCTGCGCGGGCAGCACTCCTTCGACCGCCGCCTGGTCCCGAACTTCCAGCAGGTCGCCGGCGGGTTCTACTCCGTGCGCGGGTATGACGAGTCGATCGCCGTGGGCGACTCGACGATCCTCGCGTCGGCCGAGTACCGCTTCCACCTGCCGCGGGCGCTGCGTCCGGAGGCGGCGACGGAAGGGTCGTTCCGCTGGCGCCCGGAAGAGTTGTACGGCCAGGCGGACTGGGACCTGATCCTCAAGGGCTTCGTCGACGCCGCGGCGACGAGCAACGTCGGCAGCGCCATCGGCGAGAAGGATCAGACGCTGATCGGGGCCGGCATCGGGATGGAGATCCAGCTCAACACGATCGTCCGCGGGGCGATCCGCCTGGACTGGGGCTTCCCGCTCAAGGACGTCACCGACGACGCCGGCAACGAACTGGGCGACCGCGGCGACAACCGGCTGCACGTCTCGTTCCTGCTGGTGTTCTGACGTCCGTGCGAGGCGTGGTGGGCGGCGGGGGGTCGGGGGGGTAGGGCGTGGGGGGGCGTGGTGCGTGGCTGGGTGCGAGCTCGAGAGAACTGCGGGTCGATGAGCCCGAGGCGCTGAGGAAAGTGACCATGAACGCGATGTGCGATCAGCCGGGAGTCGTTGGAACCGTCACCGCTCACCGTCGGGTGATGCTGGGGGTGCTGGTCCGTCTGGCGGGGACGGCGGCCTCGGTCGCGGCCGCCGCGGCGCCGGCGCTCGCCGCGCCAGAGGGCGGGCGCGTCGTCGCCGGTGAGGCGACCATCCGTACGCGCGGGGACGTCACGACCATCCGCGCCGGCAACAACAGCGTCATCAACTTCCGCTCGTTCAACGTCCGCTCCGGGCAGACGGTCCGGTTCATCCAGCCCGGCGCCGACGCACGCGTGCTCAACCGCGTCACCGGCCCCGGTGCCTCGCGGATCGACGGCAGCCTGCTCGCCAACGGGCGCGTCTACATCATGAACCCGTCGGGCGTCATCATCGGGCCCGACGCCGTCGTCAACGTCGGCTCGCTCATCGCCGGCGCTGGCAAGATGAGCACCGCCGACTTCATCAACGGCACTTTCCGCGTCACGGACATGGCCGGCTCGGTCGTCAACCACGGCTCCATCTCCGCCGGCGAGACCGTCGCGCTGGTCGGCAAGCAGGTCGCCAACACCGGGATCATCGACGTCCCGCAGGGTGCCGTCGTGATGGCGGCGGGCGACAAGGTCCTCATGGGCGAACGCGGCGGGCGGATGTACGTGCAGGTCGACGCCCCCGCCCAGCCCGGCGGCACGCCGCAGACCGGCGTCGCCGTCGACCAGGCTGGCACCATCAAGGCCGCCCGGTCGGACGTCATGCTCGCCGCCGGCGACATGTACGGCTTGGCCATCCGCCACTCCGGTCAGACGCGGGCCCGCTCCGTCAAGATGGACGGCGGCACCGGCGTGATCGTCTCCGGCACCGTCGACGTCTCCAACCCCGCGGGCGTCGGCGGACGCGTCGAAGTGCTCGGCAAGAACGTCGCCGTCGTCGACGGCACCATCAACGCCAGCGGCTCCACCGGCGGCGGCGTCATCAACGTCGGCGGCGCGTTCCAGGGCGGCGACGTCCGCCGCTCCGAAACCTCGTTCGTCTCGGAAGGTTCGACGCTTCGCGCCGACGCGACCCGCACCGGCGCGGGCGGCGAGGTCGTCGTCTGGTCCGACGGCGTCACCGGCGTCTACGGCTCACTCAGCGCTGCCGGCGCCACCGGCAAGGGTGGGATGATCGAGACCAGCGGTCGGCGCGCCCTCGACGTCAACCTCGAGTCCATCGACCTTGCGTCGCGCTCCAACGCCGGCGCCGGCACGTGGCTCCTTGACCCCGCCGACATCACCATCTCCAACAGCAGCTCCAGCGGCTTCGACGTCGACCCAGTCACCGGTCTCTACACGCCCGGCTTTGCCAACTCCGGCACGATCGACGCCCTCGACATCTCCACCGCCCTCAACGGCAACAACAACGTCGTCATCTTCACCAGCGAACCCGGCCTTTCCGGCGCGCTCGGCGGCCGCATCACCGTCAGCAACCCGATCAGCACCAGCGGCACCGGCTCGCTGGCGCTGATCGCCAACAGCGACCTCGTCGTCAACGCCGGGATCACGCTCAACGGTGGGGACCTGCTGCTCAACGCCGGCTCCGGCGGCGGGTTCACCGTCTTCGGCGTCGCCGTCCCCGCTGACGCCTTCAACTCCACCGGCCAGATCAACGTCGGCGGAAACATCATCACCGGCGGCGGGGACGTGATCCTGCGGTCCGGCTCCGCCGGGGCCGTCTCGATCGGCTCGCCCATCAGCACCAGCGGTGGCACCCTGGCGATCGACGTGGGCTCGATCGGCGTGGACCAGTCGAGCGCGTTCAACGTCGGCAACCTGGTGATCCGCTCCGGCGGGTTCATCAACCTGACCAACGCCACCAACAGCGTGGCCGGCAACGCCGCGCTGGTCTGCACCGACCCCACGCCCTCCAACCTGCAGTTCACCGCCGCGGGCACGCTCAATGTCGGCAGTGTCGGTAACACGAACATCGGCGGCGTCCAGGTGACCGGCGCAAACGGCATCACGCTGGCGACCAACCAGAACCTGCAACTCTCCGCCGGCACGCTCGTCCTGCCGGGCATCAGCGCCACGGGGTCCCTGTCCCTCACCGGCGCAACGACGCTCAACGGCACCTACGACGCCACCGCGTTCACCGTCACCGGCGCGACCACACTCGGTAGCGGCACCACCGTCAACGCCGGCTCCGGCAACATCACCCTCACCAGCACGCTCGCCGGCGGCGGCAACAACCTCACGCTCAACTCCACCGGCGCCACCCGGATCCAGGGCGCCATCACCAACGTCGGCACCCTCGCCACCAACGCCGGCGGCACCACCCGCCTCGACTCCACCGTCGCCACCACCACCAGCCTCAACTTCGCCGACAACGTCTCGCTCTTCGGCGGCTCGTACGCCACCACCGGCAGCCAGACCTACGGCGGCACGCTCACCCTCGACGCCACCGCCCCCGCCACCGTCACGATCAACAGCGGCTCCGGCGGGCTGGGCATCACCGGCACGGTCACCGGCAACACCCGCTCGCTGACGCTGCAGGCCAACTCCGGCACGCTCCAGATCGGCGGGGCGGTCTCCGGCCTCAGCGTGTTCGAGGCCTCGTCCTCGGCGGCCGGGGCCGGCGCGATCGCCGTCAACAGCGTCTCCTCGTCGGGCTCGCAGACGTTTACCGGCAACACGACCCTCAACGGCGCGACCTACTCCCCCGGCGCCGCGTTCACCGTCACCGGCAACCTCACGCTCGGCACGGGCGTCAGCATCACGCCCACCAACGCCAACGTCAGCATCACCGGCACCACCGCCGGCGGCAACAACGCCCTCACGATCAACGCCGGCACCGGCACCGTCACGCTCGGCGGGGCCGCGTCCAACCTCTCCACCGTCCAGCTCACCTCGACCAACGGCGGCACTAACGCCATCAGCGTTGTGGGCGTCGGGTCCAGCGGCACGCAGACCTACACCGGCAACACCACGCTCTCGGGCAACTACAACGCCACCGCGCTGACCGTCACAGGCGGCACGACGCTCGCCGGCACCACCACCATCAACACCGGCTCCGGCAACATCACGCTGCAGTCCACCCTCGCCGGCGCCGGCAACAACTTCACGCTCAACACCAGCGGCGCCTCCCGCATCCAGGGTGCCATCAGCAACGTCGGCGAGCTCACGACCAACCCCGGCGGCACCACCCGCCTCGATTCCACCGTCTCCACCACCGCCGCGCTGCTGCTGGACGACAACGTCACCCTCGTCGCCGGCGGCGCGTACACCACCACCGGCGCGCAGCGCTATGGCACGCTCACGCTCGACGCCGCCGCGTCCTCGCCCGTGTCCTTCACGAGCAACAGCTTCCAGTCCGGCGCGATCACGGGCAACAACAAGGCGGTGACGATCAACTCCGGCGCTGGCACCGCCCTGATCTCCGGCCCCGTCAGCGGGCTGACCAGCCTCAGCATCCAGTCCACCAACGCCGGGGCGGGCGCGATCACCGTCAACAACGTCACGACGACCGGCGGTCAGACCTACACCGGCAACACCACGCTCAACGGCACGACCTACGGCTCCGGCGGCGCGTTCGCCATCACCGGCAACGCCTCACTCGGCGACGACGTGACCATCACCTCCACCGGCTTCAACACCTCGATCTCCGGCACCGTCTCCGGCGCGGGCAACGACCTGACCGTCGCCGCCGGCTCCGGCACGATCACCCTGGGCGGGACCGCGGCCGGCCTGGGCACGCTGTCGCTCAGCTCCACCAATGCCGGTGCCGGCGCGATCGCCGTGAACAGCGTCGCCTCCAGCGGCGCTCAGACCTACACCGGCAACGCCACCTTCAACGGGGCCACCTACACCACCAGCGCCGGCGGCAACCTCGGCGTCACGGGCACTCTCACCCTCGGCACCGACGTCGCCATCACCACCACCGGCTTCAACACCAGCGTCTCGGGGCAGGTCCTCGGCGCCGGCAACGACCTGGTCGTCAACACCGGCTCTGGCAGGGTCTCCATCACCGGCACCTCCGCCGGGCTGGGTCTCCTGAACCTCACGTCGACCAACAGCATGGCCGACGCCATCGCCGTGGGCGACGTCGTCTCCAGCGGCTCGCAGACGTACAACGGCAACACGACGTTCAACGGCACGACCTACGGCGCGGGCGGCGCGCTGCAGGTCAACGGGGCCGCGTCCATCGCCAGCGGCGCGACGCTGACCGCCGGGCCCATCGGCATCACCGGGGCCGTCACGCTCGGCGGCGGCACCATCACCTTCAACTCCAGCGGCTTCGCCGGCGCGAATCGCAACCAGACCTTCGGCTCGACCATCAACGGCCCCGCCGCCCTGGTCCTCAACGCCGGGGGCGGCTCCGGCGGCGACATCCTCGTCTCCGGCTTCATGGGCGGGAGCACGCCCCTCACCTCGCTGGTCGCCAACGGGCAGAACGTCACGCTCAACGGGCTCAGTGCCACCGGCGGCGGCACCGCCGGGGCCGCGGGCGGCGGGCTCGTCCTCCTCGCCGGCAACTACAACACCGGCTCGCTCGATTTCCTCGCCCAGGGCTCCACCATCCGCCTCACCGGCGATTCCACCGTCTCCACGACCGGCAACGCCACCTTCGACGCCGCCAACCCCATCGAAGGCCAGGGCAACGCCTTCGCCATCGTCAACGCCAACCAGGTCAGCTTCACCAACTCTGTCACCGGCGTCCGCGGGTTCCTCGTCAGCTCGTTCGGGAACGTCAACATCAGCGGCAGCGTCTCGGGCAACGGCGGCGGGGCCTTCAGCCTCACGTCCAACGCGACCAAGACCGTCACCGGCGGCGTCTCCGGCTTCACCAGCCTCGCCCTCGCTGGCGACGGCAACAACACCATCTCCGGGGCCATCAGCAACATCTCCGGCGCGCTCACCGCCGTCGGCAACGGCACCACCACGCTCTCCACCTTCGGCGGGTCCATCACCAACGTCGGCTCCATCGACGTCGACACGCTCGTGAGCTTCGGCGGCGCGCTGGTCTCGACCAACGGCGCGCAGGTCTGGCGCCGCGCCTTCACCGCCACCGGCGCGGGCGCCCGCACCTTCACCGTCGCCACCGGCAATCTCGAGTTCCTGTCCACGCTCGCCGGCGGCGGGGGTGACCTGGCCCTCAACTCCTCCGGCGTGACGCGCCTGGGCGGCGACGTGTCCGCGTTCGCCGCCGTCACCACCAGCGCCGGCGGCTCGACCGAACTGGGCGTGAACACCGACGTCACCGTCGGCTCCCTCGCCGTCGGCGACGACCTGTCAATCCTCGGCTCCGGCGCGTCGACCAACACCATCGACACCTCCGCGGGCAACGGCGCGTTCAGCGTCGCCGGCAATACGACCATCACCGGCACCGGCGCTCGCACCGTCTCGACCGGCTCGGGGAACGCCACGTTCACCGGCACGCTCGCCGGCGGCGGGAACGACCTCACGGTCAACTCCACCGGCACGACCGCGTTCATGGGGACCGTCAGCGGCATCGGCGCGCTGGCCACCAACGCCGGCGGCTCCACGCAGCTCGGCTCGGGCGCGAACATCACCGCCAACTCGATCGCCATCGGCGACAGCCTGACGCTCATGGGCTCCGGCGCGTCGACCAACACCATCGACACCTCGGCCGCCAACGGCGCGTTCAGCGTCGCCGGCGCCACGACGATTACCGGCACCGGCGCCCGCACCGTCTCGACCGGCTCGGGCAACGCCACATTCACCGGCGCTGTGACCGGCGCGGGCAACGATCTCGCCGTCAACTCCTCCGGCGTCACCACCTTCGGCGGCGACGTCTCCGGCATCGGCGCCCTCACGACCGACGCGGGCGGGGCCAGCATCCTCGGCGGGAACGTCAGCGCCGGCTCGATGGGCATCGCTGATGCCGCGACCCTCCGCGGCGGGACCTACTCCACCACCGGCCAGCAGACCTACGCCGCCGTCACCCTCGACGCCGCGGCCCCCGCCACCGTCGCGATGAACGGCGTGGGCGTCTCCACCGGCGGCATCACCGGCAACGGGCGTTCGCTGGCGATCAACGCGGGCGCCGGCCGCGCCGTCGTGAACGGGGCCGCGGCGGGCCTCAACGCCCTCTCCGTCACCAGCACCAACACCGGCGCCGACGCGATCGACGTCCAGAACGTCGCCACCGCCGCCGCCCAGACGTACACCGGCAACGCCACGCTCCGCGGCACGACCTACACCAGCGGCGCGGGCTTCGGCGTCTCCGGCTCGACAACCCTCGCCGGGGCCGGCGCTCGCACCATCTCCGCCGGCGCCGACGGCGCGACCTTCTCCGGCACGCTCGCCGGCGGGTCCAACAGCCTCGCCGTCAACACGACGGGCACCACGTCCTTCCTCGGCGACGTCACCGGCGTCAACGCCCTCACCACCGACGCGGGCGGCACCACGCAGCTCGGCGCCAACGTCGACATCACCGCCGGCTCGGTCGCGATCGGCGACAACCTCGCCGTTGCCGGCTCCGGCGCGTCGACCAACACCATCGACACCTCCGCGGCCAACGGCGCGGTCAGCGTCGCCGGCACCACGACCTTCACCGGCGGCGGCGCTCGCACGGTCTCGACCGGCTCCGGCAACGCCACCTTCACCGGGGCCGTCACCGGCGCGGGCAACAACCTCACCGTCAACTCCACCGGTACCACGGCGTTCGGCGGCGACCTCTCCGGGCTCGGCGCTCTGACCACCAACGCCGGCGGTTCCACGCAGCTCGGCACCGATGTCGACGTCACCGCCGCCTCCGTCACCATCGGCGACGATCTCACCATCGCCGGCTCCGGCGCGTCGACCAACACCATCGACACCTCGGGCAGCAACGGCGCGTTCAGCGTCGCCGGCACCACGACCTTCACCGGCACGGGCGCTCGCACGATCTCGACCGGCTCCGGCAACGCCACCTTCACCGGATCTGTCACCGGCGCGAACAACGACCTCGCGATCAACTCCACCGGCGCCACAACGTTCAGCGGCGATGTCACCGGCCTGGGCGCGCTGAGCACCAACGCCGGCGGCACCACGCAGCTCGGCACCGGCGTCGATGTCACCGCTTCGTCCGTCGCCATCGGTGACGATCTCACCATCGCCGGCACCGGCGCGTCGACCAACACGATCGATACCTCCGCGGCCAACGGCGCGTTCATCGTCGCCGGCACCACGACCTTCACCGGCACGGGCACCCGCACGGTCTCGACCGGCTCGGGCAACGCCACCTTCACCGGGGCCGTCGCCGGCGCGGGCAACAACCTCACGATCAACTCCACCGGCGCCACGGCCTTCGGCGGCGACCTCTCCGGGCTCGGCGCGCTCACCACCAACGCCGGCGGCTCCACGCAGCTCGGCGCCAACGTCGATATCGCCGCCACCCGCGTCACCATCAACGACGCGCTCAACATCCTCGGCTCGGGCACGACGGCCAACACCGTCTCCACCGGTACCGGCGACGTCACCTTCGCCGGCACCGTCACCGGCGCGGGCAATGACCTCACCGTCAACTCCACCGGCACCACCGCGTTCATGGGCGATGTCAGCGGCCTGGGCGCCGTCACCACCGACGCCGGCGGCATGACCGAGATCGGCAGCGGGACCGACCTCTCCGCCGGCTCCCTCGCCATCAACGACGACCTCACCTTCACCGGCGCCGACGCGTCCCGCATCTTCACCACCGGCACGCAGTTCTACGGCGGGCGCGTCCTCGCGCAGAACAACACCCGCCAGGTCACCTTCGCCTCCGACGCTCAATCCACCGAACGCTCGCCCATCTACCGCTTCCGCCGCGGCATCGGCTCAACCGCGAGCCCGCTCGGCTCGGTCGCGTTCGACTCCGGCCCGCAGACGCGAGTCACGCCCAACGGGCGCATCCGCTTCGCCACCGTCCTGCTCAGCTCCGATGCCACCTCCGGCAGCCTGGGCAGCCCCAACACCCAGACCGATTTCCGCATCGACGCCCGCAACGGCTTTACGATGTCGCCCAACGACGCCATCGTCTCCTTCGGCAACCTGACCATCGACGCCGGCACCTCGTCCGCCGTGCTTGGCTCGCTCGCCGCCCTGGGCAGCATCAACGTCAACGCGGGCGAGATCACGCTGCTCAACGGTGCGGAGATCACCTCGAGCAACCAGATCCGCTTCAACACCGCCAGCCCGCTGCGCACCGGCACCAACCCGGGCGAGCGGGCCCGCATCGGGATCCGCCCGAGCAACAATGCCGGGCTGGTCACCCCGAACGTGCAGGCCGGCGGCTTCCCGCTGCTGGTCCGCGACGCGGAGCTCGCCGCCGGCGAGTTCCTGGATACCTCGCTGGT
The DNA here is from genome assembly GCA_964615765.1 of uncultured Phycisphaeraceae bacterium. GTDB lineage: Bacteria > Planctomycetota > Phycisphaerae > Phycisphaerales > UBA1924 > CAZTQN01. The sequence goes on from CAZTQN010000001.1 coordinate 70,561, forward strand.
GACGATCGTCACGCAGCCCGACGCGGGCGTCGCGGGCGCGGTGAACACGGTGACGGCGTCCGCCGCCATCACCGCCGCCGTCTCCGACCAGGAAGCGACCCGCCTGTTCACGCCGCGCGTCGTGACGCAGCTCGCCGAGGACTTCCTCAGCCAGCTCGGCGCCCGCTCGCGTCGCCAGACCATCAGCGATCTCGCCGAGGCCCTCATCGGCCGCGGGCTGTACCAGGACATCCCGATCCGCACGCCCGCCTCGCTGCGTGACGCGGCCAACTACCCGATCACGCTCAAGCGGTTCGACGCGGCGTCATTGACCTCCGCCCGCGACGCCGTCACCACCCTCGGCAAGCACCCCCACCTCGCCGCGCTGTCCACCTCGTGGGACACCTACCGCGCCGATGGCGGGGCCGACTTCGCCGCCTTCCGCGCCGGGCTCAACGCCGACGAAGCCTCCGCCCTCGCCGCCATGGAGCGTGTGGTGGAGAGCTTCCGCCGCCTGGGCCTGACGCAGGCGGAAACCCGCGTGTTGGCGTACGCCCTGCCCGGTCGGTACGGGTTCGACGCCGGTCTGATGGCCGGCCTGCTGGGCGAACCGATCGAACCCGTGGCCCCGGCGGAAGACCCCGCCGCCGACCCCGCGGCTCCCGCCGCCCCGGTCGATCCAGCCGCGGCTTCGTGATGCGGCTTCGTGATAGGGTGCGAACCCGGGCCTCGGAATGACCGAAGAACAGTTCTGTCCCGGGCGGCGATTCAGGGGTGTTGCCAGAGACCGCCGTCCCGGCCAGTGCGGAGAGAGCGATGATCGGGTTCGAGCGTGCGATGGTCTGTTCCTCCGACGGCGCGACCGCCGCGCCCGCCGCCCCGAGCGCCTTCGAAGACGGCATCGAGCCGTACCTCGCCTACGACGGGCTGTTCCGCCCGATCTCCGACGCGGCGGTCTCCGGCGAGCCCCTCGACACCGACCCCGACTACCTCGACTTCCGCCGCGAAGCCAAGGGCACGCCCGAACGCACCGAAGTCCTCCCCGCCCCGCCGGACTCTCCCGGCGCGTTCGTCCGCCGAACCATCCCCGGCGAAGACCCCGACTGGGAACAGGTCCGCAACGGCGCCATCACGCTGCTGGGGCGCAGCCATGACCTGGTCCTCGCCGGGTGGTACTGCGTCTCGCTGCTGCAGCTCCGCGGGCTGGTCGGCCTGGCCGACGGGCTCGGGGCGCTCCGCTGGATGCTGGAAAACCGGTGGGACACGCTGCTGCCCTTGAAGGACGATCGTCCGGGCTGGAGCGAGCCGTGGCACCGGCGCGTCCGCGTGTTCAACGAACTCGGCGTAGCCGTGGGCACCAAGGACGAGCACAACTACCAGCTTGCGCGGCGTCTGCGCCGGTCGCCGCTGGTCAAGTCGCGCAACGCCGGCACGTACTCGCTGGAATCCATCATGGTCGCCAGCGGGAAGATCAAGCCCGCGCCCGGCGAAGACGCCGTCGACCAGCGCACCATCGACGCGGCGTGGATCGACGCCGACCCGGGCGAGCTCGCCGCCACCGCCCAGGCGATCGACGCGGCGTTGAAGCGCATCACCGACATCGAGCAGATCTTCGTCCGCCTGGGCAACGCCGGGCCGGAACAGTTGCCGCGACTTCAGCCCGTGGTGACCATCCTGACCGACGCCCGCAAGCACGTGCGGGAATGGCTGGGCCGGCGCGGCGCCACCGCGGACGCCGGCGCCACGTCCGAACCCAGCGGGAACCAGCCCGCCGCCGGCGCGGTTGCCGCCGGATCCGCCCCTTCCGGCGGCGGCTCCGGCTCGCCGTCGGTCGTCGTGCAGATCCCAAAGATGGCCCGCAACGCCAACGAAGTGCGCGACTTCATCGACGCGGCCCGAATGTACTACGAACAGGACGACGAGCGCCGATCGAGCCCGGTCCCGCTGATCCTGCGGCTGGCCAAGGGTCTGATGGGTCGCCCGTATACCGAGCACTACCGCCTGCTCAAGGGGGGCGCGATCGAGACCATCGAAGAATGGGTGCAGCGACTGGAAAAACCGGAGGGATCGTCGGATTGACGCGATTGCCTGATGCCCGCAGTTCCGGTTGGCGGATGGACCCGGACGATACAGTGTTCCGGGAGGCCGGACGGGGCATCACACGGACCGCCCGCCCGGTTCGTCGAAACATCCGAGCGCTGCACAACCCGCCGCCACCACAGGCATAAACGACTCAGCCTCAAACGACCCAGCCTCAACCGACTCAGCCTTAACCGACCCAGCCTTAACCGACCCAGCCTTAACCGACTCAGCCTCAAGCGACCCAGCCCGAACCCACCCAGCTCAACCGAGGTAAAGGAAAGCACCATGGCCCGAGCCAGTTCCAACCGAGACATCGCCAAGAGCGGCAACCGAAAGCCGCGCGTGCACATCGAGTACAAGACGTACACCGGCGGCGCGATGAAGCTCGTCAGCCTGCCGTTCGTCATGGGCGTCATGGCGGACCTGTCCGGGCGCAACCGCCCGGACAAGCTGCTGAAGGACCGCCGCTTCGTCGACTTCGACGCCAAGAGCCTCGACTCCAAGATGAAGGAAATGCGCCCCCGCGCGTCCTTCAGCGTCGACAACAAGCTCGACGGGCAGGGCGGGGTGCTCAACGTCGACCTCACCTTCGAGAGCATGAAGGACTTCACGCCCGAGGGCATCGCCCGCAAGATCGAGCCGCTCCGCGTGCTCCTGCAGCAGCGCGAACGCCTGCAGGCCCTGGAAACCAATCTCGACGGCAAGGACACCCGTGAGCTCGAGAGCCTGCTCAACAACCCGCAGGTCTTGAAAGCTCTTTCCGAGTTCAAGGGCGGCGCCAAGGAAGGGAACTAACCCATGACGCAGGCACAATCACAGAGTTCCTTCAGCGACTTTCTCACGCCCTCCGGCCCGTCCCTCATGGACGTCCTGAGCAAGACGGTCAAGACCAAGGACCCGGAACGGATCAACGAGACCCAGGCCGGCGTCGACACGCTGATCACGCTGCTGCTGGGCGACGCGTTCAAGCCGGACCCGAAGAACTTCCGCAAGTCCATCAAGGCAGCGATGGCCGCGATCGACGCCCGCCTGACCGCGCAGATCAACGAGATCCTGCACAACCCGGAGTTCCAGCAGCTCGAGTCCGCCTGGCGCGGGCTCCACTATCTCTGCAACAACACCGCCACCGACGAAACGCTCAAGATCCGCGTGCTCAACGTCTCCAAGCAGGAGCTGTACGACAGCCTCGAGGCCAAGAGCGGCGCGCAGTGGGACAAGAGCGACCTCTACAACAAGCTCCACCGCGATGAGTTCAGCCAGCCCGGGGGCGAGCCCTTCGGCGCCCTCATCGGGGACTTCTACTTCGACCACTCGCACCAGGACGTGCAGATGCTCGGCTGGGTCGCCGCGGTGTGCGCCTCGTGCCACTGCCCGTTCATCTCCGCCGCCGCCCCGGGCCTCATGGGCCTGGATTCCTGGGAGCAGCTCCAGGACCCCGAGAACATCTCGGAGCAGGTCCGCACCAAGCGGCACGCCGCGTGGAACGACCTCCGCAAGGCCGAGGACGCCCGCTTCCTGGCGATGACGCTCCCCCGGTTCATGGCCCGCATGCCCTACGGCGAGAGCGGGCAGAAGGTCAGCGCCTTCGCCTTCGAAGAAGACACCGCCGGCGCCGATCACAACCGCTTCGTCTGGGCCAACGCCGCCTACGCCATGGGCACCAACATCACCCGCGCCTTCCGCGAGTCGGGCTGGTGCGTGCAGATCCGCGGGAAGGAGTCCGGCGGTGAAGTCGCCCAGCTCCCCATGCACGCCTTCGAAACCTCCGACGGCGACGTCGACGTCAAGTGCCCCACCGAGGTCGCCATCGACCAGCGCCGTGAGGCCGAGCTCTCCAACAACGGGCTCATGCCGCTGGTGTGGTGGAAGGGCGAGCCCAACGCCGCGTTCGTCGGCGGGCAGACGCTCCGCCAGGCCGAGCAGTGGTCCACCTCGGAAGCTAACGCCAACGAGCGTCTCGGCACCCGCCTGCCCTACATCTTCGCCAGCTCCCGCTTCGCGCACTTCCTCAAGAAGATGTGCTACGACAAGGTGGGCATGGTCAAGGGCGAGGGCGAAGACTGGTCCAGCGCCGACGGCGTCCGCAAGACGCTGCAGAAGTGGATCAACGTCTACGTCTCCTCCAACCCCGCAGAGGAAAGCGCCGAAGGTCTCGCCAAGCGTCCCCTGGCGGCGGCCGAGGTCGTCGTCAACGAGGACCCCGACAACCCCGGCGCCTACGACGCGCAGTTCTTCATCCGCCCGCACTTCCAGCTCGAGGAAATCAACGTCGCGATGAGCCTGGTCGCCAAGCTGCCCACCGGCAAGAGCTGAGCGGGCACGGGCCAAGAGGGGCCGACCACGCACCGCCGCCGGGCTCGCCGGGCGCCGCTTTCCGCGGCCCCCGCGGGCCCGTTTCGCGCTTCCCGCCCGCCTCACCTCCAAACCCGCCGCCGCAGCGGTGGGGGTGGGGGGAGTGGGGGAGTGGGGGAGTAGGGGGGCGGTCGAGGTCGGCGGAGCGCCGGCCCTTCCCCGCGGCCCGTGCCGCCCGCGGGGCACGAAACAGGAATTTTCAGCCGGCCCGCCCGGAGCGCGCAACACGGCACCGGCTGACAACGATCACACCATGTGCTGCGGGTCATGACAGACCCGCGGCCGAAAGACGGATGACCTGGGGGAAGGGAAGGCAGAACACACACCGACGATCGACCCTCATCACTCGCTCCGGACCGCGTGGCCCGGACGAACCCGAAGGAACGGTCGAACGCGTCACGACTCGGGAGCACGACCATGGCTGAGATGTACCTGAAACTCAACGGGATCGACGGGGACTCCACCGCGAAGGGTTACGAGAAGCAGATCGAACTGAGCACCTACTCCTTCAGCGTCTCCCAGGCCAGCAACGCCCCTCACACCTCCGCCGGCAGCCACGCCGACAACCGCGCAACCTTCTCCGACTTCAACTTCGGCAAGCTGCTCGACGTCGCCTCCCCGACCCTGTTCCAGTACTGCGCCACCGGCAAGGTCATCCCGGACGCGACGCTCACCCTCTGCCGCCCCAACGAGAAGCAGACCGTCTACCAGGTCATCAAGTTCAAGAAGCTGATCGTCTCCAGCTACGCCCCGGGCGGCAGCGCCGGCATGGGCACGCCGACCGAGAGCATCTCCCTCCGCTTCAGCGAGATGACCATGCAGTACACCCAGATCAAGGACGACGGCAGCGAAGGCGCCAAGCCCACGGGCGGCTGGAACCTCGCGACCAACGAGAAGGCCTCGTTCTGATCCACACGCCCTAATCGGTCAGCCGGGCGAGCGTCGATCTCCGACGCTCGCCCGTCTTGTGTTGAAAGATCGTCGGATCGGGTATGCTGGCCCCGAACCCGGGGCCGGCGTCCCGGGCCATCTTCAGCGAAAGCGCCCCGCATGCTCACGGACGTGGACGATCTGCTCGAACAGGGACGCTTCGACGACGCCGTCGCCGCCCTCGAAGCCCGCATCCGCTCCGAACCCACCAACGTCCGCCTGCGCGAGCATCTGTTCCAGACGCTCAGCCTCGTCGGGCAGTGGTCCCGCGCTGGGCAGCTGCTCGGCTCCATCGGCACGCTCAACCCCAAGATGGTCCCCACCACGCTCGCCTACCGCGGGCTGGTCGAGGCCGAACTCATCCGCCGCGAGGTCTTCGCCGGACGCACCACCCCCATGGTCATCGGCGAGCCCGAGCCGTGGATGGCCGAGTGGATCCAGAGCGTCGGTCTCGCGGCCCGCGGCAACGCCGCCGCCGCCGCCGAACTCCGCGACCGCGCGCTCGACGCCTCCCCGCCCACGCCCTTCCAGCGCGCCGGCGAGAACTTCGACGCCTTCCTCGACGCCGACACACGCCTTGGCCCGATGCTCGAGATCGTCCTCGACGGCAAGTACTCCTGGCTCCCCATCTGCCGCGTCCGCTCCCTCGACGTCCCCGCCCCCGAAACCCTCGCCGACCTGGTCTGGGCCCCCGTCAGCCTCACGCTCATCACCGGCGGGGCCGTCAACGGGTACATCCCCGTCCGCTACCCCGGCACCGAGACCTCCGGCGAGCGCGACCTGGTCATGTCGCGGACCACGCAGTTCGATGAAGGTTCCGACGGGGAGCACCGCGGCTTGGGCCAGCGCGTCTTCCTCACCGGCCGCGATGAGATCGCCCTCCTCGAAGCCGGCCAGATGACCTTCGCGGAGGACGCCGGTTGAGAACCATCCCGATCGAGCAGCTCCAGCCCTCGCTGCTGGACCGCCTGGTCAGCGACGACCCCCGCGGCGTGGACAGCCCCGAGGACCGCTCCTGGTCCAGCACGCGCCTCGCCGCCGCGCTGCTCCGAGACCTCGAACTTCTCCTCAACACCTCCCGCCCGCGCGAGCGTGAACGTATGGCCTCGTTCCCACACGCCGCCGGCTCGATCGTCAACTACGGCCTTCCCGCCCTCGCCGGCACCTTTGCCGTCACTCGAAACCCCGACTACCTCGCCGAGGTCATCCGCGAAGCCATCGAACGCTTCGAGCCCCGCATCATCCCCGAGTCCCTCGTCGTCCGGGCCATCGCCCGCGAGAGCGAAGACTCGGGCGACGACTCCGGCGGCTCGGGCTCCTCCGGCCCCGAGAGCCTGATGTTCGAGGTCGAGTGCGAGTTCTGCCCGCTGCCCACGCCGCACGCGATGTTCGTCCGCGCCGTCTTCGACCCCGACTCCGGGGCCATCCAGCTGAGGGGCGTCCGCGATGGATGATCGGATGCTTGATCTGTACGAGCGCGAGCTCGCGCACCTGCACTCCAGCGCGATGGAGTTCGCGCGCGAGTTCCCCCGCATCGCCGGGCGACTCTCCCTCTCCACCGGCGAGTTTCCCTGCGCCGACCCGTACGTCGAACGCCTCCTCGAAGGCTTCGCGTACATGTCCGCCCGCGTGCAGCTCAAGCTCGAAGCGGAGTTTCCCCGCTTCACGCAGACGCTCCTCGAGATCGTCTCCCCGCACCTCACCGCCCCCGTCCCGTCCATGACGGTCGTGCAGTGCGCCCCGCAGAAGCAGAACCCCGAGCTCGCCGCCGGCGGCTTCCTCCTCCCACGCGGCACGCGTCTGATGTCCACCGCCCTGGGCCGCTCGCGTACGCGCTGCGAGTTCCGCACCGCACACGACGTCCGCCTGTGGCCCTTCGAGCTCGCCTCGGCCCGTTACCTCACCAAGGAGATCGGCACGCTCGGGCTCGAGCCCCCGCCGGGCACGCCCGCCGCGCCCGCCGCGCTGGTCCTGCGTTTCCGCATGACGGCCCCGATCGACGCGTCCAAGATCAAGGGCCTGGACGAACTCGACCTTTTCTTCCGCGGGCCCCTGGGCGCCCGCCTGCACGAGCAGGTCCTCAGCCGCACCGTCGCCGTCTGCGTCCGCCCCGTCGCCGACGCCGGCCCGGGCACCGCGCGCTGGGTCGAGCCCGTCCGTCTCGGCGCCCACGGGTTCACGGCGGACGAAGCCCTGCTCCCCATCGACGCCCGCACCTTCCAGGGCTACCGCCTCTTGCAGGAGTACTTCGCCCTGCCCGAGCGCTTCCTCTTCGCGCGCGTCGCCGGCCTCTCGGGCGTGATGCCCGCGATCTCCGGCAGCACGTTCGAGGTCGTGCTGCTGCTCTCGCGCGAAGACCCATCGCTCGAGAACCGTGTGAGCGAAGAGAGCGTGCTGCTCTACTGCACGCCCGCGGTCAACCTCTTCGAAGCCTCCGCGGACCGCATCCCCGTCACCGACCGCACCAGCGAGTATCAGGTGATGGTCAGCCGCACGCGCCCGCTGGATTTCGAGGTCTACTCCGTCCGCTCCGTCGTCGGGCATTCCGAGGGGGCCGAGCCTGATCGGCACTTCGTCCCCTTCTACCGCGCCGGCGGGTTCGAAGCGGCCGAGGGCAAGTCCCGCTACTTCGCCACCCACCGCGTGCCGCGCCGCCTGACGCTCGACGAAGTCCGCGCCGGCTCGCCGCGCCGCAGTTACACCGGCAGCGAGGTCTACCTCTCGCTGGTCGATTCCAGCGGCGCTTCGCGCGAGTCCGGCGTCGCTGAACTCTCCGTCGAAGTCCTCGCGACCAACCGCGACCTCCCGCTCGAAGTCGCGCCCGGGGTCGAAGTCACCGGCTCGGCGTCCGTCGGCGCCGCGACCGACGGCGCCGAACCCCGCCGCACCGCCGGCCAGGGCTCGCACTTCGAACTGGAAGTCAACGCGCCGACGGCGTCCATCCGCTGCGTCGTCCGCCCGACGCCGCCCCGCGCCTCCCGGGCCGAGGGCGACACCGCCTGGCGCATGATCAACCAGCAGAGCCTCAACTACCTCTCCCTCAGCGACACCGACCCGATCTCCGGCGCCGTCGCCATGCGCGACCTGCTCCGCCTCTACGCCGACCACAACCACCCCGCGCACGTCGAACAAGTCAGCGGCGTCAAGTCCGTCCGGGCCGAGCCCGTTGTCCGTGGCGTCGCCGGCGGGGGCGTCATGTCCTTCGTCCGCGGGCTCGGCGTCACGCTCACCCTCGACGACCGCGCCTTCGTCGGCATCGGGCCCTACGTCCTGGGCTGCGTCCTCGAGCAGTTCCTCGCCCGATACGTCACCGTCAACGCGTTCACCCAGACCGTCCTCGAAACCCTCGACCGTGGAGAGATCGCCCGATGGGAGCCGCGGCTCGGCCAACGCCCGATGATCTGATCGCGCAGATCGCCGATCCGCGTGGCGGCTGGGACTTCTTCCACGCCGTCCGCGCGATCCAACGCGCGCACGAAGACCATCCGCCTATCGGCACCTCCGGCCTGGTCCGCGACGACCCCGTCCGCCTCAACCAGAAGCCCTCCCTCGCCTTCCCCGCCACCAGCTTCGCCGGCCTGGGCCCGCCCGCGGGCGGTCCGAACGACGCCGGCGCTCGCCGCGTCTTCCTGCACTGCTTCGGCGTGCTCGCCCCCGCGGGCCCGTTCCCGACGCACCTCACCCGCTTCATCCGCAGCCGCGAGGTCTCCGGCAACGACCCCGCCGCCGCCCGCTTCATCGACCTCTTCCATCACCGCATGGCCTGCCTGTTCTACCGCGCCTGGCAGGTCTGCAACATCGCCGCCAGCCAGGATCGCCCGCGCTCCAGCCGCTTCAGCGATCACATCGGCGCGCTCTGCGGCTACGGCACCACCGCGCTCCGCCACCGCGTCGACGATTCCGGCGTTCGCGGGCGCTCCCGCTCCGCCGCCGCCACGACCCCGCGCGACGCCGTCGACCCCGACTCCAAACTCCACTTCGCCGCCCACCTCGCCTCCCCGACGCGCCACCCCGAAGGCCTCCGCGCGATCCTGTCCGCGTGCCTCGGCACCACCGTCACCGTCCGCGAGTTCCTGGGCCGCTGGATCAGCGTCCCCGACGCATCGCGCACGCGCCTCGGCTCCGCCGGCGCCGGCGTGCTCGGCTCGACGGCACTCGCCGGCTCGCACGTGTTCGACTGCCAATCCGCCTTCCGCCTCGTCCTCGGGCCCATGCCCCTGCCGCTCTACCGCCAACTCCTCCCCGGCGCGCCCGGGCACGACTACGTCCGCGACTGGATCCGAACCTATCTGGGCAACCAGCTCGACGTGCAGATCCAGCTCGTCGTCGCCGCCGACAACGTTCCCATGACCCGCCTGGGCGGCGAAGGCGGCGGGGCCCAGCTCGGCATGACGAGTTGGCTCCTCAGTTCCGAAAGCCGCGACGACCGCGGCGACCTCACCGTCATGCATCAGGTCTAACCGTCCCCCGCGCCCCTTCCACCCCTCCCCGACCGACCCGTCTGTTCTGGAGATCTCATGGCGAACGTCGAACGCAAGGCTCAGGTCGATCGCCTGAACACCACCTGCTTCAACGCGCTGGACGCGGCCTACAAGCTCGCCGCCGCCCGCGCGAACCGCTCGCTCGAACTCGGGCACTGGCTCCACCTGTTCCTGCAGGTTCCCGGCAGCGACCTCCCCCTCATCTTCGCCGCCTTCAACGTCGACACCGCCCGCGTGCAGAGCGACATCGTCGTCAGCCTCGAGAAACTCCGCCGGGGCAGCGGCGCCCCGCCCACCATCGCCGACTCCGTCGACGAAGCCATGACCGAGGCCATCCTCTACGCCCTGCTCCGCTTCAAGGAAGCCCGCGTCCGCAGCGGGCACATCCTTCTGGGCGCGATGACGGCCCGCGGCCTGCGCGAAGAACTCCTCGGCATGTCCGCCGAGCTCAAGAAGATCCCCGTCGAACGCCTCATCGAAGAGTTCCCCAAGATCGTCGCCGGCTCCAGCGAAGACGCCGGGCCCGAGCCCGAGCCGATCCCCGGCGACCCCGCCGCCGCCGCCCCCGGCTCTATGGGCCAGCAGGGCGAAGCCGCCCTCGACAAGTTCACCGAGGACCTCACCGCCAAGGCCAAATCCGGCAAGATGGACCCGGTCGTCGGGCGCGATCCCGAGATCCGCCAGTGCATCGACATCCTGATGCGTCGTCGGCAGAATAACCCCATCCTCACGGGCGAGGCCGGCGTCGGCAAAACCGCCGTCGTCGAGGGCTTCGCGCAGCGCGTCGCCGCGGGCGACGTCCCGGGCCCCTTGAAGAACGCCCGCGTGCTCGCGCTCGACGTGGGCCTCCTCCAGGCCGGCGCTAGCGTCAAGGGCGAGTTCGAGTCGCGCCTTCGCAAGGTCATCGACGAGGTCAAGGCCTCCGCCAAGCCGATCGTCCTGTTCATCGACGAGGCGCACACGCTCGTCGGCGCGGGCGGGGCGGCCGGCCAGAACGACGCCGCCAACCTCCTCAAGCCCGCCCTCGCCCGCGGGCAGCTCCGCACCATCGCCGCGACCACGCAGGCCGAGTACAAGAAGTACATCGAGAAGGACCCCGCGCTGACGCGCCGGTTCCAGGTCGTCAAGGTCGACGAGCCCGACGAGAAGCGCGCCCTCATCATGATCCGCCGCCTCGCGGACGTGCTCGAATCCAACTACAAACTCGTTGTGCTCGACGAAGCGCTGGAAGCCGCCGTCCGCCTCAGCCGGCGCTACATCCACGGGCGCCAACTCCCCGACAAGGCCGTCAGCCTCATCGAAACCGCGTGCGCCCGCGTCGCCGTCAGTCACGACGCCACGCCCGGCGAGATCGAGGACACCTCGCGCGAGATCGACGCCGTCAAGGACGAGCTCCGCCTGCTCGCGCGTGAGACGGCGATCGGCTCCGGCAACGCGGAACGCAACCGCGAACTGACCACCGCCCTCAAAGCCCACGAGGACCGCCTGGCCGACCTGACGCAGCGCTTCGAGAAAGAACGCGCCATCGTCACGCAGCTCAGCAGCACCTACAAGGCCCTGCGCCAGCCGAGCGACAGCGGCGCGGGCGGCGCCCCCGTCCCCGGCGCACCATCTCCCGCCGAGCGGGAGCACATGCTCGCGGAGGTCAAGAACCTGCAGACCAAGCTCGCCGCCTTGCAGGGCGAGCGCCCGCTGATGCTCCCCGCGGTCGACGCCAACGTCGTCGCCAAGGTCGTTGCCGACTGGACGGGCGTGCCGGTCGGACGCATGGTCCGCGACGAGGCCGAGGGCGTGCTCAAGCTGGGTCAGACGCTCAACCAGCGCGTCATCGGGCAGCGGCACGCGCTCGACGCCATCGCCAGCCGCATCCAGCTCAGCCGCGCCAAGCTCGACAACCCCGGCCGCCCCATCGGCGTGTTCATGCTCGTCGGGCCCTCCGGTGTCGGCAAGACGGAAACCGCCGTCGCGCTCGCCGAGACGCTCTACGGCGGGCCGCAGGCCCTCATCACCATCAACATGAGCGAGTTCCAGGAGGCCCACAAGGTCTCCACGCTCATGGGCTCGCCCCCCGGCTATGTCGGCTACGGGCAGGGCGGCGTGCTCACCGAAGCCGTCCGCCGCCGCCCCTACTCCATCGTCCTGCTCGACGAAGTCGAGAAGGCCCACTCGGACGTCCACGAGATCTTCTTCCAGGTCTTCGACAAGGGCATGATGAAGGACTCCGAAGGCGTCGACATCGACTTCAAGAACACCATCATCCTGCTCACTTCCAACGCCGGCACCGAAGTCATCACCGACCTCTGCCAGGATCCCGCGCTGAGGCCCGACCCCGACGCGCTCGGCAAGGCTCTCCGCGAGCCGCTGCTCAAGGTCTTCCCGCCCGCCCTCCTGGGGCGCATCAACGTCATCCCGTACTACCCGCTCTCCGACGAGATGATCCGCGGCATCATCAAGCTCCAGTTCCGCAAAATCGAGGACCGCGTCCGCGACGGGCACAAGGTCGCCTTCACCTACGACCCCGAAGTCGTCGAGACCGTCGCCCAGCGCACCACCGAGAGCGAGTCCGGCGCTCGTGCCATCGACGCCATCATCACCCGCCAGATGCTCCCGCGCATCGGGCGCGAAATCCTCGAACGCGTCGTCAGCGGCGAGCCCGTCCGCCGCGTCCATGTCAGCGTCAAGAACGGCGAGTTCGAGTACGCCTTCTAACCCCCGCTCCCTCCCCCGTCCCGTCCGACACCCATGCCCGGCTTCGAGGACATCTTCCGCATCGAGCAGCGCGGCGCCATCAACCCCGCCGCCGTGCTGCTGCGCCCCGCCAGCCCGATCAGCCCGTCTCTCCGCGGCCCGCTCTGCCTGCGCAACGCCGAGCTTGACGTCGCCATCGCCGAAGCTGTTGCCGTTCTGTCTTCAATGACGCCGCTCAGCCTCGCGAGCGTCATCCAGCCCGTCAGCCGCGCCATCGCCCGGGCCGAGTTTTCGGTCGATCTTCACTGGCGCGACGACCTGCAGCGGCTCTACGGCTTGCTCGTCGCGCAATACGCCCACACCCGCCTCAGCGTCCGCGAGAAGCGCGAACTCCGCGACCGCGTCGTCAACGGCAAATCCGCCAAGGTCTCCACCCCGATCAACCGCGGCGACGAGATCGACGACATGTGGACCGAGGCCGGCGGCTCCGACAAAGCCCGCGACGACGACCGCTTCTGGTGCGCCGCCTTCGTGTATCACTGCCACCTCACCGCCGCCACCATGCTCGGCGGCGAGACCACCTGCCCACGCACCACCTGGGCCGGCGGCATGTGGCACGGCAACAGCAAACTCAACACCCGCTGGACCAAGGCCCAGGTCCTCGCCACCCGCGAGGAAACCATCCGCCCCGGCGACGTTTTCGTCTTCGACGGCAAAAGCGGCGGGGAAATCACCACCGGCAAGTTCTTTTCCGGACACACCGGCTTGGTCACACACGTCACCCGCTCCCCCCAGGCGCGCAACAACGACACCGTCGCCATCGACACTATCGAAGGAAACACCAACACCGGTGGCTCGCGCGACGGTGACGGCGTCTACCTCCGCACCGACCGCTTTGCAAACAAACGCGTCTATGGCTTCGTTCGTCCCCGCCTCCGCTTCCCCTGGTGCGCCAAGGCCGAGCCCATCAAATAGTGAGCCGGCGGTGGCAGCAGGGGGGGAGGGGGGGGGGATTGGTCAGGAAGTTGGAGTGGCGGGTCGGGGGTGTGGGTGGGGGGGTCGGTCGGTCGGGTGGAGCGGGCGCCCGCTCGCGAGTCGGTCCCGCACGCGTCGTTGAAGGATGAGTCATGCCCCCCAGCACCCTCGCCAAAGCCCGCAACATCGCCATCGAACGCGCCGCGGACATCGGCTCGCCCCTGCTGCTGGAGTCCTTCTCCTACACCGAGGCCTTCTCGACGCCCTACCGACTCGCCGTCCGCGTCACCACCGAGAAATCCAAGGACGTTGACGCCGACAAGCTCCTCGGCACGCCGCTCACGCTCCGCGTCAAGCGCGACGCCAAGGCCACCCGCTATTTCGACGGCGTGGTCGTCCGCGTCGTGCAGAACCAGCGCCTCCGCGAGCGCCCGCAGTTCGACCTCACCGTCGTCCCCAAGTTCTGGCTGCTGACCCGCACCAGCGACTGCCGCGTCTACCAGAGCAAGACCGTCGTCGAGATCATCGAAGAAGTCTTCGCCCGCGCCGGCATCAAGAACACGCTCGACACGGCCCACCTCAAGGGCAAGTACGACCCGCACGACTTCCTCGTCCAGTACCGCGAGACCGCCTTCAACTTCGTCTCCCGCCTCATGGAGTTCGAAGGCATCTACTACTACTTCACGCACAGCAAGAGCGGGCACAAGATCGTCCTCGCCGACAAGCCCGCCAGCCACAAGCCCGTCAGCGACCTCTCCGCGGCCCCGTCGATCCCGTTCCACCCGCCGACGGACCAAGTGAAGGGCGAGCGCATAACCGACTGGCGCGCCGAGGCCGAGCTCACCACCGAACAGGTCTCCCTGCAAGCCTTCGACTTCAAAGCCCCCGCCACCAAGCCGAGCGCCACCGAACCGCTCGACCACAAGGCCCGCCTCCCCGGCTCGGAGATCTTCGACTATCCCGTCGAGTTCCACATCCCCGCTCAGGCCAAGCGCTACGCCAAGCTCCGCGCCGAAGAACTCGCGGCCGCCGCACTGATCCAGGAGGGCGAGACCAACGCCCGCACCATCACCGTGGGCGGCAAGTTCAAACTCACCGACCCCAACGGCTACCTCCGCAAGTCCCAGGTGCGCGAGCACACCGTCACCGCGGTCTCCATCACCGGACGCGTCAACGACTACCGCAGCAACGGCAAGTCCGCCGACGACGAGTTCACCTGCTCGTTCCGCTGCATCCCCTCCAACCGCGTCTTCCGCCCCGCCCGCGTGACGCCCAAGCCCGTCGTCGCCGGCTCGCAGACGGCCACCGTCGTCGGGCCCAGCGGCTCCGAAGTCCACACCGACGCGCTCGGCCGCGTCCGCGTCCAGTTCCACTGGGACCGCCACGGCAAGAACGACGAGAACTCCTCCTGCTGGGTCCGCGTCTCCCAGCCCTGGGCCGGCAAGGGCTACGGCGGGGTCAACATCCCGCGCATCGGCGTCGAAGTCATCGTCGACTTCCTCGAAGGCGACCCCGACCGCCCCATCATCGTCGGCCGCGTCTACAACAAAGCCACCATGCCCTACGGCTCCCAAGCCGGCAAGGTGGAGTATGACCGCAGCGACTCCAAGCGCGCCCTCGTGAAGGCGCAGGCCGTCTCCGCCCACAACGCCGCCCTCGCGCTCGGCGGCATGGCCGGGCCCGCCGCCATCGCCGCCGCCGCCGCCGTCTTCCCCCTCATCGCCGCCGTCCTCGCCAAACTCGGCAAGGCCGCCGACAAGACCGCCGTCAGCAACTCCGACGAAGTCGGCGCGGCGCACATGATGACCAGCTTCAAGTCCGAAAGCCTCGGCGGCAGTGGGGGGTCCAACGAACTGACGATGAACGACACGGGGGGCAACGAGAGCCTCTTCCTCAAGGCCCAGAAGACCTACGTCCTCTTCGTCGGCGAAAACGCCTACGAAACCGTCACCCAGAACCTCACCATCGACATCGGCAAGGACCGCACCACCACCATCGGCGAGGACGACACCCTCACCATCGACCAGGACAGCATCACCAAAGTCGGCCGCCACTACACGCTCAACGTCGACAGCAACAGCGCCGTCACCATCAACGGCCACGCGACGCAGACCGTCAACGGCAAGCACAAGACCAACACGATCAACACCAAGTTCTTCGAGACGGTCAAGGACGACGTCAAGATCCATTACCTCGCCAAGCACGACCTCACCATCGACGACACGTCGACGACGATCGTGAAGAAGGCGGTGAAGGTGGAATCCTCCGAGGAGACCATCCTCCACCTCGCGAAGAAGAACATCACCACCGAGTCCGTGGAAGAGTCCATCCTCACCAAGGCCAAGAAGGCCATCACGCTTGAAGCGACCGACGAGCAGATCGAGTTCAAGTGCGGCCAGTCCTCCATGGTCCTGAAGAAGGACGGCACGATCGAGATCAAGGGAAAGGACGTCAAGATCTCCGGCACCAACAACATCGAGATCAAGGCGACCGCGAAGCTGGACAACGCCGGCGCCACGATCTCCAGCGCCGCGAGCACCATGCACGAGATCAAGGGAACGCCCGTCAAGATCAACTGCTAAGGACCGACCATGGGCCAGCCGGCCGCACGAACCGGAGACAATCATGTGTGCCCGATGCAGATCCCGGGCACGCCGCCGATCCCCCACGTCGGCGGCCCCGTCGGCCCGGCAGCGACCAAGACGCTCATCGGCGGCGTCCCCGCCGCGCGCATCGGCGATCAGTGCATCTGCACCGGCATGGGCGGCGCCCCGGTCGATCCCGTCGCCAAAGGCGAGCCCAGCGTCCTCATCGAGGGCAAGCCCGCCGCACGTCTCGGCGATATGACGGGTCACGGCGGCGTCATCGGCGCCGGCTGCCCCACCGTGCTCATCGGCTTCGGCGGCGGACCGTTTGCATCGATCGACGACGCCGCCAGGGCCGCGCTCACCGCCGCCAACCTGCTCTCTATTCACGACAACCTCGAGTACGGCGGCGTCATCTACCGCGGGCCCGACGGTAATTACTACTACACCGGCCCCAGCCAGGGCTCCCCGACCGGCTTCAACCCAAGCGCCACTCCCGCCCCGCCCGGAACAACCCAAGTCGGTGACTACCACACCCACGGCGACTATTCCATCGTCGACCCGAGCGGCAACATCGTCCGTACCAGCAACCCGGCGATGGATGACTTCAACAGCGACAACTTCTCCGCCCAGGACAAAGTCGGTATCGCCGCGGACGGCGCTGGCGTCCCCGGATACACCGGCTACCTCGGAACCCCAAGCGGTACCTTCCGAAGATACGATCCTGCCACAAACTCGGATACCGTCCTATGACCGTTCGAGTTGTCCTTTGCGGCCTGCTCGCGCTCTGCGTCGGTTGCGAACGCAAAGAGCGCGCCGCCCCTGCCGGAACACAGGAGAGTCACGTCATGCCCGCTCCGCTCACGGTGGTCGATGAAATCTCCGGCGCCGAGTTTCTCTCCGTTCAGGCCGCCGCCGCTGTCCTCGTCGACCGCGCGGTGTCATGGAACAACTTCCGCGTCCACGCCGCCGAGAAGGCTCAGCTCGTGATCTTCGAGCGTCTGGAGAGCGCGATCCGGCCCGGGCACGCCCGCGTTTACGCGGTCCGCCTCCCCGCCACCGAGCTTCAGGAAGCAGCCGCCATCGACCTGCTGCAAGGCCCGACCAAGGTCCCGGTGGAACGTTCCATCCGCGGCGAGTCCGTCGCCTTCATCAGCGCAGCGGTCCGCGAACTTTCGCGCCGTTCCCTCGACCCGACGAAGTACCGCATCCGCCTCATTCAAGACGCCGGCCGACACATCGTCGCGTTCTCAGACGTCAACGTCCCCGCGGGCTCGCGTGCCGCGCCCGCCATCCCCGGCTTCGAAGCGGAGATCTCCCCGACGGATTACTCCGTCATTCGCGCCAACTTCGTGCGCTGAGCTCGCCCGCCGAGCACCCCGCGCACCACCCCAACCACCCCCAACCCCGCCCCACCCACCACCACAATCATCCCCGCCGCGTTCACGGCGTCCTTCCCGAACCACCCCGGCACAGCGCTCGCCGCGACGTACCCGATCACCGCGCTCGCCAGCGCCAAGATCACACTCAGCACGATCTGCGTCCTCAGCCGATCCGTCAGCAGCCGCGCCGTCGCCGCCGGGACCACGAGCATCCCGATCACCAGGATCGAGCCGACGGCCTCGAACGACGCCACCGTCGCCACCGCCACGAACACCATCAGCACCTGGTGCAAGAGCCCCGCGCTGAACCCCAGCGACGTCGACAGCCCCGGGTCGAACGCGCTCAGCCGCAGTTCCTTGTACAGCCCGACGATCAGCCCGACGGTGATCACCAGCGCGATCGCCAGTGTCGCCACCGGCCGCGGCGTCGCCTCCAGCGTCCGCACGCTCCACAGCTCGCTCACCGTCCGCGGCGCGTCATACCACGCCAGCGTCTCGAGCTGCCCGTGCAGCACGCAGTCCGCGTCAAGGTCTACCTGCCGCGCCGCGCCCGTCTCGAGCAGCAGCACCCCGAGCGCAAACAGCACGCTGAACACCACGCCCATCGCGGCCCCCGGCTCGACGCGCCCGAACCGCTTCACCAGTTCCACCAGCACCGCCGTCGCCACGCCCGCGCACGCCGCCCCGATGAACATCGCCCCCGGGCTCCGCGTCCCCGCGATCAGGAACGCGATCACCAGCCCCGGCAGCACGCTGTGACTGATCGCGTCCCCCATCAGGCTCAGCCGGCGCAGCACCAGGAAGTTCCCCACCAGCGCGCACGTTACCGCCGCCAGACACGCGGCTGTCAGCGGGAACAGGTCCAGCCCGATGTTCAGCGTCATGGCCGCCGCCCCTCCCCGCCGCCATCCCGCCCCACCTCGAACCCCGCCTCCGGCCCCAGTTCCCGCTCCAACTCCGCCGCCTGCTCCGCGCTCAGCACGTGCTCGATCTGATCCACCGAGTAATCCGCGTGCGTGTGCGCCACGTCCGCGTACCGCACCAGGTACTCCGTCCACAGCGCATGATTCCGGCTCACGCGCCGCCCGCGCTCGGCGCCGCGCTCCGTCAGCATCACCGTCCCGCCGCTCACGCCGATCATCCCGCGCGTTCGCAGCCACGCCGTGACCACACGCCGCGTCCACGACGACCACCCGCGCCCGCGCGCGATCTCGCGCAGCGCCGCCGCGTCGATCGCGCTCCCGCCGCGTTCGAACGCCGATTCCAGCAGGTGGTCGCTCTCCACCTTCAGCCGGCGCAGCCCGAGCCGAACCACCCCGCCCAGCACGCCCGACCGCGGCGCAAACAGCACGCTGACCACGAACACCGCGCCCGCCGTCAGCACGATCACCGACCCCGCCGGCGCCCGCGGCAAGCTCGCCGACAGGGCCGCGCCCACCGCCCCGCTCACCGCCCCGATCGCCCCCGACACCACCACCAACCCCACCAGCCGCCCCGTCCAGAACCGCGCCGTCACCGGCGGGATGATCAAGAGCGACACCACCAGGATCAGCCCGACCGCCTGCAACCCCGCCACCGTCACGCCCACCACCAGCGACATCATCACCAGGTCGATCGCGCCCACCGGCCACCCGCCCACGCGCGCGAACGGCTCGTTGAAGCACACCAGCGTGAACTCCTTGAACAGCGCCGCCGTCACCAGCAGCGACACGCCGGCGATCGTCCCCATCAGCACCGCGTCACGCGGCAGCATCGCCGCCGTCTGCCCGAAGATCAGCGTGTTCAGCCCCGCCGCCCCCGTCGGCGCGTTGGCCTGCACATAACTCAGCCCGACCACGCCGGCCCCGAAGAACACGCTCAGCACGATCCCCACCGCCGCATCCTCGCGAAGGCGCGTCCGCGACACGATCACGTTGATGCACACGATCCCCACCCACGCCGACACCGCCGCCCCGATCAGCAGCACCGGCACGCTCCGCCCGCTGAGCCCGAACAGCCCCGCGCCCAGGAACGCGCACACGATCCCCGGCAACATCGCGTGACTCGCCGCGTCCGTCACGAGCGACCGCTTGCGCAGCAGCGCGAACGTCCCCGTCACGCCCGCCGCCAGCCCCAGCAGCGCCACGCCGATCACCACCACGCTCGTGTTGAACCCGCCGCGCAGCGTGACGGCTTCGATCACCCCGCGCGCCAGATCCCCCAGGCTCTCGCCCCCCGCGGCCCCCGCGATCCGTGCCGGCGCATCCACAACACCCACGTCACACCTCTCCCCGCTCGCCCCGCGCCAGCGCTTCCGACGCGTCGGCCAGCAGCGTCAGCCGCCCGCCGTACGTCTTGTGCAGGTTCTCCCGCGTGAACGCCCGCTCGACCGGTCCGACCGCGACGACGCGCATGTTCAGCAGGATCACCTCGTCGAAGTACTCCGCCACCGTCTGCAGATCGTGATGCACTACCAGCACCGTCTTGCCCGCGCTCCGCAGGTCGCGCAGCACGTCGACGATCGCCCACTCCGTCCCCGCGTCCACCGCCGCAAACGGCTCGTCCATGAAGTACAGATCCGCCTCCTGGGCCAGCGCTCGCGCCAGAAACACGCGCTGCTGCTGCCCGCCCGAAAGCTGCCCGATCGGCCGGTTCTCCAGCCCCGTCAGCCCCATCTGCTCCAGGTACTTCATCCCCGCCCGCCGATGCTCGCGCGTCACCGGCTTGAACCACCCGATCCGCCGATATCGCCCCATGCACACCACGTCCAGCGCCGAAACCGGAAAGTCCCAGTCGACACTCTCCCGCTGCGGCACATACCCGACCCGCGCCCGCGCCTTCGCGTACGTCTGCCCCCAGAACGCCACCATCCCGCTCGCGATCGGCGCCAGCCCCAAACACGCCTTGATCAGCGTGCTCTTGCCCGCGCCGTTGGGCCCGACGATCGCGATCAGCCGTCCCGCCGGCGCGTCATACTCAACATCCCACAGCACCGGCCGGCGCTGATACGCCACCGTCATCGCGTGGATCGACAGCGGGCTCTCCGCCGAGTGTTCCGGCTGGCGGGCCAGCCCGCCGCCTCGTTCTCCGCTCATCGCGTCAGCCGTCCGTTCATCCCGCGCTCCGGCGCCTCACCCCCGAGCGCCCGCGCGATCACCGTGACATTGTGGTCGATCATCCCGACGTACGTCCCCTCGTACGTTCCCGCCGCACCCATCGCGTCGCTGAACAGTTCCCCGCCCAGCCGCACCGTGTGCCCGCGGGCCGTCGTCCCCGCGAGCAGCGCCCGCATGTTGCGGTCCGACACGGTGCTCTCAACAAACACCGCGCCGACTTTCCGCGTCGTCAACAGGTCCACCAGACGCTCGATGTCGCGCACGCTCGCCTCGGACTCGGTCGAGATCCCCTGCACACCCACGACCTCGACGCCGAACCGCCGCCCGAGATACCCGAACGCGTCGTGCGCCGTCACCAGCACGCGCCGCTCTTTCGGGATCGACCCGAGCACGCGCTCCGCGTACGCGTCGAGCGCCTTGATCTCCGCCGCGTACCGCTCCGCGTTGGCCTTGAACGTCGCGGCTCCCGCGCTATCTACCGCGCTCAGCCGCGCCTCCACCGCCGCGATCGTCGCGCTCCACAGCGCCGGATCCATCCACACGTGCGGATCCGCGTACGCGGCCCCGTCTTCCGCCAGCAGCATCTTGGGATCGATCGCCTCGCCCACCGCCACCACCGGCTTGCCCGCCTGCGCCGCCCGCTGCAGCGACTCGCCCATCTGCCCTTCCAGCCGCAGCCCCACCGAGAACACGACGTCAGCCGACATCAGCCGCTCGATGTCCGACCGCGTCGGCTTGAACAGGTGCGGGTCCAGCCCCGGCCTGATCAGCGTCACCACCTCAACCCGCTCCCCACCAACATTCTTCACCACGTCCGCCACCATCCCGACCGTCGCCACCGCACGGACGCGCGACGCACCTCCCGCGGGGCCGGTCGGCGTGCCGCCTTTCCCTCCAGCCTCCGCCCCGCCAACCTCCCCGCACCCGCCCAGCATCACCGCGCACGCCCCCACCAGCCCGCCCAGCGCCCCGGTCACCCATCGCACGCTCGCCAGCACCGTCAAGCCTCCCGATCGTCGTTCCCGCACCGTCCGCGCCAACCCCGCCCCGCCCCGCGACCGCCTCCGGACCGTAGCCGCAAAAGTTCAACGCGTCAAACACTTGCCCGCGCACCCCCGGCCCGCCGCTCCAGGCTGTCCGCCCGCATCGCCACTCGGTCCGCCGCCCGGTACGACAGCGCCACCACCCCGCCCCGCCCAACCCGCACGCTCATCGATTCCGCCTCTGGCGCGTTGTCCAGCACCGTCACCCGCGCCCCGGGCTTCAGCCCATGCCGGGCCGCGAACGACAAGAACGGCCCGTCCTCGTCCCCAACCCGGCACACCACCCCGCGCTCGCCCGACCCCAGCGCCCGCAGCGGCCGCTCCCGCACATCCGCGATCCGGCCCCGCGCGTCCGGGATCGGATCCCCGTGCGGATCGATCGACGGCCGCCCCAGAAACGCGTCCAGCTTCTCCAGCAGTTTCCCCGACATCGCGTGCTCCAGCCGCTCCGCCTCCTCGTGCACCTCCGACCAGTCAAACTTCAGCACTTCGACCAGAAACACCTCGATGATCCGGTGCCGCCGGATCACATCCAGCGCCAGCCGCGCCCCCTTGCCCGTCAGCGTGATCCCCCCGTACCGCTCCGCCTCCGCCAGCCCCGCCTCCCGCAACTTCCGCACCATCGACGTGACCGACCCCTTCGTCACGCGGAGCGACGCCGCCACCTTCACCACCGTCGCTTCCCGCGTCGGCGACTCCCGCTGCAGCGCATAGATCGCCTTGATGTAATCCTCAACGGTCGCGCTCGCCATGCCGCAACCATAGTCGGCACAGAATGTGCGACGCCTTAAACTCTCTGCCCCCGCCGCCCCATACCCGCCCCGCACCCGCGGCCGGCCCGCCCGCCTCCCGCCCCCATCTCTACCCTCGCGGCGTGGAACTCACCCCGCTCCGCTACTTCCGCGCCATCGCCCGCACCGCCCACATGACCCGCGCCGCCCAGGACCTCGGCGTCTCCCAGCCCGCCCTTTCCGCCGCCATCCAGAAACTCGAACGCCAGGTCGGCACGCCCCTGCTCCACCGCACCGGCCGCGGCGTCGAACTCACCCACGCCGGCCGCGTCTTCCTCGAACACGCCGAGTCCGTTCTCCGCGGGGCCGACGCCGCCGTCGAAGCCGTCCGCCAGCTCGTCGGCCTCGAACGCGGCTCCATCCGCGTCGGCGGCGGGGCCACCGCCACCACCTACCTCCTCCCGCAGGTCGTCTCCGCACTCCTCCGCAAGCACCCCGGGCTGCGCTTCTACGTCCGCGAGGCCGGCTCCAGCGCCGTCGCCGCCGCCGTCGCCACCGGCGAGCTCGACCTCGGCGTCGTCACGCTCCCCGTCAAATCCGCCGAGAGCGACGCCCTCGTCCGCGTCCCGCTCGTGCAGGACGAACTCCGCCTCATCCTCCCGCCGCCATCCCCCGCGCGCCCCGCTGCCTCGGCGCCCGCCCCCACCCGCGCCCGCTCCGCCCGCCGCGTGCCGCCCGCTGTGGAGCCCGCCGCGCCCGACCCCTACGCCGCCCTCATCGAAGCCCGCTCGTTCCGCTGGAAGGACCTGGATCAGGTCCCGATCGTCGCCTTCGAAGCCGGCACCGCCGTGCGCGACATGATCGACCGAGCCTCCGCCGCCGCCGGCGTTCATCTCAGCGTCGTCATGGAACTCCGCTCGATCGAGGGCATCAAGCACATGGTCAGCGCGGGCATCGGCGCGGGCTTCGTGTCGCGCTTCGCGCTCGAGTCCGGCTCAGGCCTCACCTGCCGCGAAGGCTCGCTGGCCCGCCGCCTGGCGATCGTCAAGCGGCGCGACCGCCCGCTCAGCGCCGCCGCGGCCGAGTTCGAACGCGCCCTGCTCGCCTGGTCCGCCGCGGCCCGCTGACCGCGCTCACACCCGCTCAGCCGACGCCCGTTCAGCCGACGTCCGACCGCCGCACCGCGCGCCGCTGGCAGCACACCGCCCCGCCGCTCCGCCGCGGCTCCGACAACACCGCCAGACTCGACCCGACGATCGTGAGCGCCGCCGTGAGCACCGCCAGCGGCATCTGCTTCGGCGGCAGCGCCCCCGTCGCCAGCCCGATCGCGATCAGCGCCACAAACCCCGCCGCGATCCCGAGCACCACTGCGATCCGGGTCTTCATGCGCACCGCTCCAATCGCCCGCCCGCCGCCAGCCTCTCCGCCTGAGTTGTATCAACAGACGTCCACGTCGGTTTCATCCGACGCTCATTTGCGGTGTTTTTCACCCGCGCACACCACCCGCGTCCCAGAACCGAGCGTCCCAAACAACCCAAAACGGCCGCAGGCCCCCGGTCATCCCGAGGGCCTGCGTCTGATGCGGCGTCAACGCCTAAGCCGAGTTCTGTCCGCTTCGGCTGTCCCCGCCCCGGTCCATTGACGGGGGCTCAAGGGCGGGCTCGCCGAAGCCGGCGGCCATTTCTCTTGGTCCGCGGTTGCCCACGAACTCCAGCGGTCTACCCGTCTCCATCCCGACCGGACAGGTCGGCGTTCGCATCACGCACGCGCTTGCACGCGCACCCAACACGCCCGCGGAAACTGCGTGACCTTGCACGCGGTGGGGTTTTCCGTGCCCCGTCTGTCGCCAGACGAGCGGTGCGCTCTTACCGCACCTTTTCACCCTTGCCTGATCCACGCTCTCGCGCGGCCATCGGCGGTTCATTCTCTGTGGCACTGTCCCTCAACCACGCACCAGCCGTGATCGGGTGGGCGTTGCCCACCACCGTGTCCTCTCGTGCTCGGACTTTCCTCCGACGCGCCCGGTTACCCGGTGCCCCGGCGGCCGCCCGTTGACGCCTGACCCCTCATTCTATCGCTCGCCCCAGCACCCCCGCACGACGCGGTTACCATCGACCCGTGCCCAGCCCCGCGCCGCATCCCGTCGTCTGCTGGCTCGACGCCGATCAGACGCACCTCGTCCGCGCCGTCTGCGAACGCGCCAACCTCGAAGTCATCGCCGCCGGCACCGCCTCCGTCGGCCGCTCCGGCGAACTCGCCCAATCCCTCGGCCCAAGCGTCAAGGCCATCGACGACCTCCGCTCCCTCCTCACGCACCCCGACGCCGCCGCCGCACTCATCGCCACACCGGGCGATTTCGCCTCCACCCTCCGCTCAACCCCCGGCTCGCCCGGCGCCGAAGACGCCGGCGTCCTCGCCGACTGCCGCGCCCGCGGCGTGCCCGTCTTCTCCTTCGAGCCCATGCCCGCCAGCCTCCTCGAACTCGGCGTGCCCGGCCTGGGCTCCGCCGAATCCACGCCCGGCCTATCCCTCGGCCCCGCCGCCGACACCACCGTCGGCCTCGCGCCCGGCCTGCTCGCCGCCCTGCCCACCTTCTGCCCGGTCCTCCGCCTCAGCAAGCCCGTCCGCGACGCCGCCGAAATCCTGCAGCAGATGGGCCCGCTGCAAACGCTCCTGATCGAATCCTGGGCGGCCCCGGCGCACGCCTCCCTCGGCGCCCGCGTCTTCGACGCCGCCGACACCGTCCTCGCGCTCATGGGCACGCCCGACCGCGTCGACGCCTCGCACGTCGCGCCCGCCTCGGCCCGGGCCCGCTCACCGCGCTCAGCGCCAACAGACACCCTCGCCGGGCTCGCCGGCGACCTGACGGCGAACCTCCGCTTCGTCGACGGCCGCGCCGCCGCCATCGTCGCCTCCAACCGCGCCGGCCGCTTCTCCCGCGTCATCACCGCCATCAGCGAACGCGGCCGCCTCCGCATCTACGACGACGGGCTCGTCTGGACCGGCCCCGACGGCCGCACCATCGACGCCTCCCGCGACCCCGCCCGCATCCGCGGCTCCACCGACGACCCCGCCCTCCACGCCGTCATCGCCATCGCCGACCAGATCACCCGCACCCTCGACCCCGCCATCCCGCCCCCGCCCCCGACCGACCTCGTCCGCCTCCTCGCCACCTGCGGCGCCCTGCTCCTCAGCGCCCGCACCGGCCAGAGCGAAAGCCCCGAGACGATCCTGCGCATGGCCCGCGCGGGCTGAATCGGGTGATGCGTCCACAGAGCACACAAAGCGGACGCAGAGTTCACAGAGGCAAGTCAGCAGCGTCTCTCTCACCCCCTCCCAGCGGGAGGTGGCAGGGGGTGGGTTCGTTGGGCGCACAACACCCCAAAAAAGTCGAGGCGGTCCATCACCCCCTCCCAGAGGGAGGGGGCAGGGGGGTGGGTTCGTTGGGCGCACAATCAACCCAAGATATCGAAGTTCACTGTGCTCACTCCCTCCCAGAGGGAGGGCTCCGGCGGTGGGTTTCCTTCCGCGTGCCTTCGCGCTGGATCGCCTCGGTCTACACCACGCCGCGTCATTCCCAGACGGTGACATGCCAGTTCTTCTTGCCTTTGCGGAGCGCAATCACTCGCCCGTGCAACAGGTCTGCGGCAGTGATGCGGGCGTCGGCCGCCGCCTTCTTCCCATTCACGCTCACCGACCCATCGCCCAGAAACTGCCGCGCTTCCGTTTTGCTCTTCGCGAGCGACGTCAGCGGCAGGAGATCCACCAGCGCCACGCCCGCGCCGAGCGACGCCTTGTCGTGCTGTGAGTTCGGCGCCGCCGCCAGCACTTCCATCAACAACTCCAGCGGCAGCGTCGTCACGTCGCCGCTGAACAGCGCCTGCGCGGCTCCCTCGGCCTGCTTCATCGCCTGCTCGCCGTGCAGCAGCGTGGTCATGTGCCGCGCCAGCGCCCGGTGCGCCTCACGCTTCCCCGGATCCGTTGCGTGCGCCGCTTCGAGGGCCACGATCTCCTCGTGCGACAGCAGCGTGAACGTCCGCAGAAACCGCGGCACGTCCGCGTCCGCGCTGTTGAGCCAGAACTGGTAGAACCCGTACGCCGACGTCCGATTCGCCGACGTCTCCCCCGGCCCGTTCGCCGTCAGCCAGATCGCCCCGCTCTCCGTCTTCCCGAACTTGGTGCCGTCGGCCTTGGTGACAAGAGGCCAGGTCAGTCCAAACGCGCCCGAGCCGGCATGCTCCGCTCCGCCTCGGCCCTCGGCCCCCGGCCCTCGGCCCTTCCGTATCAAATCGATCCCAACCACAATGTTCCCGAACTGATCGCTCCCGCCCATCTGCACCGTCACGCCCTGCTTCTCGAACAGGTGCGCGAAGTCGTACGCCTGCAGGATCATGTAGCTGAACTCGGTGTAGCTGATGCCCTGGTCGCGGTTGGTCAGCCGCTCCTTGACCGAGTCCTTCTGGATCATCATGTTGACCGAGAAGTGCTTGCCGATGTCGCGGAGCGCGTCGAGGTACGACAGCCCGCCGAGCCAGTCGAGATTGTTCAGCAGGCGCCCCTGGAACTTGCCGGGCGCGAAGTCGATCAGCCGCTCGAAGATCCGCTTCTGGCTCTCGACGTTGGCCTGCACCGTCTCGCGTGTGCGCAGCTGCCGCTCGGCGGACTTGCCGGACGGGTCGCCGATCAGCCCCGTCCCGCCGCCCATGACCACCACCGGCGTGTGCCCGGCCCGCTGCCACCGCGCCAACGCGATGATCCCGACCAGGTTGCCGATGGTGAGCGAGTCCGCGGTCGGGTCAAAGCCGACATACGCCCGCCGCCCGCCCGCCGCGGCGTTCGAAGTGCGCAGGTGCTCCGCCAGCCCCGCCTCGTCGGTGCACTGGTTGATCAGATTGCGGAAGCGCAGGTCGGTCAGGAACGCGTCGGTGGAGGTCGCATCAGCCATGGCGGCGATGCTAGCGGCACGCGTCCGCTCGAAAACCACCCTGCCGCGTCAGCGCGGCTTGACCTCGATGTCGTAATCGATGTCCGCCCCCTGGAACGCCTCGGCCGCTTTCTTCTGCAGGTCCGTGAAGTCCGCGTCCGTGTCCACCATCCCGATGATCTTCAGCTTCAGCGGCTCTTCCGAGACCACCTCAAGCCCCGCGTTCGAGTACCGCGTGTCCAGCGTCAGCGCCGCGTTGAACTCCATGACCGCCTTGGTAGTGGGCGTGAACTCCGGCTCGACCGGCCCGCTCAGCGCGCCGCTCCCGAAGATGAACGACCCGATCCAGATCGCGCACGCCAGAATGATGACCCCCGCCAGGATCACCATCACCTTGGTTTTGTCAACGGACGAGGAGGGGCTGGGCATGAACAGTGGCGCTCGGCGTGAGAGAGGGCGCTGGCGGACGGAACGACCGGGTCGCCCGCCGAAGGAGGACGACCAGTCTACGCATCACGCGTGGACGTGTTCCCGCTCGGTTTCCGCCAGTCCGCTGTCACCATCGGGCGCGCCGGGGAGAGAGCGGCGGGGCCGCTGTTCAGCGGCGCCCGTCGGTGTACACCCAGTCAGCCTTCCACGCCTCGTTCGACCAGCGACGCATGTCGCGCAGGTCGCGGATCCGGAGCATCTCGACGTGCCCGTCGGCCATCGCCGAGATGACCTTCTTGCCGTGCCGCGCGTCCATGTAGCCCCACGAGACCGGAGCCTGCCGCTCGTCGAAGTCGTTGGACGCGGTCCAGTTGATGCGGGCCCCTTCGCCGCCGGTCGAGTTCCCGCCGGCCTGCCCGGTGGTCGGGTAGGTCAAGCCCGACGGCGGGAGCACTTCCCACCAGCCCGGAACAACCCGCGCGCTCGCCGACGCCGTGATCGTGCCCTTGCCCCAGTTGTTCCCGTTCGCCGTGTACCCGGTCAGATTGCCGACGTCATAGTTGCGCGTGCTGCTGAGCACCATCAGCTTCGACACCTGCTGAATCTCGTGCAGGTGCGTCACGTAGAACTTCCGGGCCGGGTGCCCGTGGTTGGCGCCCAGACCGAGCTGATCGCGGTTCCCGTTGGTGAACAGCGGGAAGGCGTTGCGGCTGGCGCTGCCGCCCACGAACGTGTAGTTGAAACCGAACGACGTGTGGTGCGCGAACGACCCCGCACGCCCGTTGGGCGACGAGTCGTACCACACCGTGCGCGGCGAGTAGCCGTCGAAGTACTGCGGCGCGTCCCGATTGGCGCGCTTAAAGAACTCGACCGCCAGCTTCTTGTCCTGGACGATCGAATCCCACGGCAGACCCGACGCGCCCTGCCACCGCAGGCCCGCGATCTTGATCACGTTCCCTTCAAGCATGTACTTGTCGTTGAACGGGTCCGGGTGCAGCCAGTAGTACTTCGTCGGCGCGTTGTTCAAGTGTCCCACGGCCCACGGGATGTACCCGGTGAACGCCGCGTCCTTGTTGTCGACGCCGTAGTTATTCCAGGCCACCATGTGCTGGTTGGCCCCGGCCTGTTCCTTCAACATCGCCGCGATCGCCCGCGCCTGGCCCAGGGCCGGCAGCAGGATGCTGATCAAGAGCGCGATGATCGCGATGACCAGAAGCAGTTCCACCAGCGTAAACGCGGAACGAAAGCGGCCGTGCGTGCTCGCGCGCGTCATGTCGGATCTCCGGGCCCTGCGTTCGACGCAGTGCCGTGTCATCCTTGTTTGTAAAACGAACCGGAACGTTGCTGACCGAATGCCGCCCGAATGGGCTGTACAAAGACTACCACACGTTTCGACGCCCGTGCAACCGCTTCCCCAGTTTTCCTTGAAATGAGCCCGACGGGGTACCGCCCATCCGGACCACACCTGATCTCCGGGTTACCACCGCACCGGGAGCCGCCGGCATCACCGGGGCGACAGCACGGACCAGTCCGCCCGCGTCGCCGCGTCGGACCACATCCGCATGTCGCGGAGCTGGTCAAACCCGCGCCGCTCGGCGTGCCCGTCCAGCATCACGAGGGCCGCCTTGCCGCCGTGGCGGTAATGGATGTGCCCGTACTGGCTGGGCGTGGTGCCCTCGCCGTCCGACGGCGGGGCGGTGGCGCTCCAGCGGACCAGGAAATCCCTCGGGGCGTCGGCTCGGAAGTACCCGGGAACCATCGAGTTGTCGTCGAAGTTGATGTTGTACGCGCTGGCGAAGGTCACCAGCCCGCTGGGCCGCTGGGCCTGGTCGATGCGGGTCAGGTAGAACGGGCCGTAGGTGCGGAGGTAGAGCGCGTCGAACCCGCGCCGGTCGGCGTCGCCGCCGAGGAACGTGCCGTTCAGGCCATACGACGGCGTGAGGCTCACGATGTACCGGAAATCGCTGCGCTGGCGGTAGCGCCGGAGCGTCGGCTCGTCCTGATAGAGACCCGAGAAGTTGTAATCCAGGTACGGGGCCAAGCGCCATGGGTACCGCTGGGCCGGCACGCCGGTGATGGCTTCGCCGTTGCTATCCAACGCGGCGAGCTGGGGTGCGTTGCCCGGCGCGAACGGATCGACCCATTCCGCCGGTGCGTACGCGGGGATCAGCCCGCCTTTGTTGTCGGTGGCGTACACGGCGTAGGCGACGCCCAGCTGTTGCCCGCCCGCGAGTTCGCGCGTGGCCCGAGCGGCCTGCCGGGCTTTGCTGACGGCGGGAAGTGTCACCCCGATGAGCAGGGCGACAATGGCAATGACGACCAGGAGTTCGATCAGCGTGAAGGCCGCGACCCGGGACGACGCCGTGGAGAACCGCTCACCATTCCGTTGGAAGCTATTTCCTGACATGTGTGTCCAGAACTGTATCGGCTGACCCGGGGCTCTGTCTCATTTAGCCATCATTTTCGAATCATTGGGCGAAATGTACGCGAAAATACTGGCTGACAGGAAAAAATTCAAAATCGTGCCGGGCAGTTGACCCGGAGTCTAGTCGTGTTGAGAATCAGTCTCAACGAAAGGGCCGAGATGCTCCGTCAGATTTGTGCGCGTCGAGCGGGTACGGGACTGGTTGTGGCGGTCGCGGCGTGGACTACGTCAATTGGCGCGGCGAGCGGCCAGTCGGTCGACACGGTGCTGCCGTCGCCGAGCATCGATCGGTGGATGTACAACTTCAATCAGTCGCCCGGGTCGGAGACGGGGGCGCCGGTGTTCTCGCCGTTCGGATACACGGGGCCCGAGGGGGAGAACGCGTGGGACGATCATGACGGGCAGTTCCTGATCGGGTTCGACACCGGGGGCATCGTGCCCACGGGGCGACCGCTGAACAACTACCGCGTGCTGGGCGTGACGGCGACGGTGCGGAACACGCGGTACCAGACCTTCCGCTACGACAACAGCTATGACGCGTGGCCCACGTTCATCGCCCCGAGCGATCCGGCGTATGTCGCCGACGCGGACGTGGGGCGTCCGGTCGAGATGTACGTGACCGGGTACCGCAACGGATTCACGCCGACGACCTTCCGGCACGACGTGACGTTCGACGGCGGGCTGCCGGTGATCGGGACGGTCAGCCCGTTCTCCGGGCCGGGCTTCAACCCGGGCTTCCCGTTCACGCTGCCGCAGCGGCAGACGCGGAACGTGTACCCGGCCCAGTACAACCCGGACGGGAGCATCCGCGACATCTCGAACAACATTGATGAGCGGTTCGACCCGCGGCCGGTGGCGATCGGCGTCGCGGTGCCGACGCCGGAGCAGGAACTCGGCACGGCCTCGAGCCCGATCGCGGCCCCGAACACGGCGGTGAACCCGGGCGACCTGGTGCCGGCGTGGACGGACTTCGCGTTCACGGTGGATGTGAGCAACCCGGACGCGATCCGCGGGATTCGCGAGGGGCTGGCGGCGGGCCGGGTGAACTTCATCATCACGTCGCTGCAGAGCACCTTCCAGCAGGGGGCCAACCCGCCGCGGTTCGTGACGCGCGTCGGCGCGAACGGCGACCCGCGTGCCCGCCCGGCGCGGCTGTCGATCCGCGTGTGCGTCGGGGCGCCGGCCGACTGGAACTGCGACGGCTCGACGTCGGTGCAGGACATCTTCGATTTTCTGACCGGGTGGTTCGCGAACGCGGGCGACTTTAACGCCGACGGTGCGACGACGGTGCAGGACCTGTTCGACTATCTTGCGGCGTACTTTTCGTGAGTCGCGTGAGCGTGGACTCGGCCGGGGCGCCTGCTCCGGCCGAGGCGCCGGCCCGGACGCCCTGGCTGCGTCGGATCGGTGTGGCGGGATTCCTGTTTTTCTTGATCAAGGGACTGCTTTGGCTTACGGTGCCGGCCGCGATCGCGGCGTGGCGCGGGTGGGCCGGGTGAAAGGGCTCAAGCATGCACAGCGGGACCGTGAGCGTGATGGACCGTCTGAAGCAAGGCACGATGGAGCACCACGCGCGGGCGGAGGGCAAGGCCTTCCAGGCGGCGATGGTGCAGGGGCGGATCACCAAGGCGCAGTACGCCGCGTGGCTCGGGCAGATGTTGCACGTGCACGAGGCGCTGGAAGCGGCCATCGACGGGGCCCGGGCCGGCACGCCGGAACTGCGCGTTGTGGGCGATGAGCACCGGCACTCGGCCCGCTTGAAGGAAGATCTCGCGGCTCTCGGGGCGGGCGCGCCGACGCCGCTGCCGGCGACGAAGACGCTGGTGGCCCGCATCCAGTCGCTGGGTGTCGCCGACCCGGTGGCCCTGCTCGGCATGCACTACGTGCTCGAGGGGAGCATGAACGGCAACACGTACATCGCCCGGGCCGTTCGGCGGACGCTGGGCCTCTCGCCCGGGACGGGAGATCGCTACCTCGATCCGTACGGCGAGCGGCAGCGGCAGGTGTGGGGCGCGTGGCGCGGGAGCGTGGACGGGCTCGGGCTGTCCGACCAGAGCGGCGACCGGATGCTCGACGCCGCCCGGGTCATGTTCGACGGCATCGGGGCGATGAGCGACGAGGTGATGGCGTAAGCGGGCCGGGCGGTTGAGGTCACCAAGGTCCTCAGCCGGCGTGCCCCGGGAGCAGCGGGAGCAGGCGCTCGCCGATGATCTGGACGTCCTCGTGCATGGGACTGCACTGGGCGAGGATGAGTTCGACCCCGAGACGCTCGTACTCGTCGATGCGTTCGGCGATCTGCTCCGGCGTGCCGACGAGCATCGGGCGGAGCCCGCGGTTGGAGACGGAGTAGTCCTCCAGGCTGATGTTGGTGCGCAGCTTTGATCCGCTGACGAACGCCTGGTAGGTCTCGTAGGTCTTGCGGTCGGCGTGCACGTCGGTGATACGGGCCAGCTCGCGCCGAGCGTCGTCCTCGCGGTCTCGGCAGATGATGTACGCGGCCATGCCGAAACGCATCGGCGTGAGCCCGAGGCGTTCACGCCGCGTGCGGACATCGGCGATGAGGGCGCCGATCGCGCCGGGCGTGTCGCCGTGCATGAGGTACCCGTCGCACTCGCGGGCGATCATCTCGCGTCCCTCGTCGGACTCGCCGCCCGCCCAGATGGGCACGCCCGGCGTCTGCACCGGCGGAGGGGAGAGGACGGCGGACTTCGCCGCGTAGAACTTGCCCGCGAAGTCGAAGGTTTGGCCGGCCCACATGCCCTTCATCACGCGGGCGAACTCGGCGGACCGCTGGTAGCGTTCGGCGTGGTCGAGCCACGACCCGACGTACATCTCCATTTCTTCCCGCCACCACGCGGACACGAGGTTGAGTTCGAAGCGGCCGCGCGAGATGTGGTCGATGTTCGCGGACATCTTCGCGACGACCTGCGGGAGCCGGAAGCCGGGGCGGACGGCGGCCATCAGACGGATGCGTTCGGTGATAGCGGCCAGCGCGGAGATCGTCGTCCAGGCTTCGAGGACGGGGGCATCGTGCCCGCGGATGTCGTTGAGATTGAGCTCGGCGACGAGGATCGTGTGGAAGCCGAGCCGGTCCGCCGCGCGGGCGACGCGGGCGTTGTACTCGAAGGACCAGTCCATCCCCTCGTCGGGAACGTTGCGCAGCC
Organism: uncultured Phycisphaeraceae bacterium; assembly: GCA_964615765.1. Taxonomy (GTDB): domain Bacteria; phylum Planctomycetota; class Phycisphaerae; order Phycisphaerales; family UBA1924; genus CAZTQN01. Next base: position 103,826 of record CAZTQN010000001.1, read on the forward strand.
AGGCGCCGAAGATGGGAAGCCAGATACCGATGCGTGCGGACATGATGGACACCTCGGCGCGGGCACATGCCCGCGCGCAGGAACGTGGGAATCCGGATTGATCAACAGTGGGCGGCGGTCTGAGCGGGGTTCGCGCGGGGAAGGCGAGCGGCGGCCAGCTCTCGTTCGAGGAGCGCCGTCAGGGCGGCGCCGGCGGCGCCGTCGCCGGCCTGGTCCTCGATCGCGGCGTTGTAGTTGGTCGTGGCGTTGATGTCGTAGGTGAAGGGGCGGCCGTCGCGGTCGCGCACGAACTCGATCCCGCAGACGTCCAGCCCGCACGCGCGCGTGAGCCGGGCGTAGCGCTCCAGCACCGGGTCGGTGAATCCTTCCAGCAACCGGAACTTGCCGCCGACGGCGCAGGGCGCGCAGGAATCGGCCGGGCAGAGCTCGAAGCCGCCGGCGGTGCTGGAACTGATGGCGTACACGAACTTGCCGCCGACAAACTCGCACCGGGTGATGACCGGTTCGAGCGGCTGGATGTACTCCTGGAGCAGGTGCACGCCGTCGGGCGACGGCTCGAAGAGCGGGTCGGACAAGTAGGCGTCGAGCTGATCGAACGAGGCGGCCAGGCGTACGCCCAGCCCCTTGCCGCCGCGGTTGGGCTTGATGATGAGCGGGAACGTGAGCGATCGTGCGGCGGTGCGCACGGCGTCGGCGGCGCCGATGACGGTCGTGGTGCGGGGCGTGTCGATCCCGGCCTGGCGGAGCGCCAGGTGCTGGCGCGCCTTGGACATCTCCAGGGCCAGCGCGTCGGGGCCGTTGAGCACGCGGCGCCCGTGCGCGGCGAGCCACGCGAGCAGCCCGCGGGCGTGGTTGGCGGAATGGGCGTGCCCGCGCGTGTGGGCGCTGGCGCTCATGCGGTTGAAGAACACGCCCTCCGGCGGGGCCGCGTCGAGGTCGATCGCGCCCTGATCGGTGTACCACTCGGTCCACGGGATGCCCGCGCGATCCAGTCGCCGGCCAAGGGGAGCCAGCCAGTCCGGGTGCTCGTTGATGATGTGGACGCGCATGACCCGTTCGTATCGATGCCGCGGGCGGCGAAAGGTTGCCGCAGAAGGTTATTCGGAGCGTGCGGGCCCGGCCTTGGCTCGACCCGGGCAAGGCTTCGGCGGCCGGCGCTAGCATGGCGCATGCCCAAAGCCAGCAGCGGGAAAAAGTCGGAAGAATCCTGGGTGTTCGCCGACGAGCCGAGCCTGGGGGTGCTGTCGCTCCGGCGGATTGTGATCGACAAGTCGTCGTCGGTCCTGGCGGTGTTCCGCGGGCCGGACGGGTCGTGGCAGTTCCTGGACGGGGGCGAGCTCTCGGAAGATGACGCGGCGGTGGTGGGCTTGAAGGAGATGGTGGACTTCGACCCGACGCTGGTGCAGCTGGCGGCGCTCCCGCCGGGCTGGAGCGCGTTCCGGGAGGAGGTTGGCGGGGCGTGGTACGTCGAGCCGTGCGAGGACGACGAAGAGATGGACGAGTCGGAGGACGAGCAGCCGTGAGCGGGAAGAACAACGCGCTGTCGGCGCAGGTGTTGATCGTCGACGACGAGGTGGACCACGCGGAGGTGATGGCCGAGGCGCTGAAGAAGCCGGGCCACGTGTGCACGATCGTGAACGATCTGACGCGGGCGCTGGACGAGCTGAAGCACGGGCACTTCGACGTGATCGTGACGGACCTCCGGATGCCGAACTCGGCGGGCGTGAGCGGGACGGCGGCGGACGGGTCGGACGCGGGGCTGAAGGTGCTGGAGAACGCGCGGCTGATGCAGCCGCACGCCGAGACGGTGATGGTGACGGCCCACGGGGACGTCGCGACGGCGCGGGCGGCGTTCAAGTACGGCGCGTACGACTTCATCGAGAAGCCGCTGGACCTGGCGGTGTTCCGCGAACTGATCAACCGGGCGGCGGAGAACGTGCTGCTGCGTCACGAGGCGCACGCCGACGGCGCGGGCGAGGCCCGCCTGGGCGAGATTGTTCAGCACGACGGGTTCGAGGGGATCATCGCCGGCTCGGAGCCGATGCGCCGGATCATCCAGACGGTGCGGGCGGTGGCGCCGAGCATGATCCCGGTGTTGATCACGGGCGAGAGCGGGACGGGCAAGGAACTGATCGCGCAGGCGATTCATCGCAACTCGCCGCGGGGCAAGAACCGGTTCGTGGCCTTCAACTGCGCCGGGCAGGCGGAGAGCCTGCTGGAGGACACGCTGTTCGGGCACGTGCGCGGCGCGTTCACGGGGGCGGACAAGGAGCGCGAGGGGCTGTTCGAGTATGCCAGCGGCGGGGCCGTGCCGGCGGACAAGGCGGGCGCGTGGAGCAAGGGCGGGACGCTGTTCCTCGACGAGATCGGGGACATGCCGCTGACGATGCAGGCCAAGCTGCTGCGCACGCTGGAGACGGGCGAGGTGGTGCGGCTGGGCTCGAACGACCCGCGGAAGTGCGACGTGCGGTTCGTCAGCGCGACGAACAAGAACCTGGAGCGGGCCGTCCAGGACGGGACGTTCCGGCAGGATTTGTACTACCGCATCAAGGGCGCGCACGTGCACCTGCCGCCTTTGCGGGAGCGGCGCGACGACATCCCGCGGATGATCCGGCACGGGATCACGCGGTTTGCGCAGCAGATGCAGGCCCCCGGCGCGCCGACGCCGGACATTACGGATGCGGCCCTGATGCGTCTGACGGCGTACGCCTGGCCCGGCAACGTGCGGCAACTGCTGAACGTGACGCAGAACATGGTGGTGATGGCGATCGGGGAGCACGCGGCGGCGGGAGGCGCTGGCGGGGCGGCGGGGGGGGGGCAGGGAGTGGGGGGGGCGACGTCATCCGGCTGGACGTGCGGCACATCCCGGACGATGTCCGCACGGAGGACTCGGCGGAGACCGAGGCGGGGGCTGGGGGTGGTGCGGGCGACTCAACCGGGCAAGCGGGCACGCTCGCGGGGACGAGCCTGGAACTGCTGGAAAAGAAGGCGATCCGCGAGACGCTGCGGCTGACGGCGGGCAACCGCGAGCAAGCCGCCAAGCTGCTGGGCATCGGCGAGCGCACGCTGTACCGGAAACTCAAGGAATACGGGCTGCGGTGATCGCTTGGGCGCAGGGGGCGGGTGGGCGGTGCCGTTTTGCACGTTTCGCCGGAAGAACCCTTGCGGGCCCCGGCACATTTTGTACACTCTGCTCCGGTTTGCTGAATGGCCGGGCGGGTGTGGTGATCGTTTGTGGAGTTCAGCATGTCGAGCACGAACGGGCGAGCGGTGCGGGGCGGTTGGCGGGCGGGATTGATCACGGCCGGTGTCATGGTCGCGGCGGTCGCGGGCGCGAGCGTGCCCGCGTCCGCTGGTGTGCAGCGGCTTGGCGCCGGCGCGCCGATCGTGCTGGCGCAGGCGGCGGAGCAGCCGTCGCAGCAGCGCTCGACGCGCATCAGCGGCCGCGGCGTGAAGGGCCTGGTCAAGCTCGGCATCGGCGCGGTGGTGCTGGTCGGGATGGGCGGGGCGTGGGTGTATCGCAAGGTCACCGGCAGCGACGACGAGTGACCCGCGGCGGCGCGGAACGCGGTGCGGACCGGGCCGGCGGCGGCCGAGTTTTTGCGTCGGCGGGCCCGGTGGACCGATGCACGCGTGCGGCGTCGGCCGGGCGGTTTAGTCGCCGCGGCGGCAATCGACGGATCAGCACAGGAGTCTGACGGCATGGCCTTCAACGCGCAGCCCGGTGAGAAGTACACGATCCGCCGCAAGGTGTTCAAGCTGTTCGGCGCGGCGTTCCACGTGTACGGCCCGCAGGGGCAGGTCATCGCGTACTGCAAGCAGAAGGCCTTCAAACTGCGCGAGGACATCCGGCTGTACACCGACGAGTCCTGCTCAACGGAACTGCTCGTTATCAAGGCGCGGTCGATCCTGGATTTTTCGACGACGTACGACGTCACGCTGCCGTCGGGCGAGAGCCTGGGCTCCTTGCGGCGCAAGGGGCTGGCGTCGACGTTCCTGCGCGACGCGTGGCTGGTGTTCAACGCCGAGAACGCGCAGATCGCGGAACTGAAGGAAGACAGCGGCGGGCTGGCGTTCCTGCGGCGGTTCATCGACCTGGTCGCGCTGCTGGTGCCGCAGCAGTTTCATCTGACCAAGACGTCGGGCCCGAACGCGGGCACGCAGATCGCGAACTTCCGGACGCACTTCAACTTGTTTGTGTATCGCCTGAGCATCGCGGTCAACGCCGACGACCCGGAAGTGGACGACCTGGTCATCCTCGCGGCGGGCTGCCTGATCGCGGCGATCGAAGGGCGGCAGGATGCTTGAGTAGGGGGTAGAGGTCAGGGGCGAGAGGCGAGGGGCGAGGGGCGGGGGGCGGGGGACAGGATTTAGTTGGACTTTGGGCCGAGCGGGATGAAGTAAGCCGCGAGGCCGGAGAGGAGCATCGCGCCCGCGATGGGCCAGAACCAGGGGCTGGAGTTGGGGGTGATGAACAGGGCGATGAGCAGGCCCGCCGTGATGAACAGCAGGAGCGTGACGGCGACGCGCGCGGGGGTCAGCGGCGGGCGCTCGGGTTGAGGACTGTGGTCCACGACCGCCTCCAAGACCCCACGCGGAGCGTGGGGGTACCCAGATGCAAAGCCCCACGCGGAGCGTGGGGGTGGGTGGGGGGGACCGGATGCCCGGGCGGTTACACCAGCAGCGTCGCGGGCTTCTCGAGCAGGTCCTTGACGGTGGCGAGGTACTGCGCGGCCATCGCGCCGTCGATGATGCGGTGGTCGCTGGACATGGTCATCTGCATGACGTGCCCGACGGCGAGGCGCTTCTCGCCGGTCTTGGGGTTGGTCTCGACGACGGGCTGCTCGACGGCGGCCCCGACGGCGAGGATGGCGGCGTTGGGCGGGTTGATGATCGCCGTGAAGTGCTCGACGCCGAACATCCCGAGGTTGGAGATGGTGAACGTCGAGTCGGACATCTCCTCGATCGAGAGGCCCTTGTTGCGGGCCTTGTCGGCGAGGCGCTTGGACTCGCTGGAGATGACGCGGAGGCCGAGCTGGTCGGCATTGCGGAGCGTGGCCACGACCAGCCCGCCGCCTTCGCCCCGGTCGTTGATCGGCAGGGCGATGGCGACGCCGATGTTGACCTCGCCGAGGAGTTCGACCGACGGGGCCCCGCCCTGGGCTTCGATCCAGCGGCTGTTGATGTGCGGGTGCTGGTGCATGGCCAGCGCACACGCGCGGACGAGGAAGTCGTTGACGCTGAGCTTGACGCCCTGGGTGGAGAGCTGTTCGTTGAGCTGAGCGCGGAGGGCCAGCAGCGCGTCCATGCGGACGGCGGTGGTGACCTGGTAGTGCGGGATCGTGGTCTTGCTCTGCACCAGGCGGCGGGCGATGGTGGCCCGCATGTTGGAGAGGGCGAGCGTGCGCGGCTGGAGACGGGCGCCGAGCGCGGGCATCGGGGCCGGGGCCAGACGCGTCGCGGCGTTCGGGCTCATGCGCGAGCCGGAGGTCGCAGGGGCCTGGGCGGCGCCAGCGGCGAGGGCCGCTTCAACGTCGCGCCGGATGATGCGCCCGCTGGGACCGGAGCCGGCGATGCCGGCGAGATTGACGTTGTTCTCCGCGGCGATCTTGCGGGCCAGCGGCGACGCGAAGACGCGCTGGTCGGGGCTGTGGGCCTGGGCCTGACCGGCCGGCTGATGCGCGGGCTGGGGGGCGGGGTGTACGCCGTTGGCGCCCCCGCCAGCGGGGCGGAAGTCCTGCCCGCGGCGTTCGCCGGCGACGGCGGCCTGCGTGCCCACGGGCGGGCCCTTGACGCTCTCGGCCTGGCTGGAGCCGGTGGCGGCGTTGCGGGCGCCGCCGGCGGCCTCGCGGCCGGCGTCGGTGCTGGCGGGGGCGGTGGTGGCTTTGGCGCCGGCCTTCGCGGCGTCCAGGCTCTCGCCCGCTTCGGCCAGCCGCAGGATGATGGTGCCCACCTTGACGGTCGAGCCTTCGGCGACGGCGAGGTCGGCGACGGTGCCGTCGTCGAACGTCTGCAGTTCCATCGTCGCCTTGTCGGTCTCGATGTCCGCGACCACGTCGCCGGATTTCACCTTCTGCCCGGGCTTGACGGCCCAGCGCACGACCGTGCCCTGCTCCATGGTGTCCGACAGACGGGGCATCTTCATCTCGATCGCCATCACGTACTCCTGAATCGCTCAGCGGCGGGCGCGGCCTGCGTCCCGCGAAGCCCGGGGCAATCCCGAGCGGTGATGGTAGGGGGGCGACCTCCGCGCGTCCGTCCGCGCGGCCCCTCTTTCCCACGCACGCTCAGGGGCTTTGCCGCCCGACGGCGCGGCGGTACAGGTCCAGGTCGTCCGCGAAGCGGCGGAGGATCATGGACCGGGTGTCGTCGTCCACCAGCCCGACGGGGCCGGGGCGGAGGTCGCGGGCTTTCAGCACGTCCGAGGGGGTGTCAGTGTGCAGGACGCCGTCGGAGCGGGTGTATTCGGTCGGGTTGCTCGGTTTGGCGAGATGGGGGAGGGCGGCGGCGGGGATGCCGGCGTCGGCATCGAGGGCGGCGAGGGTGGCGCTCAGACGCTCGATGGGCAGGATCTCGGCGGGCGTGTGGATGGCGAACCAGCGGGTCTGCGGGCGCCAGTGGACGTCGAGGTGGTCATCGGGCGTGTGGGTGAGGATGTCGACGAACTGGCGGAAGGTCAGGCCGCGGGTGCCCAGGAGCGTGGTCATCTCGCGCGCGGGGGCGAAGAGGTGGTCATGGTCGCGGATGACGAACTTGTCGACGTACGCCGAGACGACCCGGGCGATGGGGTCGCGGACGAAGGCGAGCGTGCGGTCGCTCGCCAGGCGGCGGGACCGCTCGGCGTCGTCGAGGAGTTTGATCGAGTAGCGCGGGCGGATGTACGTGTGCACGTCCGGGGCCCAGCGGTCTTCGGGGCCCGGGTCAGCATGACCCAGCAACCAGCGCTTGACGGCGGAGCAGCCGGCCTTCGGAATGGCCCAGACCACCAGCGGCCGCCCGGGGAACGTGTAGACATCGGCCCAGGGGAACAGGGCGTTCTCGGCGGCCTGGCGGTCGGAGAGCGGGAGCGCGGGCACCGCGCTCACCGGCCCAGCGAGGCCCGGACGGCGGCGATGATCTTGCCCTTGTGCGGCAGGTATTCCGCCTCAAGGTTCTTGGCGTAGGGCGTGGGGACGTCGTCGGTGTTGACGCGGAGCGGCTGGTGGTCGAGGTAGTCGAAGCCGCGCTCGCACACCTGCGTGATCACTTCGCTCGCGACGCTGGCGAAGGGCCAGCACTGGTCGACGACGACGATGCGCCCGGTGCGCTTGAGGCTCTCCATGATGGAGTCGACATCGAGCGGGCGGACGGTGCGCATGTCGAGCACGTCGCACGCGATGCCGTCCTTGGCCAGTTCGTCCGCCGCGTCGCAGCAGAAGTTCACCGGGCGCCCGAAGGAGACGAGGGTGACGTCGCTGTTGCGCTCGCCGGACCACGTGCCGCGGCGGAGGGCGGCGACGCCGAAGGGGATCGCGTAGTCGCCCTCGGGCACCAGGGCCTTGTCGGAGAGCATGCGCTCGGACTCGAGGTTGAAGACGGGGTCTTCGTCGCGGATGGCGGTGGTGAGCAGGCCCTTGGCGTCGGCCGGGCAGGAGGGGATGGCGATCTTCAGCCCGGGGACGTTGGAGTACATCGCCTCGACGGTCCAGGAGTGGGTCGAGCCGAGCTGCCCGCCCGCGCCGTTGTTGCCGCGGAAGACGACCGGGCAGCCCCACTGCCCGCCGGACATGTAGAGCATCTTGGGGACGTTGTTGAGGATCTGGTCGGCGGCGACGAGGGAGAAGGACCAGGACATGAACTCGATGATGGGGCGCAGGCCGTACATCGCGGCGCCGACGGCGAGCCCGGCGAAGCCGTTCTCGGAGATGGGGGCGTCGATGATGCGCTTGGGCCCGAACTCGTCGAGCATGCCCTGGCTGACCTTGTACGCGCCGTTGTACTGAGCGACTTCTTCGCCCATGAGGAAGATGCGCGGGTCGCGGCGCATCTCGAGCGTCATCGCGTCGCGGAGCGCCTCGCGGAACTGCATTTCCTTGGTCGGCGTGCCGTCGGGGATGAGGTGGGACGTGGTCGGGTCGGTGGTTGCGAGCATCGTGTGCGTGTCCGTTCGGGGCGCGGTTGGCGTCTTGGGGGTAAGTCTAGGAATGCTGACGGGCCGGGTCAGGCGGTCCGGGTCAGGCGGGCGGGGCGTCGGAGTGGGGGGCGGGGCTGCGGCGGAGAAAGTCGGTCGCCGCTCGCTCGTAGCGGTCGTTTTCCCTGACGATCGGTGGGACGTGTGGTAGACTGGGCCCAAGAGACCCGCGTGGGGGTCGGGAAAAGGGGAGGCGGGGAAATGGGGAGTCGGTCATGGCTGTTGCGCCTCAGCCGGTGAAGTCGTGCGTTGCGTGCGGTGCGGACGTGGGCGGGAAGCCGCGCGTGCGGGACGCGCAGGGGCGGTACCGCTGCAAGGGGATGTGCGAGACCAAGCCGGTGACGGTGGCGGCGGTGTCGGCGAAGGCGGGCGCCCCGCCGGTGGACGACCTGCTGACGAAGTTGATCGACGAGTCGCCGATCTCCAAGGCGACGCCGTGCCCGCAGTGTTCGACGCCGATGCTCCCCAACAGCGTGCTGTGCACCTCGTGCGGGTTCAACACGACGACGAACAAGCGGGTGAAGACGGCGATCATCCGTGAGAAGGAGCCGAAGGCGCCCAAGCCCGTGGCGGGCGGCGGTCGGAAGTACGCGGCGTACAGCACGGACATGCCGTACTTCAAGGCGCTGGGTATGAGCGCGGCCGTGCTGGTGCCGATCGGGATCGTGGGAGGCATGGTCCCTGCGGCGAGTCTGGCCGTGCTGATCCTGCTGTCTCTGGTTGGCTTTGCCCTGTGGGTCGGCGCGATTGTGGTCGCGTTCCGCGAGGATCAGACGCTGTGGGGTTGGATCGGCATCAGCTGCATCGTGCCAGTTGTCAACGCGATCACCGGGATCGCATTTCTCGTCTATTCCTTCATCCTCGTGCCCAGCAACAAGGCCAAGGCGACTCACCTCTCGATGGTGGTAGCTTGGATCGCGTACATGACGAGCGCGGTGGTGTCCGGGAACGATCTCATGAAGTCGTTCGGCAACCCGTGACACGGCGCGGCGGATTCAGGCGGGCTTCGGCTCCTGCTGCGTCAGGCAGTGGATCGCGCCCAGGCCCCAGATGAGGTCGAGGCAGTCGATGCCCACCACGCGGTGGTTGGGCAGGTGGTCTTGCAGAATCGCCAGGGCGCGGCGCTCGGACTTCTTGTGCCGGAAGGTCGGCACGAGCACTGCGTTGTTGATGAACAGGAAGTTCAGGTAGGTCGCGGGGAGGCGCTGGCCGTCGTGTTCGATGACGCCGGGCATGGGGATCTCGACGATGCGGAACGGCTCGCCGTCCTGATCGCGGAGTTCCGCGGCCCGGCGCCGGTTGTCTTCGAGGATCTCGTGGTTGGCGTCTTTGCGGTCGGGCTCGACGGCGATGACGATTGTGCGCGGGTCGAGGAAGCGGGCCAGGTCGTCGATGTGTCCGTCGGTGTCGTCGCCGACGATTCCTTCGCCGAGCCAGCAGACATGGGACTGCCCGTAGAACTGCTTGAGCGCGGCTTCGACGTCGCGGCGGGACATCTTGGGGTTGCGGTTGGGGTTGAGCAGGCAGGAGGTGGTCGTGAGCACGGTGCCCAGGCCGTTGAAGTCGACCGCGCCGCCTTCCATGACGATGCGGCGAGAGCGCTTGCCGTCGACGGTGACGGGCTCGCCCCCGCCGCGGGCGTGCGTGGGCTCGATGAGCGGGAGTTTGAAGTGCTCCGCGATGCGCGCGGGGACGGCGTCGTCGTCGTTCCAGGGCGGGTACTTGCCGCCCCAGGCGTTGAAGCCCCAATCGACCACGGCGAGCGAGGGCTGCGCGTCCGACGCGGGGCGTTTGCCCGCGTTCTTGCGCGGCCCGCCGGCGCGCGGCGTGATCCGGTTGCCGTCGACGTGTGCCGGGACGACGAACGCCGGGCCGTGATCGCGGCACCAGGATTCGTTGGTGCGGATGTGGAAGAACTCGACGTACTTGCGGACCAGCGGCGCGGGCACGCGGGCCTCGCGTAGGTGCTGGCGGACGATGTGCTCGTAGTTCTCGTTGGGAACGTTGATGCGGACCTTCTGCCGCCCGTGCACCATGATCGCGTGCATGATGCGGCAGAGGTTGTGGGGGATGGGGTGGTACTTGCCGGGAAAGGAGATGCCCTCCGGCCGGGGCCAACTGAACCAGACGGCGGACTGGGGGTGGTATTCGGGGGGGAAGGTGAAAAGAGGACGCGGGGAGGGGGGGACGGGGGAACGCGGGGAGGTCATGACTGGGTTCGCTTCCGGATCGTCCACTGCGACGAGTGGTGGGCCATGCTGACCAGCATGGCGATGATGCTGTTGTAGGTGGCGTACAGGGTGCGTGCGCGAGATCGGTCCAGGTACGAGCACGCGACGCAGAACTCCACGTGGACCTGCGTCTCGGCGGCTTCGCTCTCGGCGTCGGAGAGCTTTGCGATGAACGCCGCCTCGTACCGTCGACGGCGCCATGCTTCGCTGATGTTGGCGCACACCGACCGTGATGACCGCCGGATCTGCGACGTCATCCCGAAGCGCTCGTCGATCGGGAAGGACTTTGAGAGTTCGAAGAGGTCCATCGCCGCCTCAAAGGCCAACCGATAGACCTCCAGCTCGCGATGGGACCGGATGTTCTTGCTCATCAGGCAGCTTCCACGGCGTTCCGTCCCCGCGTCCCCCCGTCCCCCGCTCCCCGCGTCACCGCGCCGCTACACCCCAAACCTCCTCACCAGCCCCTCGTACGCATCAATCCGCCGATCGCGGAGGAACGGCCAGTGGGTGCGGCTGAACTCGACGCGTTCGAGGTCGCAGGGGACGACGAGCACCTGCTGGCGGTTGGTGCTGGCGCGTTCGATGACCTGGCCGTTGGGGGCGCAGACGAAGCTCTGGCCCCAGAACTCCAGGCCGTCGGGGCTGACGGGCTTGCCGTCCGCGCCGCGGACGAGTTCGTGCCCGATGCGGTTCGGGGCGCACACCCAGCACCCGTTGGCGACGGCGTGGGCGCGCATGGAGAGTTCCCACGAGTCATGCTGGGCCATGCCGTACTCGGCTTTTTCCGACGGGTGCCAGCCGATGGCGGTGGGGTAGAAGAGGATCTCGGCGCCCTGCATCGCGGTCAGGCGGGCGGCTTCCGGGAACCACTGGTCCCAGCAGATGAGCACGCCGATGGTGGCGTGGCGCGTCTTCCAGGCGCGGAAGCCCAGGTCGCCGGGCGTGAAGTAGAACTTCTCGTAGAACAGCGGGTCGTCGGGGATGTGCATCTTGCGGTAGAGGCCCATGAGCGAGCCGTCTGCGTCGATGATCGCGGCGGTGTTGTGATACAGGCCGCTGGCGCGCTTCTCGAAGAGGCTGGCGACGATGACCACGCCGTGCTTCTTCGCGATCTTGCTGAGCGCGTCGGTGCTTGGGCCGGGGATGGATTCGGCGAGGCTGAAGAAGCGGTGGTCTTCGACCTGGCAGAAGTACTGGCTGGTGAAGAGTTCCTGCGTGCAGATGACCTGCGCGCCGGAGCGGGCGGCTTCTTCGACCAGCGCGACCTGGCGGGCGCGGTTCTCGCGCGGGTCTTCGACGCAGGCCATCTGCGTGAGCCCGATGTTGACGACGCGTGCCGGCGTGTGGCGGGCCGCGTCGGTGCGTGCGCCGCCGGCGCCGGCGGTGCGGCCGGAGGCGACCTGGTCGACGTCGCGCGTGCGGCCTGGGCGGGAGGGCTTGGACGGTCGTGATGGAGTTTGGCGGGGCATCGCCGGTGGTCCTTTCTTGGCGTGGAGCGGGCGATGGTACGAAGCCGGACGCGGCAAAAACAGACCGGACCGGCGCGGGGCCGGTCCGGGCGAAGAGGTGGTTCAGTACGTCGCGTACGGCTTACTTGATGAAGAGCAGTTCGCGGTAGGTCGGCATGGGCCAGAGGTCGGCGGAGACCTGCTGCTCGAGCGTGTCGACGATCTCGCGCAGGTCGGCCATCGCCGGGCGGAGGGCCGCCTTGATGTGCTTGGCGTGCTTGAAGGGGTCTTCTTCGTGGTGGTCGTTGGCGGCCTCGACGGCGATGGTGCGTTCACGCAGGCGAGCGCACAGGTCAACGAAGAGTTCGAGCTCGTCGCGCTGCCCGTCGACATCGACGCCCGCGGCCTGGGCGGCGGCGACCGCCTCCGCGAGACGGAGCTGGTGCCGCATCGCCGCGGGCATGATCATCGTGCGCGACATCTGCACCATCGTCTCGGCCTCGATGGTGACCTGTTTGTTGAACTTCTCGATGAAGATGTGAGCGCGGCTGTCGAGCTCGGGCTTGGTGAGCACCTTGTACTTCTTGAACAGGTCGCCCGCCTTCTTGCTCTTGAACGCCGGGATCGCGTCCACGGTGTCCTTGAGGTTGGGCAGCCCGCGGCGCTCGGCCTCGGCGTGCCATTCCGCCGTGTACCCGTCGCCGTTGAAGATGACCCGCTTGTGCTCCTTGATCACGTCCTTGAGCACGGACTTGACCGCGACGAGGAGCTTGGCCTCGGTGACGTTCGCGCCGACGGCCTTCTCGAGGCGGGTCGCCACCACGTCCAGGCTCTCGGCGACGATGGTGTTGAGCACGGTGTTGGGCCACGCGGACGACTGCGACGAGCCGACGGCGCGGAACTCGAACTTGTTGCCGGTGAAGGCGAAGGGGGAGGTGCGGTTGCGGTCGCCGGCGTCGCGCGGGAGCTGCGGGAGCGAGCGGGCCCCGAGGTCCAGCGTGCCGCCGCGGAGCGTCCGCTTGGGCGTGCCGGTCTCGAGCTGCTCGATGATGTCGGTGAGCATGTCGCCCAGGAAGATGGAGATGATGGCCGGCGGGGCTTCGTTGGCGCCCAGGCGGTGGTCGTTGGAGGCGCTGGCGATGGAGGCGCGGAGCAGGTCGGCGTGGAGATCGACCGCGCGGATGACGGCGCACAGGAACACCAGGAACTGCATGTTCGTGTGGGTTTCGTCGCGCGGGTCGAGCAGGTTGACGCCGGTGTCGGTGCTCATCGACCAGTTGTTGTGCTTGCCCGAGCCGTTGATGCCGGCGAAGGGTTTCTCGTGCAGGATGCACTGCAGCCCGTAGCGCGGCGCGACGCGCTTGAGGACTTCCATGAGCAGCATCTGGTGGTCGCAGGCGACGTTGGCGTTCTCGAAGATCGGGGCGATCTCGTACTGCCCAGGCGCGACTTCGTTGTGGCGCGTCTTGACGGGCACGCCCAGGCGGTAGAGCTCGCGCTCGACCTCGTGCATGTACGACAGCACGCGCGGGGCGATCGCGCCGAAGTAGTGGTCTTCGAGCTGCTGGCCCTTGGGCGGCTTGGTGCCGAACAGCGTGCGGTCGCAGGTCAGAAGGTCCGGGCGGGCGTAGTAGAACCCGCGGTCAACCAGGAAGTACTCCTGCTCGGGCCCGAGGGTGGTGGTGACGCGGCTGACGGAACCGTTCGGGCCCTTGTCCGTGCCGAACAGGCGGAGGATGCGCATGGCCTGCTCGCTGATGGCTTCCTGCGAGCGGAGCAGGGGGGTCTTCTTGTCGAGGGCCTCGCCGTTCCAGGAGACGAAGGCGGTGGGGATGCAGAGGGTGACGACGCCGCCGTCGGAGCGGGTGAGGAAGGCGGGGCTGGTGGGGTCCCAGGCGGTGTAGCCGCGGGCCTCGAAGGTGGCGCGAAGACCGCCGGAGGGGAAGCTGGAGGCGTCGGGCTCGCCCTGGACGAGCGCGGAGCCGGAGAACTCGAAGAGCATCCCGCCGTGCCCGTCGGGCACGACCATGGAGTCGTGCTTCTCGGCGGTGAGCCCGGTGAGGGGCTGGAACCAGTGGGTGTAGTGGGTGGCGCCGTGCTCGATGGCCCAGTCCTTCATGGCGGCGGCGACGACGTCGGCGAGGTGCGGGTCGAGGCGGTGGCCCTGCTTGATGGTCTGCATGAGGCGTTTGAAGACGTCCTTGGGGAGGCGCTGGCGCATGACGCGCTCGCTGAAGACGTCAACGCCGTAGATGTTCTCGATGCGCTGGGCGCCGCGGGGGCTTTGCTGGGGGAAGGGGTCCGTCGCGCCGGCCGACTGCTTCCACGCCGTCGTCGCCGCCACTGCGCCCTCGCGTGCGGTGTGCACGCTTCCACCCAGCGAACCATTCCCGTTAGTGCTGCCCATGAGCGTCCTTTCGACGCTCGCCCTCGCCGGCGAAGTACGTTGAGGAGCGCTGGAAGCCGCCGCGCGTGTCCCAACACGCCGGCCCGGCCCATCCGTGATACACGCTCCCCGCTCGGCGGCGGAGACGAACAGGAGCATTGTTGCCCCCTTGGGGGGCCAGACAAGTATCGGACCCGGGATGACCTTGGCGCCGCCCGCGGGCGACGGGAGCCGCTTCTGACCGCCTATTTGATCCCCAAGATGGTGGATTGCTCGGGGGGAGCCCGTAACGCCCTGCACCGGGGGCGTCGGCCCTCCGATCACAGGGGCGCGTGGACCACGACGTCTTGCATGATCTGCCCCAACTCCCCCCCGGCGAAGCCCGGCGACTTCGCGCCGTGCAGGAGACCGGCCTCCTGGACACCGACGCGCTTCCGCTGCACGAGGCGGTGGTGCGGATGGCGGCCAAGATCTGCCGGGCCCCGATCGCGGCGATCAGCCTGATCGACGCGGAGCGGCAGTGGTTCGTGGCTTCGACGGGCTTTGCCTGCCGGCAGACGCCGCGGCAGATCGCGTTCTGCGCCCACACGATTCAGCAGCGGGAGCCGCTGGTGGTGCCCGACGCGACCCTCGACGCGCGGTTCGTGAACAACGAACTGGTGGTGTCGGGCCCGAAGGTGCGGTTCTACGCGGGCGTGCCGCTGCGGACGTCGGACGATCTGCCGCTGGGCTCGCTGTGCGTGCTGGACACCGTGCCGCGTGAGCTCTCGGCGGAACAGATCGACGACCTGAAGACGCTGGCGGACTGCGTGGCGGCCCACATGGACCTTTCGCGCCGGACGCGCGAGGCGCTGGCGCACCGCGCGTTCACGCAGATGCTCGTCGATCACGCGACCGACTACATCCTCGTTACGATGTCCGAGGATGGGCTGTACCAATCGTGGAACGCGGGAGCGCGCCGGCTGACGGGGTACTCGGCGAGCGAGGCCATCGGGCGGCACTATTCGTTCCTGTTCCCGCAGCACCAGCGGGACTCCGGCGTGCCGCAGTCGCTCCTGCGCACGGCCCGGGAGGACGGGCACGTGCAGACGCACGGGTGGCGCGTGCGCAAGGACGGCAGCCAGTTCCTTGCCGAGGGCGTGATCCGCTACGTGGACGATCCGGATTCGGGTTGGCGGGGCTACGTGAAGATCGGGCGGGATGTCACGCTCCAGCACGGGGCGGAGCGGCGCCTGTCGGACGCGAAGGACACCGCCGAGCGGGCCCTGCGCGAGGTGATGGCGCTGCGCAACGCGCTGGACCAGCACTCCATCCTGTCGGTGGCGGACCGGCGCGGGCGGATCATCGACATCAACACGGGCTTTGCGCGGATCAGCGGGTACTCGCGCGAGGAACTGCTCGGGCAGGACCACCGGATTTTGAATTCGGGCCTGCACCCGCGCTCGTTCTGGGTGGAGATGTGGCGGACGATCGCGACGGGGCGACCGTGGCGCGGCGAGGTGTGCAACCGCGCCAAAGACGGCTCGCTCTACTGGGTCGACAGCACCATCGTCCCGTTCGTCGGGGCCGACGGTGTGATCGAGCGGTACGTCTCGATCCGCTTCGACATTACCGAGAAGAAGCGGGCCCAGAGCGACCTGGAAGCCGCGCGGGCCCAGGCGGAGAACGCCAACCGGGCCAAGAGCGAGTTCCTGGCCAACATGAGCCACGAGATCCGCACCCCGATGACGGCGATCCTCGGGTACGCGGACCTGCTCGCCGAGAGCGACGACCGACCGCTGGACCCGGCGGAGCGGCGCCAGCACGTCGAGACGATCAAGCGCAACGGCGAGCACCTGCTGGCGATCATCAACGACATTCTCGACCTCTCGAAGATCGAGGCGGGCAAGGTGACCGTCGAGGCGCTCGAGACGCGTCCGTGCGACATCGTGCGCGACGTGATGCGGCTGATGGACGTCAAGTCCCGCGCCAAGCACATCACGCTCGACGCCGAGTATCTCACCCCCGTGCCCGAGCGGATCGTGACCGACCCGATCCGCGTGCGCCAGGTGCTGGTGAACCTGATCGGCAATGCGATCAAGTTCACGGAGACGGGGGGCGTGCGCGTCGCCGTCGCGCACGAGCCGGGCATGCGCCGGCTGCGCATCGACGTGCACGACACCGGCATCGGCATGTTGCCCGACCAGGTCGCCAAGCTCTTCGGCGCGTTCGAGCAGGCCGACTCCAGCACGACGCGCCGCTTCGGCGGCACGGGGCTGGGGCTGCGAATCAGCAAGCGGCTGGCGAAACTGCTGGGCGGGGACATCGGCGTCGAGAGCCGCCCGGGCGCGGGCAGCGTGTTCACCTTCACCTTCGACACGGGGGCCGTCGACCAGGTGCGGCTGGTCGAGCCGTCGGCGATCCATGGGGACAACGAGCCCGCCACGGCGCGCTCCGCGCCGAACACTCTCGCCGGCGCGCTGAAGGGCTCGCGCGTGCTGCTGGCGGAGGACGGGCCGGACAACCAACGGCTGATCGCGCACCACCTGCGGCGTGCGGGGGCCGAGGTGCAGGTGTGCGACAACGGGCGGGCCGCGCTGCAGATCCTCGGGATTGAGCCCGCATCAGCGGAGAGCGCACCGAAGGGCGGGACGTTCGACCTGATCATCACCGACGTGCAGATGCCGGAAGTTGACGGGTACGAACTGGCGCGGACGCTGCGGGCCCGAGGGTGGACGGTCCCGATCATCGCGCTCACGGCGCACGCCATGCCGGAAGACGAGCAGCGGTGCCGCCAGGCCGGGTGCGACGCGTATGTCTCCAAGCCTGTTGATCGCGAGACGCTGATCGCTCACTGCGCCGCGGTGCTCTGGGTCGGGGCGCGGGCGGGCTGATCGGCGCTCGCGCCGTTGCCGTTGACACCGTTGGCGGGCACGCCGTTCTTGAGCGCCGGCGCGGCTGACGGCGTGCCGGCGGGCGGCGGCGTGTGCCCGGTGTGCGATGAAGCGGGGCCCGACGTGCCGGCGGGCGCCTTTACGCCGTGCTTGTGCGACGCCGCCAGCAGCATGTAGATCGACGGGACGACGAACAGCGTGAACAGCGTGCTGATGGTCATGCCCGCGACCAGGATGATGCCGATGCTGTTGCGGGCCTCGGCCCCGGCGCCCGTCACCAGCACCAGCGGGAAGTGCCCGAGCACCGTCGCGGCGCTGGTCATGAGGATCGGGCGAAGACGCGCGGCGGAGGCCTCGCGTACGGCTTCAAACTTGCTGTGCCCCTGCTCCTGCAGGTGGTTGGCGAACTCGACGATCAGGATCCCGTTCTTGGCGACCAGCCCGACGAGCGTGATCAGCCCAACCTGCGAGTAGATGTTGATCGTCGTCAGACCCAGGAAGGGGAAGATGAGCGCGCCGGAGATGGCCAGCGGCACCGAGCCCAGGAGCACGATGAGCGGGTCGCGGAAACTGCCGAACTGGGCCGCGAGCACGAGGTAAATGAGCCCGATGGCGAACCCGAGCGTGGAAACCAGGCTCGAGCCCTCGTTGCGGACCTGGCGGCTCTCGCCGGCGTAGTCGACGGCGTACCCGGGCGGCAGGACGCGTGCCGCGGCGTCTTCCAGCACGCGCAGGGCCTCGTCGTTGGTCACGCCCTCGGCGACGACGCCGATGATGCGGGCGCTGTTGCGCTGTTGGAAGCGCGTCAGCGCGCGGGGCGCGGTGATGGTCTCGATGCTGACGACGCTGGAGAGCGAGACCAGCCCGCCGGTGGGCGTGCGGACCTTGAACTGCAGGAGCTGTTCGGGCGTGACGCGGTCCTTGTCGGCGACCTGCGGGATGACCTTGTAGCTGCGCCCGTAGTAGTTGAACCGGTTGACGTACCCGCCCGAGAGCAGCACGGACAGGTCGCGACCGATGTCCGCCAGGTCCAGCCCGAGGTCGGCGATCTTCTGCTTGTCGATGTTGATGCGGGCCTGCGGGAGGTCGATCTTGAGTTCGGAGTCGGCGTACAGGAACTTGCCGCTCTCGAACGCGGCCCCGACGAGCTGGAACACGAACGGGAGCATCGCCTCGGCCTGGTCGGTCGAGGTGACGATGAACTCGACGTCGAACTGCCCGGCGCCGGGGAGGGGCTTGGGACGCGTGGCGATGGCGCGGACGTCCGTCGCCTGGGCCAGCTTGCCGAAGAGGTCGAACTGGATCTGCTCGGTGGTGCGTTCGCGCTTGTTCCAGTCGACGGTCTGGATGCCGGCGAAGCCGCCGGTCGTGCTCGCGACCTGGAACGAGAAGTTCTTCTCGGGAATGCTGTTGAAGGCCGACGCGACACGTTCGACCCCGCGCACGGTGTACTCAAGCGAGGCGTCGGGGGCCGACTGCACCACGCAGAACAGAATGCCCTCGTCCTCGATCGGGGCGAGTTCCTTTTTGGACATGGTGTACAGCGGGACCGCGGCGATGGCGATCAGGATGGCGGCCAGGGCCATTGTCCAACGCAGGTCGAGCGTCAGGCCCAGGGCGCCGTGGTAGCGGTTGCGCAGCCAGGTCATGTGCCGGTTGATCAGCCGCACCAGCCGGCTTTCCTTGCCGGCGGGGGGGACCATGGCGGCGCTCATGATGGGCGAGAGCGTGACGGCGACGATGCCGGAGACGATGACCGCCGCGGCGAGCGTGAAGGCGAACTCGCGGAACAGCACGCCCGTCAGCCCGCCCTGGAAGCCGATCGGCGCGTACACCGCGGCGAGCGTGATCGTCATGGCGACGACCGGCCCGAACAGCTCGCGGGCGCCGATCAGGGCGGCGTCGAGCTTCGACTTGCCCTCGCGGATGTGCCGCTCGACGTTCTCGACCATCACGATCGCATCGTCCACCACCAGCCCGACGGCGAGCACGATCGCGAGGATCGAGAGCAGGTTGAGCGAGAAATCCAGCAGAGCCATCGCCAGCACCGCGCCGATGAGCGAGATCGGCATCGCCACCAGCGGGACCAGCACGGTTCGGAGCGAGCCCATGAACAGGAAGACGATCACGGCGACGATGGCGATGGTCTCGGCCAGCGTCTTGCCGATCTCGTTGAGCGCGTTGCGCATGTAGTACGTGCCGTCGTAGGCGAGCACCATGTCCATCCCGACGGGCAGCTTGGTCCGGATGTCGTCCAGGCGCTTCTTCAAGGCGTCGGCGACTTCCAGTTCGTTGGCCTTGGGGAGGGGCCACACGGAGAGCCAGATGGCCGGCTTGCCGTTGAACCCGGCCTGCCCGGTCGGCTCCTCGCTGGCGAGGGCGACCTTGGCGACGTCGCGCAGGCGCACGGTGGTCCCGTCGCGCTGGCGCACGATGAGCTGCTCGAACTCTTCCGCAGTGCGGAGGTCGGTGTTGGTGAGGAGGTCGATCTGAACGTCCGGACCCTTGGTCCGGCCGACGGCGGCGAGGAAGTTGTTGCGGCTCAGCGCGTCGTACACGTCGCGCGGGGTGAGGTCGAGGGCGTCCAGGCGGCCGGCGTCGAGCCAGATCCGCATCGCCAGCTCGCGCGGGCCTTCCACGCTGACGCGCTGCACGTCCTTGATGCCCTGCAGCTCGGGCTGGATCTCACGCACCATGAAGTCGTTGAGCTGCGGGAGCGTCAGGCTCGTGCTGGTGAAACTGATGTAGAACGTGGCGTAGGGCTTGTCCGTCCGCTGGATATCGACGGCGGGCGATTCGGCCTGGGCCGGCAGCTCGCTGCGCACCTGGTTCAGGCGGGCGCTGATCTCCGCCAGGGCGGCGTTGGAGTTGTGGTTCAGGCGCAGCCGCACCGTGATCACGCTCACGCCCGCGGTGGAACTGCTCTCGATGTAGTCGATCCCGTCGATCGCCGAGACGGCCTTCTCGATGGGCGTGGTGATGAACCCGCGGACGGTCTCGGCGCTGGCGCCGATGTACGCGGTGGTGATGACGATGGAGCTGGACTCGATCCGGGGGTACTGCCGCACGGGCAGACCGCCGAGCGCGCGGAGCCCGATCGCGATGATGATGAGGTTCACCACGATCGCGAGCACCGGGCGCTTGATGAAAATGTCCGTGATCGATCCCATACAGCCCCTGTCGACAACCCGTCCCCGGAACGTCCGAACTCAGAACGCGTGTGTGATGAACGCGGCTTACGCCGCGGGGGCCTTCTGGGGCTCCTGCCCGCCCGGCCCGCCGGGTCCGCCTGGGCCGCCGGGTCCACCGGGTCCGCCCGGGCCGTCCGGCTGGCCGCGGAGCACCGCCCCGCCCTCGCGGAGCTTGTGCGAGCCGTTGCCGGCGAGCTCTTCGTTCGCGTCGAGGCCCTTCTCGACAACGATGCGATCGCCGAGCGTGGGGCCCAGCGTGATGAAGCGCTGGTGGCTGCGCAGCGTGCCGGGGTTCTTCTCGTCGGGCAGGATGATGAAGACGTGGTCGCCGAAGGACGCACGGCGGACGGCGGTGGTCGGGATCGTCAGCCGCGACTGTTCGGAGCCGATGGGCACCCGCACGTCGACGAACATCCCGGGACGGAGGCGCTCCCCGGGGTTGTCGACGACGGCGCGGACGCGGAGGTTGCGGGTGGTGGCGTTGGCGCTGGCGTCCATCGCGACGACCTCGATCTGCGTCGACTCGGTGCCCAGGGCGGTCGATGCGGCCGTCACGCGCATCCCGTTCTGCACCAGCCCGGCGTACTCCTGCGGGATGGCGAAGTCGACGAAGATGCGGTCGCCGACGGACTGCAGGCTGACGACCGACGCACCCTCGGCGAGATAGGCCCCGGGGTGGACGTTGCGCAGGCCGGCCCGGGCCTTGAACGGGGCCTTGAGGACTTTCTTGGCGATGACGGTGCGGATCTGATCGGCGCGGGCCCGGTCGGCGACGACCTCGGCCTTGGCCCGTTCGATGGCGGCGTTGTACGCGTCGATGTCGGCGCGGGCGCGGTCGAGTTCGGTGCGGACGCGGTCGAGTTCGGACTCGGCCGCCGCCCGGGCTTGCACGGCCGGCTCCCACCGGCGCATGTTCGCCTGGGCCAGGTCGAGCTGCGCGTGGGCCGTCCGCATCGAGGCTTCCGCGGAGCGGACGCCCGCCTCGCTAACGAGGACGGCGGCCTCGGCGGCGTTCAGGTCGGCCTGTTCGGACGCGTCGTCCAGGCGGACGAGCACCTGCCCCGGCTCGACGATCGCGCCCGATTCGAACAGCACCTCGCTCACCTTGCCCGAGACCTCATTACTGAGCGTCACGGACTGGATGGCGATCACCGTGCCGACCAGATCGGACGTCGGGGTCCATTTGATCGGCGTCGGGCGGATGATCTCGACCGCCTCCGCCGGCTCCGGCGGTGGTGGGGCGGCCATCGCCGTCCGGACCGAGTTCCACTTCCACAGACCGAGCGCCCCGAAGACCGCGAGCACGCCCGCGATGATCGCCACAGCGGCTATCCCGGATCGCACCTTCATCCGCTTCTGCCTTTCCATGCCGACCCCGCCCTGCCCCGGGTCCCGCCACCCGCTTAAGCCGCCGTCCCGCCCCCAGCACCGACACCGCGGCGTGCCCGTCGATCAGACGTGTCCATTCACCGACAGACACGATGGTAGCGTCCTGTATTCGGTCACCGTCAGGTGACACGGGGCAAAGACCACAAGATGATGGCCCGTTCACGCGTGGCTGAAGTCCACTCCATCGGGTTGCCAACCGGCGACAGGTTCGGCCCTACCATGGCGGCCTTATTCCCCAACGGGTGGGGAGCGGACCGCCCGCCGCGTCCATGTGGACCGGCTCGGCTTACCCGCTCTGGACCCCGGAGATGACCCATGGCCACGCAGCAGAACGAATCCCCGAACCGCGTTGAAATCTCTGACGCCGGCCCGAGCCGCAAGAAACTGAAGATCGAGATTCCCGCCCAGACGGTGGCGGAGCACCTGGGCACGTCGCTCGATACGGCCCTGGTCGAAGCCGAGTTGCCGGGCTTCCGCAAGGGGCGCGTGCCGCGTCGACTGGTGGAGAAGAAGTTCGGGACCGCGATCCGCCGCGAGGCGAAGAACGCGCTGGTCGCAGAGGCGTTCAACAAGGCGATCGAGGATCACAAGCTCCGCGTCGTTGGCGACGCGACCAGCGAGATGCTCGACAAGGTCGACATCCGCGAGGGCGAGGCCCTGACGTTCGAGATCGAGGTCGAAGTTCGGCCGGAGTTCGATCTGCCCAGCCTCGACGGCATCGAGGTCAAGAAGCCGCTGATCGAGATCACCGACGAAATGGTGAAGACGGAAGTCGATCGCCTGCTGCTCAACGAGGGCGAGCTGAAGAGCAAGGAGAAGCCGGAAGCGGGGGACTATCTGACGGGGCACGCCGTCATGACCGGCGAGGGCGGGAAGGTGCACCTGGACATCCAGGACGCGGTGATCCAGATCCCGACGCCGGACAAGAACGGCAAGGGGATGATCCTGGGCGTGGTGGTGGACGACTTCTCGAAGCAGATCGGCCTGCCGGCGATCGGCTCGACGGCGACCGTGAAGACCACGGGCCCGCAGAACCACGAGAACGAAGAGATCCGCGGCAAGCCGCTGTCGATCACGTTCACCGTCAAGCGGGCCGACGAGATCGTGCCGGCGCCGATCGAGACGCTGGCGGAACGGTACGGGATGGCGTCGGCGGACGAGCTGCGCCAGGCCGTCAAGACGCGGATCGAGCAGCGCATCCAGGTCGACCAGCAGTCGGCGATGCGTCAGCAGGTCGCCAAGCACCTGCTGGAGAAGACGACTTTCGACCTGCCGCAGCGGCTCACGGCCCAGCAGGCGATGCGCAACCTGGAGCGGGCCCGGTACGAACTGATGTACCGCGGCGTGGACGCGGCCCGCATCGAGGAGAACCTGGCGAACCTGCGGGCCCAGGCGGGCGCGCAGGCCGTCGGCGAGCTCAAGCTGTTCTTCATCCTCGACAAGGCCGCCGAGCAGTTCGACGTCAAGGTCTCCGAGGCGGAGATCAACGGCCGGATCGCGCAGATCGCGGCCTCACGCGGGGAGCGTCCGGAGAAGCTGCGTCAGGAGATCATCGCCCGCAACCAGGTCGGGATGATCTTCACGCAGATCCGCGAGCACAAGACGATGGACGTCATCCTCAGCAAGGCGAAGGTCGCCGAGCTGCCGCTGGCCGAGTTCCAGAAGACGTTCGGCACGACGCAGGCCTGAGTCGGCGCCAAGCACCGAGCACACACGAAAGCGACCGGCGTTCCCGTGGGGGGCGCCGGTCGTTGTGATTTTTGGGATTGACGATGCGGCGCGCGGCGGCTTATCGCGCCGCGTCCACGCCGCAAAAGTTCAGTTCCAGGAACCGTGCGACGTAGTCGACGATGGACTGGCACTCGGGGATGTCGGGGTTGCTGGTCGGGCCCATGGGCTCGAAGCGCATGCCGCGGAAGCGGATGACGGCGTCTTCGAGCGTCAGCCCGTATTGCAGGGCGAGGCTGAAGGCGCGGCAGTAGGCCTGGCACATGCCCGACATGGTCGAGCCTTCCTTGGCCATCTTGATGAAGATCTCGCCGGGTTGCCCGTCGGGGTGCAGGCCGATGGTCAGGTACCCCTCGTGCCCGTTGATCGAGAACTTGTGCGTGATCGACGACCGCGTTTCCGGCAACACCTGACGTTGCGACAGCATGCCCATCCTGCCCGCCTCCGTGCGGCGATCGTCGCCGCTGACATCCGTGTACTGACGCCCAATCCCGAGGGCGGGAAGAAACCCCGCCTCGACGCCGCTGCCCCGTGCCCGCCGAACCCTGGTGGAGGATTCAGTAGCCCCGCCGTACCCCAACAGATCGGTGCTCGGCGGCCGGGCCCCACAGAATATCGGATCCGCAAAGACCCTGCAAAGCGCCGGCACCGGCGGCTGTCAGTTGCGCACCCGACCGCTCGGGTTCGTGGACAACGCGTCGGTTGATGCACAAACAGCCCAGGTTCCGCTCGCCAGGGGGCTCCTCGCTGCCGATTTGCTCCCCGGAACAAGGTTTGCTCGAACGGGTAGGCGTGTCGGGCGAACAACCCACCGGCTGCTCCGTATTCGCCCCACCCTGCTCGAACCGATACAGTTGTTTGCCCATGGGCACCGTGCTGACTGTCCACCGCCAACACCCGCCGAAACACTCGGCGGCCCGGATCTCGCCCTTGTGCGCGATCACGTGGCTGATCCTGGTGTCGGTGGCGTTGTCAAGCACGACGCCGGCGGTGGTTCGGGCGGCGGGGCCGGTGTGCCCGCCGCTGGATCCGGCCCATGCGCTCCCGCTGACCCGAGCCGGTGAGGCGGGGGCGCTGCCCGCGCGGACGCCGCCTCGGTCCCATGTGAACCCCGGCGCCCGGCGTGCGCTGGGCGGGGCGCTGATGAATGTTCGCCCGGCGGCGGCTGAGCCGACGCGGGCGGATGTTGACCGGGTGGACACGGCTTCGGGCGGACTTCGGGCCGCGGTTCGGGCCGGGCTGGGGGCGCTGCCCCCGCCGCTGGGCTGAAGCCCGACGACGATCATCACTGTTCATACCACCCGTTTGTGCCGTCCGAGATCGATGCGGCGTCCGCGCGCAGGTTGTGCGATGCGTGGGCCCGCGTGGTTGGTGACGGCGCTGGATTGACCGCACACGACCATGCCGTGCGCTCGCCCGCGTTTTCATCGCGGGCGGGGCCGGTCCCCATATTCGGAACCCACCATGCCTCCCGCCGTGACCAGCCAGGGCATCCCGCTCATCGGCCCGATTCTGAACCGCATCATTGGTACGCGCAACGAGCGCTTCGTGAAGAAGTACACGCAGCGTGTGGCCGCGATCAACGCGATGGAGCAGGAGGTCCGTCGGCTGACGGACGCGGACCTCAAGAACAAGGTGCAGGACTTCCGCCAGCGCCTGGACAAGGGTGAGACGCCGGACCAGTTGCTGCCGGCTGCGCTGGCGGTGGCGCGCGAGGCGATGGACCGGGCGGTGGGGATCCGGAACATCTTCAACCCGAAGTTTGAAGGGCGGTTCGATCCGTCGGTGCTGCCCGGGCCGGCGCGGGAGATCTATGAGCGGCTGAAGGCGGAGGTGGCGTCGCGTCAGCCGGCCCCGCCGACGGGCGAGTTCCTGGGCTGCTCGGAGCCGGTGCACCCGTACATGCAGGTGAACATCCCGAACGAGCTGTACGAGGCGGTGCGGCAGGTGTACACGCTGTCGAAGCCGCCGTTCCGAGCCAGGCCGTTCGACGTGCAGCTCATCGGCGGGATGGTGCTGTACCAGGGCAAGATCTCGGAAATGCGGACGGGGGAAGGCAAGACGATCGTGGGGCCGCTGGCGTGCTACCTGGCGGCAATCGAGCGTCGGAAGGTGCACGTGGTGACGGTGAACGACTACCTGGTGCAGCGCGACCGGGACTGGACGTTCCCGTACTTCCACGCGCTGGGGCTGACGGTCGGGGCGATCCACCCGATGCACATGCAGCCGGAGCCGGTGAAGCGGGAGATGTACAAGTGCGACGTGGTGTACGGGACCACGTCGGAGTTCGGGTTCGATTACCTGCGCGACAACATGAAGCGGTCGGCCGAGCAGCAGGTGCAGAAGATGCGGCAGTTCGCGATCGTGGACGAGGTGGACTCGATCCTGATCGACGAGGCGCGCACGCCGCTGATCATCTCCGGCGCGGCCCACGACGACGCGCCGCGGTACGATCTGGCCGACCGGCTGGCGCGGCACCTGGTGCAGAAGCAGCGCCCGTGGCAGGAGTGTGACGACCGTGTGCAGGCGTGCAAGCGGCGCATGAAGGGGCTGGAGGGGGACATCCGCAACGCGCGCGACAAGGCGACGGTGCCGGAGCTGCAGGCGCAGCTCAAGGCGGCGGCGGCGGAACTGCCGACGCTCGAGAAGGAACGCTCGCGGCACGTGCAGTATTACGAGGTTGAACTGGAAAAGAAGCAGGCGCACGTGACGCACGACGGGATCGCCGAGGCGCAGCGCGTGGCGGGCGTCGGGTCGTTCTACGTTGGCGAGAACATGGACCTGCCGCACCTGCTCAACCAGGCGGTCCGGGCCCACGTGGTGTACCAGCTCGACCGCGACTACATCATCGCGCCGTCGGAGAACCCGCAGACGGGGCGGCAGGAGCCGAGCATCGTCATCGTCGACGTCAACACCGGCCGCCCGATGGTGGGGCGGCAGTGGTCGGACGGGCTGCACCAGGCCGTGGAGGCCAAGGAGAGCGTGCCCATCCGCCAGGAGACGCAGACGGTCGCGACGATCACGATCCAGAACTTCTTCAAGATGTACAAGCGGCTGGCGGGGATGACTGGGACGGCGGACACCGAAGCGCAGGAGTTCCACGACATCTACGGGATGGACGTGGTGTCGATCCCGACGAACCTGCCGGTGGTGCGGAGCGACTTCGACGACCTGATGTTCCTGACCGGCAAGGACAAGTGGTCGTCGATTGTTGACGAGATCAAGACGTTCCACGACGTGGGGCGTCCGGTGCTGGTCGGGACGACGTCGGTCGAGCGGAGCGAGACGCTGAGCAAGATGCTGGCGTCGCGGTACCAGATCAAGCACGAGGTGCTCAACGCCAAGCAGCACGACCGCGAGGCGCTCATCGTCGAGAACGCGGGGCAGCTGGGCGCGGTGATGATCGCGACCAACATGGCCGGGCGCGGGACGGACATCAAGCTCGGGCCGATCTCGCGCGAGGCGCTGCTGGACCACTGGCTGCGGCGGAGCCTGTGCTCGCGCGAACTGACGACCGGCGCGAGCACGGAGCAGCTGCGAGAGAACGTGTATCGCAAGGTCGGCCCGCGCGAGCTGGACAAGCCCAAGCACGAGGTCGAGCAGATGCCCTACGAGCAGCTCGAGCTCGCGCTCCTGCGGCACTGGGCCTTGAAATACACCCTGGCGGAGCCCAAGACGATCGACCGGGCCGACGCGCCGCGCCTGCGGGAACTGCTGGACTCGGCCGGGCGGTTCATCCTGCACCGGATCGACTGGTTCGACACCATCGAGCAGATGGGCGGGCTGCACGTGATCGGGACCGAGCGGCACGAGTCGCGCCGCATCGACAACCAGCTGCGCGGGCGCTCCGGTCGCCAGGGCGACAAGGGCTCGTCGCGGTTCTACGTCTCGCTCGAAGACGACCTGATGAAGATGTTCGCCGGCGAGCGGACGATGAAGATCCTCGCGACCCTCGGCATGAAGGAGGGCGACGCGATCGAGCACCCGATGCTCTCCAAGAGCGTCGAGCGGGCTCAGCGCAAGGTCGAAGAGCGGAACTTCCAGATCCGCAAGAACATCCTCGAGTATGACGAGGTGATGGAGCACCAGCGGCAGGGGTTCTACGGCCTGCGCCAGCGCGTGCTGGAAGGGCGCGACGTGCGCGGGCTCATCTTCGGCTACATCCGCGAGTCCGTGCGTGACGCGGTGGGCCAGTACCTCGCGAAGGACTACGCCGCGACGTGCGCCGCGGAGTACGTCAAGCAGACGCTCGACATCTCCGTCTTCCCCGACCGCCTGCGCGGGCTGGACCTTTCGGAGATGGACAAGCGCCTGCGCCAGGACGCGAAGGACGAAGCGCGGCAGATGATCGACGTCACGCTGGGCGAGTACATCCCGGCCGAGGGGTCCGAGTTCGAGATGGACTTCGACGCCGAGGGGCTGGCCCGGTGGGCCAAGAGCCACTTCAACCTCGAGATGAGCCCGGACGAGATCCGTGCCAAGGGCACGGCGGGTCGCCGCGCGATCCGCGATGCGCTGGTCGAGGCTTCGGAGAACCGCATCGACACGGCCAACCTCGACGGGCTGGCGAAGTTCGTCGAGAAGGACTATGGCGCCCAGGAACTGTCGAAGTGGGCCGACCAGAAGTTCGGCATCACGGTCGCGGCGGCGGAGATCAGCAAGGCGTCGGACGACGGCGCGGCGGCGGTCGAGGCGCTGTTCGTCAAGCAGGCGGAGGAACGGTACCGCAAGCTCGAGATCGACTACCCGGTCGATTACGCGATGAACATGGCGCGGATGCTGATGCAGCAGAACCCGCTGGCGGGCGCGGACTACCTGGTGACCTTTGCGAACCAGCGGTTCGGGCTGGACTGGACGCGCGAGACGCTGATGCGCACGCCGCCGCAGCAGGCCCAGGTGCAGCTGCGCGAGGCGTCGGCGAAGATCGTGGCGTCGAACCAGGTGGAGACGCGGGTGCAGGCGGCGCTGGCGATCACGGACCTGACGGCGCAGGAGGCGTACTTCAAGGACACGCTGAAGATCGACCCGCCGGAGAATCTGAACCGGCTGGACGCGGAAGAGCGCGCCAGCGCGGTGCGGGCGAAGATCGAGGGCGTGCTGCGTGCGGAGATGCTGGGCTTCGAGCGGACCCTGATGCTCGAGGTGCTGGACGATCTGTGGAAGAACCACCTGTACGCGATGGACCAACTGCGCGACTCGATCCACTACCGCGGCTTCAGCCAGCAGGACCCACGCATCGAGTTCAAGCGCGAGGGCTCGCGCATGTTCAAGGGGATGATGGAGAGCGTGCGCGATCGCCTGACGGATCTGCTGTTCAAGGTGCAGATCATGCCGCAGTCTCCGCCGCCGATGGCGGCCCCGCGTCCGCCGGCGCCGCGTCCGCCGGTCGCGCCGCCGGGCGGGGCGGGCAACGGGGCCGCGGGCGGGGCAGGCGGCGGGCCGGCGCCCGCGCGGGCGCCGATGGGCGTCGGCGGGATGATCGCCGGTCCGGGGCTGATCGCGGGGCCCGGGCTGGCGATGCCCGGGCCGGCCGCGACGCCGATGAGCGATCGTGCGCAGCGCGATCTCGATGCAGCCCAGCGCGCGGGGGTTGATCCCTCGGCGAAGGCGGCGCCGGTGGAGAAGGGCGAGCGGTTCGGTCGCAACGACGCGTGCCCGATGGACACGGGCCGCAAGTACAAGCGGTGCTGCAACCGGCCCGACGGGCTGTGCAACGGGCAGGGGATGCACCTGCCGCCGGGTCCGGATGACGGGACGGATTAACGGACCTGGGGTCCGGCACAACATTCAGAGACACCGCCGCACGCCGCGAAACTCGCGGCGTGCTGTGTTTGTGCGCGTTCTTATCGCACCCGCAGTGCGTGACGGCACATGTTCTCCACTCCACCCAGATGGACCGTGATCGTCAAGGTTGCCCAAAGTGCCGGGGCGGCCGGGTCGAAGTACCCGGTGCGCCGCGGCTCGGTCCCGCGGCTTGTCGAACCATCGCGCCGCACCGCGGCGGTCTGTCGGAGTGATTCGCCATGTCGAAGCAGCGTACGCGGACGGCCCAGGACATCATCACCAGCGCCGGTCGGTGGCCCAAGGCCGCCGCGGCCTTCGCCGCTCTGCACGTCGCGCTCGTCGTTCCGGCGTTCGCCCAGAGCCAGGTGAACGACTCGCCGCTGGGCGAGCGTCCCGATACCGACGCTCCGGTGTCGGTCTCGTTCGCCGAGGTGCAGAACCAGCCGGGCTCTGCCCCGGCGGCGCAGCCGGCCGGTCAGCCCGCGGGCCAGCCCGCCGCGGCCCCCGCGCAGCCGCGTGACCCGATGGCCGCGAAGG
Organism: uncultured Phycisphaeraceae bacterium; assembly: GCA_964615765.1. GTDB lineage: Bacteria > Planctomycetota > Phycisphaerae > Phycisphaerales > UBA1924 > CAZTQN01. The sequence continues at coordinate 133,563 of CAZTQN010000001.1, forward strand.
ACGCGAAGGTCACCGTCTCCGAGCACATGACCGTCGACCTGCACGTCAAGGACGAGGACCTCGCCAACGTCCTCGAACTGCTCTCGATCCAGACGCAGAAGAACATCATCGCGTCCAAGAACGTCGGCGGGAAGGTGACCGCGACGCTCTACGGCGTGACGTTCTACCAGGCCCTCGACGCCATCCTGCACGTCAACGGGTTCGGCTACATCGAGAACGGCAACTTCATCTACGTCTACACCAACGAAGAGCTCAAGGCCATCGAGATGGCCATGAAGAAGCGCCTCTCCAAGGTCGTCCGCCTCAACTACCTGACCGCGGAAGACGCCAAGGAGTTCGTCTCGCCCCTGCTCTCCAAGGACGGCGGCGAGATCAAGATCAACCAGAAGACCAAGGACTTCACGATCAACGAGAAGCTCCCCGGCGGCAAGGACGACTTCGCCCTCGGCGCCACCATGGTCATCATCGATTACGAAGAGAACATCAAGGCCATCGAAGAGCTCGTGACGCAGATCGACACCCGCCCGGCCCAGGTGCTGGTCGAGGCGACGATCATGCAGACCGCGCTGAACGAGGCCAACGCGTTCGGCGTCGACTTCTCGGTCATCGGTGACCTCAACTTCGTCGACTTCATCAATGCCGGCGGGCCCCTCGGCGCCGCCAACGCGCTCATCCGCGGCGGGACGGGCGGCTCGGGCCAGGGCGTCACGCCCCCGAACGACCGCGGCAACGCCTTCACCTCCAACCCCGGCAACACCTCCGGCCCCGGCACGTTCAAGATGGGCGTGCTCGCGGGCGACGTGGCGATCTTCCTCCGCCTGCTCGACCAGGTCACCGACTCGGTGATCCTCTCGAACCCGAAGATCCTGACCCTGAACCGCCAGCCGTCCCGCGTCCTGGTCGGTAAGCGCGTCGGTTACCTGAACACGACGTCGACCGAAACCAGCACGACGCAGACGGTGAACTTCCTGGACACCGGTACCCAGCTGTACTTCCGCCCGTTCGTGTCTGACCAGGGCGAAGTCCGCATGGAACTCAAGCCGCAGGTCTCGGCGGCGGAAATCCGGAACGTGACCGACGCCCGCGGGGCGGTGGTGACGATCCCGGACGAAGTGACGCAGGAAATCGTGACCAACGTGAACGTGCGCGACGGGCAGACCGTCGTGCTGGGCGGTCTGTTCACCGAGTCGTCGACGTTCACGCGTCGTCAGGTGCCGTGGATCGGCGACATCCCCATTCTCGGCGCGGCGTTCCGCGGGCATGACGACACGACCCAGCGGAGCGAGATCATCTTCCTGGTGACGCCGACGATCATCAACGACAGCCACATGGCCGCCGCGGCCGAGCGGGCCGCCGGCACGATCGAGCACCTGCGCACCGGCAGCCGCCAGAAGCTGCTGCCCTGGAGCCAGGACCGTCAGACGGACAACCTGAACGTCGAGGCCGAGACGCTGGCGCGTGCGGGCGAGACGGACAAGGCGCTGTGGAACATCTCGCGGTCGCTGTCTCTGAACCCGAACCAGCCGCAGGTGTACCAGCTGCGTGAGCGGCTCACGGGCGAGAAGGAGCGGTGGTCTGACCGCAGCACGCTCAACGAGATCGTGGACGCGGAGATCGCCAAGCGGATCGACCAGATCCAGCCGCCCGCGACGCCTCCTCAGCACCGGACGCCGTGGGGCTCGGTCGATCAGACCCGCGAGCGGACGACGCGTCCGAACAACACGGAGCCGGGGAGCAAGAACAAGGTCGTGACGCCGAGCAAGTCGGACTCGGCGCCGATCGCCGACGCCTCCGAGCCGCTGTCCTCCAGCACGCCGACGGGCTCGTCGCTGCCTTCGGGCACGGGCAATCAGCCCGAGTTTGCCTCGCCGGCGGGGAACGCGGTCGCCGCGTCAACCTCGACGAGCGGTGAGACCTCGGGCACGTACTACGCCCAGATGACGCCGGTGTCGGGCGACAGCGCCGCGTTCAACTCGAACGCCAGCACCGCCAACGCCAGCACCGCCGCGAGCACGGACAGCTTCAACAGCGCCAACTCCAGCACACTGAGCGCCAACAGCGCCCTGACGATCGAGAACACGACCGCCAGCACCGCGTCGAACACGACCACGCTCGACGGCGTGCCCACCTTCAGCGGCGTCGAGTTCACCAGCGCGAACGCGACGGCCAACCCGGCGAATAGCAACCCGGCCAACGCCAACCTGGCCAACAACGGCGTGACGGGCACGCAGCCCGCCAACGGCGCCCAGCCCACCGCGGTCGCCGGCGATGTCGCCCGCACGCAGGTGCAGTTGACCGCGCTGCGGAACCAGATCCTGCTCTTCCGCGCCGCCAACAACGGGGCGTGGCCCGCCCTCGGCGAGGATCATGACAACGCGTGGAAGCCGCTGACCGACGCGGGCTTCATCCAGAACGCCCCCGCCAACCCGTACGTCGCCGGCCCGCATGCCTCCAGCGTGCTGATCGCCGACGCCCCGGACATCCGCTTCCACACCAACTACGGCTGGATCTACAACCCGCAGACGGGCCAGCTGTGGGCCGCCGGCTTCGACGCGAGCGACAAGCCGCTGAACAAGTCAGCCCAGCCGACGCAGGCCCAGGGCAACGCCGCGAGCACGCAGCCGACGGCCCAGGCCCCGGCGGCGGCGGACCTGCTGAAGGCGATCAGCCCGGAAGCCTCGCCGGCTCCGGCGTCGTCGACGGCGGGCGTCCCCGAGCCGAAGAACTAACTGGCCCGGGGAGCACGGGCCGCCCTTCAGCGGCCCGGTGAATAGACCGATACCACCATCGCCCGCGAGGCTCGACTTCGCGGGCGATGTGCGTTTACGTGCTCTGGAAGAAGCCCCGTCCCGTCCCTCCGAACCGGAGTCTGCCCATGCCGCTCGTCCGCTCCGCCGCGACTCTTGCCGCCGCCGCCACGCTCGCCGTGCTCCCGCTGTCGGGCTGCGGGTACAACAAGCCGAAGGTCGCCAAGCCGGGCCTGGAGAAGGCGGTGGCGACGATGAACCAGCTCAAGAGCGGGACGGAGTGGGGGATGGCGGAGCAGCACTTCCTCGCGGGCGACTTCGACAAGGCGCTCAAGTCGTGCGACCGCTCGATCGCGCTCAACCCGGAAGTCGCCAAGAGCCACGTGCTGCGCGGGCGGATCATGCTGGAGAAGGGGCGTCTGGAAGACGCGCGGCAGTCGCTGGAGCGCGGGGCCGAGCTCGATCCTTCAAGCACCGACGCGCACTATTTCCTGGGGATTTTGTCGGAGCGTCAAGGCCAGCCCGACGCGGCTGCGGCCCGCTTCCTCAAGGCGGCGGATCTTGACCCGTCCAACGCGCAGTACGTGATCGCCGCGGCGGAGATGTACATCGCGCAGGGCGAGCTTGACAAGGCTGAATCGCTGGTGGCGTCGCGGGCCCGCAACTTCGACAACTCGGCCGCGATCCGGCAGACGCAGGGGCACATCTTGATGCTCCGCGGCGACGCGCCGGGGGCGGCCGAGCTGTTCAACCAGGCCTTGCTGCTGGCTCCCAACGACCCCCGCATCCTGGAAGACCTCGCGCTCGCGCAGATGAAGGCCGGTCGGTACGCCGACGCGGAGTATCACCTGCAGACGCTCATCGCGCTCGACGGCGGGGCCGAGCGGCGCGATCTCAAGCTGATGCGGGCCCGCTGCCTGGTCGCGGTCGACCGCCCGGTCGAAGCCCGCACCGTGCTGCAGGAACTGACGTCCGACCGCGCCGGCGGGCGCGACGTGCGGGCGTGGATCGAGCTCGGTCAGGTCGGCGCGATCCTGAAGGACCGCGTCAGCCTGCGGAACGCCTCGGGGCGCGTCATCGCGCTGGCGCCGGAGAAGCCGGAGGGGTTCATCCTGCGGTCGATGTGGCAGCGTCTGGAAGGGCGTAACGCCGAGGCGCTGGCCGCGGTCGATCAGGCGATCGCCGTCGAACCCAGCGATCCGTCGTCGCACCTGCTGCGCGCGGTCGTGCTTCAGGACCTTGGCCGGACAGACGAAGCCCGGGCCGCGGTCGCGCAGGTGCAGCGGCTTGACCCGAACAACCGCGGGGCCCAGGCGATGATGGCGTCGCTGAACCAGACGGCTCGCCCACAGGGCGCCGCGGTCACCGGCGTCCCGACGGACAACCGCTGAGCGACGCGTCGGATCAGCCGCGAACGAACGGGTTGCTGATGCGCTCGCGGGCGATGGTCGTGGCCGGGCCGTGACCGGGGTAGATGACCGTCTCGGGCGGCAGGGTGTACAACCGTTCCTTGATGGAGCGCATGAGCGTCGCGTGGTCGGACCCGGGAAAGTCGGTCCGACCGATGGAGCCGGCAAAGAGCGCATCGCCCACGAACGCGCGGGCCCGGTCGGCTTCGTAGAGCGTGATGCCGCCCGGCGAATGCCCGGGTGTGTGGACAACCTGCCAGTCGCGGCCCAGCAGTTGGACGTGCTCGTCGCCGGTCAGGAGCCGGTCGGCGGCGGGGGCCGTGATGGATTGGCCAGACAGCCCGGAGAGGTTCAGCAGCGGGTCGTTGAGCCAGTCGGCCTCGGCCTGGTGGATCCACACGGGCAGGCCCGGGTAGGCGGCCTTGAACGCTGTCACGCCGGCGATGTGGTCGACGTGGGCGTGGGTCAGGATCAAGGTCTCTGGCTGTAAACCGTTGTCTTGCAAGTACTTGACGATGCGGCCCGAGTCGAAGGGGGCGTCGATGACGACGCAGCGGCCCGGGGCGGCGGGTTCGGTGAGGATGTAGCCGTTGGTTGCGAAGGGCCCGAGGGTGTACGAGGTCACCCCGGTCTTGCTCGCGTTCGCATCGCTGCCGCTCATCGCGCATGATACTGATCAGCCGGTGCGTACGGGGCGGGCGGGGGCGTGGGTGGGGGGCGGAGTTCGCCCGACCGGGTCGGTTCCTGGAGCGCGAAGGCAAACGCTCCCGCTCTCGTCGGCCGATACCCTAATCTCAGTCCGTTGCCACCAGGAGGGCAGCCGTATGTCGACCACGCCGACCAACTCGACCCGCTCTTCCGCGGATCCCCGCTCGGCCCAGGCCGGGCCAACTCGGCCGCCCATGAATCCCGCGATGGGTCTGCTGATGGACCACGGGTGGGCGATGCTGCTGTGCCTGGGGCTGATCCTTGTCGGAGCGATGATCATCCGGCAGCGGCCGGGTGTGGACACCTCGGCCGACTTGATCCAGCTCGCGGGCGCGCTGGGCATGATCGTCGTGCTGTCGGTAGCGCCGGTGACGTGGCACCTGCGTCGGCGGGCGTCGACGAACCAGGCGCTGCTGCGGAAGGTTGATGCGTTGACGGACGCGATCCGGCATTTGTCGGACTCGGCGACGCTGTCGGACGATGCCCGGCGGGTGCTGAACCGGCAGACGGAGCGCGACCTGCTCTGCCGCGCGATCGAAGAGGACATTCATCACCAGGCGTGGGACGCGGCGATCGTGCTGTGCAACGAGCTGGCCGACCGGTTCGGGTATCGCGCTGACGCGGAAGAGTTCCGGGCCCGCATCGAGCTGGCGCGGCATGAGGTGCAGGAGCGCAAGGTCGCCGACGCGATCGCGCGGCTGGATGGGCTGATCGTGCAGCGCCGGTGGGACGTGGCGCTGCGCGAAGCGATGCGGATCCGCCGGCTGTACCCGGAATCGCCGCGGGTCGATCGCCTGCGCGAACGCGTCGAACAGGCCCGTGCGGTGTACAAGGCGGACCTGGAGCGGCGGTTCTTCGAGGCGGCCAACTCGCCGGCGCGGGTTGATGAGGCGATGACGCTGCTGAAGGAGCTGGACCAGTACCTGACGGAGACGGAGGCCGAGCCGCTGCGCGAGGTCGCCCGCGGCGTGATCGGTCGGGCTCGCGAGAACCTGGGGGCCCAGTTCAAGATCGCCGTGCAGGACCGGCAGTGGGCCCAGGCCGCGATGCTCGGGCGGCGGATCATCAACGAGTTCCCGAACACGCGGATGGCGGAAGAAGTGCGGGGGATGCTGGATCAGATTCTGGCCCGGGCCAACGCGCCGACGGGCACGCCGCAGCCGGTGTGAGTTAGAAGTCGCGCCGGCAGAAGATCCACGCGGCGATGCCGAGGACCAGGGCCTCGAAGGCGAGTGACGTGCCGATGACCCAGGCGACGGGGCGGGCGCGGAGTTTCTCCTGCACGCGTTCGCCGACCTTGCGCATGTCGACGCGGACGTCCTCGTCGTCGGAGTCCATCTGCACCGGCTGCTCGTCGCCCTGGAGCTGTTCAAGGTCGGCCTGCGAGATCAGCACGCGTTCGAGCAGGTCGAGCGTTTCGGTGGTCTTGGGCAGAGTGGTCTTGACGGAGTAGGCGCCCAGGTGCCAGTTGCGGATCTGACGCCCGTCGGCGCGGACGTCGACGAGTTTCTTCTGGCGGCGTTCGAGCTCGACCTTGGGGTCGCCGCGGACGAAGTTCGAGACGCTGAATTTGGCCGTGCCATCTTCCTGCTTGTTGACGCGCTCCTGTGAAGCAGCGACGCCCTGCTCGAGGCGTTCGACCTGGGCGTTGTTGCGTTCGCGGAACATCATGAGCGTGCGCTCGGTGGTGTGCACGCCGAAGATGCCGAACCAGGCCAGGAGCGTGAGCAGCAGCGATGCGACGGTCGAGCGCGTGATGACGCCGAGCAGGACACAGATCGCGAAGAGGTAGGAGTAGAAGACGACCATCAGCGGGACGGTCCAGAACAGGCCGAGTTCCCACACCCCGCCGCGGAACCCGAGGACCAGGAACGCCGAGCCGGTGAACAGCGAGACCTGCACGGTGGTGAACAGCAGGCCCGAGGCGAACTTGGTGAGGAACAGGCGGAGGCGGCCGATGGGCTTGGAGAGGGTGAGTTCGATGGAGCCGCTGGCGATGAGATCGGGGATCATGCCGGCGGTCGCGACCAGGGCGAGGATGGTCGAGGCCCAGGCCAGCCAGAACTTCACGCCCAGGTTGGCGAACATCAGCTTGTAGAAGACCTCGGGCGGGAAGAGCTTGGCGTTGAACGGGCCGGAGGGGATCGTGAACCACAGCACCGTCAGGCCCTTGTCGTTGATCCCGACGAGGGCGAAGGCCAGCACGACGATGACGGACAGCGCCATCACGATCCAGAACAGCTTGCGGCTGTTCAGTTCGCGGTAAGCGTCGAGAAAGATGGCCCCGGTTTGACGAAGCATCAGCGCGCCCTCCCGCTGGTGGACATGTCGGCCCCGGGCTTGAGCGTTCGCCCCGTGGTCCGGTCGGTGACCGCCTGCATGAACAGATCCTCCAGCGACGCCCGCTGCGGGCGGACGGCCTTGAGCACGTGCCCCGCGCGGCGGAGTTCGTCGAGCAGCGGCTGGATCGCTTCCGCGTCGTCGGAACTGACGATGATGGCCGTTGGGCTTGTCGTTCGGACCTGCGGGCCCGCCGCGCCGGTTGTGGGGAGGCCGGCGATGGTCCCGCCCGGCGCAACGCGGTGCACGACCTGCTCAACACTCTCGCGGGGCGCGGCGTTCGGGCGGGCCTCGACCTCGATCTCGTATCGCCGGCTGTCGCGGGTCAGTTCGTCGATCGTGCCCTGGCTCGAGACGCGCCCCTGCACCAGGATCGCGACCCGGTCGCACACCATCTCCAGTTCGCTCAAAAGGTGGCTGTTCAGGAAGATCGTCTTGCCCTGGTCGCGCAGGCGCAGGAGCACCTCGCGGATGTCCTTGCGGCCCACGGGGTCGACGCCGTCGGTCGGCTCGTCGAGCACGACCAGGTCCGGGTCGCTCATCAGCGCGTTGGCGATGCCCAGGCGCTGACGCATGCCCTTGCTGAACCCTTTGACCTTGGCCGCGTGCCAGTCCTTGAGCCCGACGAGTTCGAGCAGTTCGCCGGCGCGCTGGCGGCGGGTGGCGCGGTCGACGTTGCTGAGGGCGCCGAAAAAGTCGAGCACCTGCGCGGCGCTGAGATATTCCGGGAAGCGGTGGTGCTCCGGCAGATATCCGACGCGGGCCAGGGCGGACTTGTCGCCGACGCGGGCGCCGAGCATGGTGCCGTCGCAGCGGGTCGGGCGGATGACGGTCATGAGGATCTTGACCAGCGTGCTTTTGCCGGCGCCGTTGGGCCCGAGAAGTCCGAAGACGGCGCCGCGGTCGACGCGCATCTCGATCCCGCGGAGGGCGTGCACGGAGCGCTTGCCGAAGCGTCCGGGGTACACCTTCTCAACGTTGGTCAGGTCCAGGGCCAGGTCGCTTGCCAATCGCAGCCTCCCACGAGCAGCCAATCATCCGAACCGCCCCGCCCGTCGAACCCGTCCGGACAGCCATGTTCCCAACCACCCGCGACTTTCTGAACGCTCTCGATCGTGCCGGCGAGGTCAAGCGTATCACAACGCCGACCTCGCCCGTGCTGGAGATCGCCGCCCATGCGGACGCCGAGTCCAAGCGTGCGGCCCCCGCGCTGCCCAGCCCGGCGACGCGTGCGACGGACCCGAAGTTTCATTCTTCGGGAGGTCGGGCCCTGGTTTTCGAGAATGTACCGGGGAGCGACTGGCCGGTGCTGATCAACGCATGGGGCTCGTACCGGCGGATGGAGATGGCCCTCGGGGCGGACGACGCGGGGCACACGCCGGGCGGGTTCGAGGCGATCGCCGCGCGGATTGCCCAGCTTGTCAAGCCCGAGCCGCCGCAGTCGCTGTCGGACGCGATCGCCAAAGCGCGGCAGTTTTTGCCGCTGCTCCGGATCCCGCCCAAGCGGAAACGCGGGGCCGGCCTGTGTCAAGAGGTGGTGATCCCGGAAGACCGCGTCGATCTGACGCGGCTGCCGATCATCAAGTGCTGGCCGCTGGACGGCGATTTCGCCGGCTTGGGCTACCCCGCGGGGATCAACGACGGCATCCCCGGGCTTGGCTCGGGTCCCGAGTGGGACAAGGCCTTTCGCGGGCGGTACATCACGCTCGCGGGCATCCACACGGTGCACGCCGACGACCGCGACCACCCCAAGCCCCCGTCGCACAACATCGGCATGTACCGCGTGCAGCTCCTGGGCCAGAGGACGCTGGCGATGCACTGGCACATGCACCACGACGGCGCGCGGCATTGGCGCTCGTGGAAGAAGCTCGGGCAGCCGATGCCCGTCGCGATCGCGCTCGGGGGTGAATCCGTCATGCCCTACGCCGCGACGGCGCCGCTCCCGCCCGGGATCTCCGAGTTGCTGCTGGCCGGGTTTCTCAACCGCGGCGGGATCCCGATGGTCCGCGGCAAGACGGTGCCGCTGTGGGTGCCCGCCAACGCCGAGATCGTCATCGAGGGGTATGTCTCGCACGAGGCGGGGTTTGTCAACTACGACCCGCGCTCGCCCGGTGCGGGCCCGCTCGGGCCGGGGGCCGTGTTCGAAGGGCCGTTCGGCGATCACACCGGGTTCTACTCCTTGCCCGATCGCTACCCGCTGCTGCGCGTCACGGCGATCACGCACCGGAAGGACCCGATCTATCCGACCACCGTCGTCGGCTTGCCGACGCAGGAGGACTATTTCCTGGGCAAAGCGACGGAGCGGATCTTCCTCCCGCTTTTGAAGACGCTGATCCACGACATCGAGGATTACGACCTGCCGATCTTCGGGGCGTTTCACAACTGCGCGTCGGTGAAGATCAAGAAGGCGTACCCGCTGCAGGGGCGCCGGGTGATGCACTCGGTGTGGGGCGCGGGGCAGATGGCGTGGACGAAGTCGATCTTCGTGGTGGACGCGGACGTGGACGTGCACGACGCGGCGGCCGTGCTGAAAGCGGCGGCGGAGCGGTGTCACCCGCTGCGCGATGTGGAGACGGTGAACGGGCCGCTCGACATTCTGGACCACGCCGCGCCGCGATTGGGTGCGGGGATGAAGATCGGCTTCGACTGCACGCGCAAGGTGCCGGGCGAGGAAGTGGGGGGTGTACCGGTTGAAGAACGTCCGGGCGAGGTGATCGACGCGGCGGCGGCGGACGGCGTGCTGAACGCGGTGAAGCGTGTGCCGGGCGTGCTGTCGGCGTCGTTCGCGCCGGCGGGGTCAACCGGCTGGCTGCTGGTGCGGATCGCCAAGACTCGGGCGGGGCAGGGGCGCGAGGTGGTGCATGCCGCGTTCGGCGCGGTTGCGAACCAGCCCGCCTCGGTCGCGCCGTTCGTCATCGTGCTTCCGGAAGAAGCCGACGCGGCGAGCGTCGACGACCTGCTGTTCCACTGGCTGGCGCACTCGGACGCGTCGCGCGATATGCACCGCTGGCAGAGCCCCGACGGACGCACGCACCGCGTGGGCTTCGACGCGACCCGCAAGCAGCCCGGCGACGAGCACAACGGCCAGCCCGTGCGCGAGTGGCCGCCGCTGCTGAAGCGGTAGGGTTCACTTCCCGGCGAGGAACTGGTCGGCGATCTCGACGACGTCCTCGTGCAGGTCCTTGGCGCGGCCGTCGGTCCCGCTCACGCCGTTGACCAGCACGCTGAAGGCCAGGCGCCGCCCGCTGGTGGGCTCGGTGATGTAGCCCGAGAGGGAGCGCACGCCGCGGATGTACCCGCTCTTGGCCCGCACTTCGCAGCTGAGCTTGCTGCCCTTGAAGCGCTTCTTGAGCGTGCCCTCTTCGCCCGCGACGGGGAGAGATTGAATGTACACGTCCCCGCCCGGCACGCCGCTCATCTTCGCCAGCCAGCGCGTCAGCAGCTGCGGCGTGACGCGGTTCTCGCGCGAGAGGCCGGAGCCGTCGGTCATGACCATGGAGACGGCCTGATCGGCCCCGAGCAGTTCGTTCACGCGCATCCGCACGACCGCCGCCCCGTTGGCCCACGAGCCCGGCTGACCCGTGGCCCGATGCCCGACGGCCTTGAGCAGGCTCTCGGCGTAGAGGTTGTCCGAGTCAACGTTGCAGCGTTCCAGCACCACGCTCAGCGGCGTCCGCACGACCGCTACGACCTCGCCGCTACCGATCTGCTCGTCCGCCGCGGCGACCCGGTAGCCCGGCGTGCGCCCGCCCTCGCCCAGCCCGGCCCGCCCGAGCCCCTCGGCGAGCACGCGGGCGAACATCATGCTCGGATCACGCACGGCGACCTGGACCGCCCCGCCGGGCGAGCCGCGGACCGTGCCGTGGAGCCGGAAGCCGAACACGTCGTCCCCCTCGCGCTCCAGCCAGACTTCCGTCGAGCCCTGCGCGACGGTGCGGGCGAGTTTCTTGACGTTGATCCACGGGGCGCTTGGCTGGGTGCGGACGGTCGGCTCGCTCCCGACGCCCTTGCCGGGGCCGACGTAGACGTTCAGCACGTTGCCGTGGAAGTTCATGCCGCTGACGGGGGCGCAGTAGGCCCGGTTCAACTGCTCAACGGGCCAGGTGGGGTGGACGAGCTCGCGCTCGAAGACGCGATCGTCGATGACGACTTCGCGGATGCCGCCGGGCATCGCGCCCTGGGCCGTCGGCTTGCCGATGGATTCGATCAGGCGGTCGACGAGCCCGTCGACGGTCATGCGCATCTTGTCGAGCAGTTCGGGATCGCCCAAGGCCGGGTCGCCCGAGCCCTTGACGATGAGCCGATCGCCGACGCGGACGAACTCGGTGCGGAACTCGTGATCGGCCCCGAGGGTGAGCACGGCGGCCCCGCTGGTGAGCAGTTTCTGGTTGCTCGCGGGGATGAAGCCCTCGCGCGGCGCGTTGCGCGTGACGCTGACCAGCTCCCGCCCGGTCGCGACGTCGAGCACGCTCACGCCGACGGAGGCGTTGCCCAGCTTGGCCTTTTCGACGGCGGCTTCGACCCGTCGTTCGAGCGATTGCCCGAGGGCCGACGAGACCCCGCACGCCGCCACGACCGTCACAGCGCCCAGCACCCGCAGCATCCGCTTCATGCCGACTCCCGCCTGCACACACCGGCCCGGTTTCGTTGCCTTGCCCGCCGCCGCCCTGTTGGACGGGTCCATATCGGCGATCCCGCCCGCCGGGCCCCACATCCACGGCGAGTGTCACGGTATCATTCGCGGCCTCGCCCAACCGACCATGAGCACCCCCCCCGACCCCGCCAACCCCGCCAACCCCCCCGGCAATCGCGCCGGCCGACCGGCTCTGTCCCCGCTGGACGCGCCGGCGGACCCATCCCCCGCGGGGGCGTCGGTGCTGGTGGTCGACGACAACCTGCAGAATCTGGAACTGCTCGAGGCCTATCTGGAAGACCTGGACGCGGTCGTCCGCGTCGCCCATGACGGGCAGGAGGCCATCGACCAGGTCCAGAAACACCAGCCGGACATCATCCTGCTGGACGTCATGATGCCCCGGATGTCCGGCTTTCAGGTGTGCGCCAAGCTCAAGGCCGACCCGGCGACCCGGGACATCCCGATCGTGATGGTGACGGCGTTGAACGAGGTCTCGGACGTCGAGCGGGCCAATGAATCCGGGGCCGACGACTTTCTCACCAAGCCCGTCAACAAGCCGGAACTGCTGATGCGGGTCCGCTCGCTGCTGCGGGTGCGGCTGCTGCGCAAGCAGCTTGACCGCACCATGGAACAGCTCCGCCGGATGCAGTCCGGGTCGTGACCTGGTTGCCGCGGCCGAACGGGGGCCCGAGATTCCCCCGGCGGCCGGCGCTCGGGGCCGGCCCGCGCGGCGCGTAAACTTGTTCAGCTCGCCCGGCGGGTGCGCCGGCCAGATCGAACCGACTCCGAGGAAGCGCCGATGACCACGCTCTCGCCCGCCGTCAAGCCCTCGACCAGCACCGACCCCCTCCAGCTCATCGACGTCGACCACGTGCGGTTTTACGTGGGCAACGCCAAGCAGGCCGCGTTCTTTTACGCCCACTGTTTCGGGTTCCAGATCGAGCAGGTGTGCGACCTGACCACCGGCTCGCGCGACGCCTCGCACTATCTGCTCACGCAGGGCAACATCCGCTTCCTGCTCACCAGCGCCCTGACGGCGGAGCACCCGGCCGCGATGGAAGTCGCGATGTACGGCGACGGCGTGAAGGACGTCGCGTTCACCGTCTTCGACGCCGAGAAGGCGTACCAGCGGGCCATCAAGAACGGGGCGTCCTCGGCGTACGAGCCGCGCGAGTTCCGCGACGAGCACGGCACGGTGACGATGGCCGGCATCCGCACCTACGGGCGTGTCGTGCACACGTTCGTCAGCCGCTCCGGCGGGTACGACCTCACCCGCGTCAAGCAGGGCGGCGTCTTCGCCCCGCGGTTCCGCAAGCTCGACCCCGGCGCGGCGCCAAACACCGAGCCCGCCCGCGGCTGCGCCCCGCAGGCCGGCGTCTCCAGCATCCTCTCCATCAACGAGCACAACCGCAAGAACCCCTGCGGGCTCAAGTACGTCGACCACCTGGTCGGCAACGTCGAACTCGGACGGATGAACCACTGGGTCAAGTTCTACGAGGACGTGCTCGAGTTCAAGATGTTCATGCACTTCGATGACAAGGACATCTCGACCGAGTATTCCGCGCTGATGTCCAAGGTCATGTCCAGCGGCAACGGGCTCATCAAGATGCCCATCAACGAGCCGGCCGAGGGCAAGAAGAAGAGCCAGGTGCAGGAATATCTCGACTGGCACTGCAACACGCCGGGCGTGCAGCACCTGGCCCTGCGGACGGACGACGAACTGCACTCGATCGCCGCGCTGCGGTCGCGCGGGGTCGACTTCCTCACCCTGCCCGACGCGTATTACGACAAAGTGTGGGACCGCGTGAACACGATGCTGACCTCGCACGGTCACGCGGCGGTGAAAGAAGACCACGACGCGATCCGCAAGCTGGGCATCCTGGTCGACGCCGACGACGAGGGGTACCTGCTGCAACTGTTCACCAAGCCACTGCAGGACCGCCCGACGCTGTTCTTCGAGATCATCTGCCGCCGCGGGGCCCAGTCGTTCGGGAAGGGAAACTTCAAGGCGCTGTTCGAGGCGCTGGAGTTGGAGCAGGAGCGGCGGGGGAATCTCTGAGCGAACTCACTGGGTCATGCCCGGTATGTGAAGCGCCACACCGGATCCTGTGGCCGCCTCGCGATGACACGCCGCGGTTTACGTTGGAGGCGCGAAGTCCCGACCGATGGAGCTCGCTCGGCCGTTGCCCGCAGTGCGCGGCCCTGTGGTACTCAGTGCCGTTCGAGCCGTATGCCAGTTTCCGCTATGTCGTGCTATGGCCGTTCTCGAAGCAGGACTGGGAACTGCTGTGCCTCAACGGTCACGAACTGACGCTTTACAGGTGGCACCAGCAGCAGATTCAGCGCGAGGGGCCCAAAATGTCAGGCCTCGACGCGGCGGCCATCCATCAACACACGGTCCGTTCTTACGGAAGGGAACCATATCACAAGAACAACTTCCCAAGTGAGAACTTGCCAGAGCTTCAGTCTTTGCTCGCCGAACTGCGTCATCGCCTCGGCCTTGCTGACAGCTCCGAGTAAGCGCCGGTAAGGCGGGATCGCGACGCAAAGCCTGAGGTCAGGGCGCCCTGCCCCCCGCCACATCCCCACCCTCCCCCCGCCTCAAGAACCCCACCAGCACCCCCGCATCCGCCGCGTCGATGACGCCGTCGAAGTTCAGGTCCGTCGGCGCGCCGACGTGCGTGTACACGTCGTCGACGCTCATCCGTCCGTCGGCGTTGGCGTCCCAGTTCGGCGCAAACAGCGTGCGCAGCAGTTGGTTCGGCTCGCCCTGGGCCGGGAACAGGAACCGCAGCGTCGACGGCAGGCGCGACGCCCACGCCCCCTCGCTGTGGTTCTGACCGAAGCCGACGGCGAAGTCGTAACGCCCGCGCAGCGTGTACCGCGGCTGCCCCGGGCCGGGCGCGCCGCCGATCAGCGCGTCGCGCACGCCCAGCGAGTCCCAGTATCCGTCGTTGTTGTTCCCGCCGGAGGTTGAGCCGGTGTCGCCGACGTCCATCCAGATGCGCAGTCCGGCCCGCGACGGCTCGGTGCGGATGTACTGCGTGAACGTCGGCACCAGCCACCACGCCGTGCTCAGGCTGCCGATCCGCGTGAACTGCGTGAAGTCGTAGCCCATGTACAGCGAGACCACGCCGCCCATGCTCGAGCCGATCGCGCCCGTGTTCGCCGCGTCGGGCAGCGTGCGGTAGTTGGCGTCGATGAACGGCTTCACCGTGTCGAGGATGAACGCGACGTACCGGTCGGCCCGCCCGTTGTTGTCGCCCGGCTTGGAGTAGTCGCTCCGCCGCGTTTCGCCGATGTTGTCCAGCCCGACGGCGATCACCTCCTGCATCGCGCCGCTGGCCTGCAGTGCGGCGAGCGTGTCGTCGGCGTTCCACGTGCCGAACGTCCCCTGGTCGAAGATGTTCTGCCCGTCGTGGAAGTAGATCACGGGGTAGCGCCGCGCCGCGTGCTGGTCATAGCCGCGCGGCAGGAAGACGCGCACGCCCCGGTCCTGGTTCAACTGCGGCGAGAAGAACGTGCGGAAGTACGGGTCGGCCCGCTTGGCCGGTTCCGGGTTCGGGCCGGGCACATAGGTGTACAGCTGCCCGTCCTGCACGAACACGCCGTCGAGGTTGGTCGAGTACCACCCCGTCGCCGGGTAGCGGAAGTTGCCGTTGGGGTCGGTGAAGTAGAAGTCGAACGCCTCGCCGGCGATGTGGAACCCCCACGCGAGCCACTGCGTCTCGCCCGCGCGGCCCGCGACGGCGGGGCCGAAACGCTCCATGGACCGCGCGATGAACGGCCCGCCCGACGTCGGCGACGCCGGGCGCCACCACATCACCGGCTGATCGATCCCCCACGTCAGCCACAGCGCCTTCGACTTGGCCGGACGCGCCTGGTCGGGCGTTGAAGCGTTGAACGGGCCCGCGACGTCGGTCGCCGCGGCGTTCTGCTGCCCGGGCCCGTCGCTGCGCACGATGTAGCGATAGGTGTACGTCCGCCCCGCCGGGAGCGACACCGTCGCCCGCCAGGTTGGATACGACGACGGCACCAGCTTGACGGCGAGCGCCGTCGAGTTCGAGCCGAGTTCCGGCAGATCACCAACAACAAAGACCGACTGCCCCTGCGTCGTGTCGCGGGTCACTTCGAAGAGGACGTCCTGGCGCGGGGCCAGGCCCTGCCCACGCGCCGTCAACGCCAGCACGAACGCCGCACACCAGCCGAAAACAACGCGCGAAGTCCCCATGATCGCAACGATACAACACGCACGCGGCGTCGGCGAACATCCGCGACGCCGGACATAAAAAGACGAGTCGGTCCGTTCGTCAGTTCCCGGTGGTGTTGGCCGCGACATCGCGCTGCACGGCCTTGCGCGAGCGTTCCCACGTGTAGAACATGTGCCCGCCGTCGTACACGGCGAGGCGCACGCGTTCGCGCAGGTCCGGCGGCAGGCGGAGCGTCGCGATCGACTGCGCCGTCGAGAAGTACGTCGTCACCAGGTCGTACCGCCCGTGCGTCACCAGCAGGTTGATCTGCGGGTTCATCGCCAGGCCGATGCGCATGTCGTCGGCGCACTCGAGCTGGCGGTCCCAATACCCCGCGGCCCGGTCGTCGGTCCAGTGCTTCCACACGTCGTCGTTGATGAGGAGGTACTCGCGGGCCGTCGACAGGCCCAGGCGATCGCGCAGCACCGCGTTGACGCCGGAGGTGAACGCCGCGGTGATGCCGGCGAGCGTAGGGTCGGGCGTGCCGGGCGACATGCCGGACTCGCGGTCGGGGAAGACGTTGGGCCCGGTGATGGCGGCGTCGTACAGCCCGCACACCAGCCCCTGCTCGCGCAGCAGTTCCCGCGCAAACAGATCGATCCGCACGCGCCCGTTGCTGCGCCGCACCAGCTCCATCGGCAGGCCGATGAGGTCGGCCAGGCCGCCCAGCACGCGCTCGCGCTCCTTGCTGCCGGCCCGATCACCCAGGAGCAGCAGGGGGGCGAGCTCGCGGATGGCGAAGTTCTCGGCGGCGGCGGCGAGCTGATCGCTCGACATCGCCGCGTACCGCCGGGCCAGGCGCCCGTGGTACCGGGCCGACAGCGCCATCGTCGGCACGACGCTGATCCACGCGAGCACGTCGTAGTCGGACCCGTTGATGGCCATGAAGTCGATCGCGGGCGAGACCATGACCGCGCCGCTCAGCCCCACGCCGCGCTCCGGCAGCGCCCGCAGCAACTTGCCGACGCGGAACCCGCCGTAGCTCTCGCCGGCGATGTGCACGGGCGATTCCCACCGGCCCGCGCGGCTGAGATATTGCGAGACGAACTGCGTGAGCACGTCGATGTCGCGGTTGATCTTGAAGAACCCCTTGCGGGCTTCGGGCAGGTCCTTCGTGCGCTTGTCGCGCTGCTCGTCGGGAGATTCCAGCGCGTTCTGCTCCAGGCGGGATTCATGCACCGTCCGGCTGAAGCCCGTGCCGACCGGGTCGACGAACACCAAGTCGGTGAAGTCGAGCCACGATTCGGTGTTGTTCACCAGGCGCGCCGGCGGCGGGAGCGTGCGCCCTTCGGTGTCGAAGTCGATCCGCAGCGGCCCGGCGGTGCCCAGGTGCAGGAACGCCGACGCGGCCCCCGGACCGCCGTTGAACAGGAACGTCACCGGGCGGTCGCGGCGCTCGTCGGGCGTGCGGGCCGGGCGCGTGTACGCGGTGAAGAAGACCTCGGCGACGGGCACGCCGTGCTCACGGATCACCAGCCAGTCGGCCTCGGCCTGCACGAGCGCGGGCTTGCCGCGCGTGCGTCCGCCCGGCTCAAAGGCGAGTTCGCGCTGTACGCCGCGGGGCGGCGCGTAGCCCTTGGGATCGCAGGTGGTCACGGTCGTGGACGCTTCGGCTTTGGTGTCTGGCACGGGCGACGGTACCCGCCGCGGGTTGCCGAGTCATCCGCCGCCCGTCGGCCCGCGGGGGGTCGCGCCGCGGCCCGGCTCCACCCCGCCCAGAGGCTGCACCAGCGCGTCGCTCCACGGGCCGAGCGGACGCTCCGGCGTCGCCGCCATCGAGCCCAGCCGCTCGCCCAGTTCCGCGAGCGAGCGCATCGTCTCGGCTTCGAAGATGCCGGGCTTGGGCGGGCGCCAGTCGTCAGGGATGGCGACGAAGCGGAACTCCGCGTCGATGCCCTCGACCTCGCGCGCGTACAGCGCCAGAAGCCCGAGCTGCTTGAGCGACCCGATCGTCGACGAGCGGATCGCCGTCGACACGCTCGCCGACACGATGTCCGTCCAGCGCGGCTGCACCACCTGCGGCGCCGCCCCGAGCTGGTTGTTGATGATCACCCAGTACCGCATCTTCGGGATGGGCGTCGCGGGGAAGTCGCGCTTGAGCGTTGCGGCGACGGGCGACGGGGCCCGGGCGTCGAAGCCGAACAGGATGTTCGCCGTCGTGCCCCCGTCGACATAGAGCCCGCCGTCGATCTGCACGGGCGGGAACACGGCGGGGATCGCCGCCGAAGCCATCAGGATCTTGTGCACGCGCGACGGGTCGTTCGACTCCGCGGCCCGCTCGGCCTCGATGCTCAGCCGCCACGGCTTGAGCACGCCCAGGTCGAGGTCCGTCGTGCCGACGGCGAGAACGCGCCCCTCGGCGGAGCGGGCCGCGATCTGCCGGATGATGTCCATGTTGACCTGCGCGCATAAGTCGCGCTGCAGCCCGGAGACGTCCATGAACGACTCACGCCCCGGGAGAAAGAAGAAGATGTCGCGCAGTCGGATCCAGTCCTTCTTCGGGGCCGAGTACAGCTTGACGACCGTCTCGATCGAGCGCGAGTCGTCGATGAACGCGAACGGCGCGATGAGCGCGCCGGTCGAAACGCCGGTCACGACGTCGAAGTCCGGTCGGGCCAGGTCGCCCTCCACCTTGCCCCAACCGGCGAGGAATCCGGCCCCGAACGCGCCGTAATCCCCGCCGCCGGAGAGGATGAGAATGTCAAACGTGGGCGGGCGGTCGGTGAGGCCACGGCGGTAGTCCTCGTGCTCGCGGTGCATGCGGGCGACGGTCTTGTGCGTGGCGTCCTCGATATCCGCGGCGGTCGCGGCGAGGCTTTCGACGCGCCGGGCTTCGAGCTGCTCTGTCGTGAGCGCGGCCCGCTTTCCGGCGCACCCGCCGGGCGTCAGCGTCAGCAGCATGGCGGCGGTCACACAAGCGATTACGCGGCGGGTTCCCAGGAGCATGGCGATTGTTGCCGCCAGCCCGCGCCAACGCCGCTAGGCCGTGCGGTTCCGTTCCGCGGACGCCGGCGGGCGGGGGTGCGTCGAGGGCCGGTCGCGCCGCAGGATCTCGACGGTCGTCGGGTACGCGAACTCGACGCCCATCGCCCCCAGCCGCTCCAGCAGGCCCAGGTTGATGCGCTGCAGGATGTCCATGTGCGTGTTGAACTGATCGCTGAGCACGATGTACACGGTCTCGAACTGCAGCGCATACTCGCCGAGCGTGCCCAGATGGCACCGATCGAACCGCACCGTGCCCTGCGCCTCGACGACCTCGCGCACCACCTGCGGGACCTGCCGGAGCAGTTCCGGCGGCGTCTCGTAGATCACGCCGAAGGTGAACACCACGCGGCGCTCCTGAAGGCGCCGGAAGTTCTGCACGCGACTGTCCAGCAGGTCGCTGTTGGGGAACACAAGCTGCTCGCCCGACAAGGCCCGCACACGCGTGGTCTTGATCCCGATCCGCTCGACTGTCCCCATCTCCTTGCCGACGACGATGAAGTCGCCCACGACGAACGGCTTGTCGAGAATGATCGTGACCGACGAGAACAAGTCGGACAGGATGTTCTGCACCGCGAGCGCGATCGCGATCCCGCCGATGCCCAGCCCCGTGATCAGCGGCGTGATCGCCACGCCCAGGTTGTCGAGCGCCAGCAGCGCCACCACGATCACCAGCACCGCCAGCGCGATGAACCGCAGCACGCCCATCCCGCTCGTGAGCGTCGGGTCGGCCGAGCCGTCCTCCTGCCGAAGCCGGCCCACAGCGAGGCCGAGCGTCAGGTCCACCAGGCGGCTGGCGCTGACGATGAGCTGTGCCGCCAGCCCCAGCACCGCCGCGATCTTCAGCGCACGCGGCAGCGGGTCCGGCAGGTACAGCAGCGTCGACGCCGCGAACACCACCGTCGGCATCAGCAGCCACACACGGATCGAGCGCACGACGCGCACCAGCGCGTCGTCCCACGTACGCGGGGTGCGTTCGGCCAGGCGCTGCAGGCGGCTTGCGCCCACCGACCGCAGCACACGCAGCGCCACATACCCCGCACCAACGACCCCGAACGCCAAGACCCACGTCCACACCGGGTTCCCGAGCGCCACACCCAGATCCAGCAGGCCGCCGGACTCGGAGATTGCGGGCGCCTCCGCCGGCGCGTTCGAGGGCACGTTTACGGGCGCGGGCACAGTCGGGGCGGCGGTCGTCACGCTCCGCGTGGTGTGCCCGCGTCATGACCCACGCATGAATCCCGGGCCCGACGAGCGCACGCTCGCCGGGCCCGGATTGATCAGCCGTAGATGAGCCCACTCAAGAAGTGGGGGACTTCACTCGAGGTGGCGTCACGCGTTGTCCAGAATTTCCACCGTCTTGAACGGTTTGCCTTCGAGCATCTCGAGGCTGGCGCCGCCGCCGGTGGAGACGTGGCTGAACTTGTCGGCGAGCCCGAACTTCTCCGCGGCCGCCGCGCTGTCGCCGCCGCCGACGATGCTCGTTGCGCCGTTCTTCTCCGTCGCGGAGACGATCGCGTTCGCGACGCTCAGCGTGCCGACCTCGAACAGGCGCCACTCGAACACGCCCATCGGCCCGTTCCACACGATCGTCTTGGCCTTGCGCAGACGCAGCGCGTAGTCCGTCTGCGTCTTGGGCCCGATGTCCAGCCCCATGAACCCGTCGCCGATGGTGTCGTCGAACGTCTTGACGTTCCCGCCGCTCTCGGCGAAGACGTCCGAGCAGACGTGGTCTTTGGGCAGCACGAGCTCGCACTTCAGCCGCAGCGCTTCATCGAGGATCGACTTGGCTTCCGCCAGAATCTCGGTCTCGACGCGCGAGGCGCCGACCTTCTTGCCCGCGGCCTGCAGGAATGTGTACGCCATCGCCCCGCCGACAAGGATCGCGTCCGCCTTGGGCAGCAGATTGCGGATCATCGGCAGCTTGTCGCTGACCTTGGCCCCGCCCATCACAACGACGAACGGCTCGGCCGGCTTCGCCAGCGCCTGCGCCAGGTACTTCAGTTCCTTCTCCATCAGGAACCCGATCACGCGCGGCTTGCCCGCCATCGCCATCGGCACGGCGTACATGCTCGCGTCCTCACGGTGGGCCGTGCCGAACGCGTCGTTGACGTACAGGTCGCCCAACGCCGCGAGCTTGGCGGCGAACGCCGCGTCGCCCTTCTTCTCGCCCTTGACGAACCGCAGGTTGTCGAGCAGCAGGACGTCGCCGTCGCGCATCTGCTTGACCGCCGCGGCCGACGCATCGTCCCCCGGCTCGTGCGACGGGAACGCCACCGGCTTGCTCAGCAGGTCGGACAGCCGCTTGGCCACCGGCTCGAGCGATTCCGACGCCTCGTACCCCTTGCCTTCCGGGCGGCCCAGGTGCGACATCAGAATGGCGCGCCCGCCCCGGTCGATCACCGAGCGGATCGTCGGCAGCGCCATGCGGATCCGCCGATCGTCCGTGATCTGCCCGCCCTCGATCGGCACGTTGAAATCGACGCGGATCAGGCAGCGCTTGCCCTTGACGTCGACATTGGCGATGGTCTTTTTGGACATGGGAAGTTCTCTCCTTCCCTCGGCCGCTCCGAAGCGAGCGCCCGCGGGAAATCATGCTAGCGACGGCGGCCCGGCCCGGCGTCCCCGGGGCCCGCAAACCCCGGCATTTCGCACACCTCTTCCCGCCCGAAAATGCGATGCCGATGCCGGGCGACCACCCGGTACGCGCCGTCGCGCACAAACCGCGGCAGCAGCCTCAGCAGGCTCCCCGCCTGCCACACGCCGCCCAGCCCCCGCGCGATCGCCAGCACCGCGTCCGACTCCGTCCACACTCCGCGCTCATCGATCACCACCACCGTCTCCGTCGGCGGCGTGCCGGCCCGCCTGGCGGCTTGCCACAGCCGCACGCCGACGTCCGACTGACCCGCTTCGATGACAAACACCCCGTGCCGGTCGCGCCGACGAATCCACCGGGCCGTGGCGTTGCACAGCACGCACGTCCCGTCGATCAAGACCGTTACTCGCCGCGCACCCATATCCAAAGGTACCGCCCCGGCCCGGCCCGGTTCGCTCGAAGCGCGGATCCCGCGTCATTGCCCGCAGTCTCTGCGGCGTTTTCCCGCCGTCGCCCGATACCATGCATCACGCATGGGCCACGCCAACCCGTCTATCGCCGGCGTCCTCGTTTCTCTCGCCGCCATCGGCCCGCTCGCGGCGGGCGAGCCCACGACGGTGACCCGCAAGCCGGCCGCCGCCAGCGACCGCGCTGACCGCGCCGGCCGCGCCGATCACGCCGAGCCGCCCATCGCGATCCCGACGGGCGCCCTTCTGCAAACGCTCCTCGCCCGCACGTCGTTCTCCCCCGGTCTGATCGACGGCCGGGCCGGCCGCAAGACGCGTCTTGCCATCGAGCACTTCCAGCGCTCGCTCGATCACGAGCCGACGGGCACGCTGAACGCCGCCGACGCTCGCGCCCTGTTCGCGCTCGCGGGCGTGCTCCCCATGCACGAAGACCCTGCGCACGCCGTGAGCGACGCCGCGCTCGACACGGCTGGCTGGACGATCGAATACACCGTGACCGAGGCCGACCTGGCCCGCATCACCGGCCCCGTGCCTGAGGATTGGAACCAGCGGGCCGAGCTCGATTTCTCCGGCTACGCCGACGCCGAGGACCTGTTCGCCGAACGCGGCTGGTGCTCCGTCGAACTCCTGCGCACGCTCAACCCGGGCGTCGACTTCGCCGCCATCCACCCCGGCCAGATTGTCCGCCTGCCCGACGTCGACATCGCACGCGACCGCTTCGTCGCGCCAGCGCGGCTGGAAGTCGACCTCGAGAACAAACTCGTCCGCGGGTTCGACGATGCCGACCGCTGCGTCCTGCTCCTGCACTGCTCCATCGCCGCCCGCATCGAACGCGCGCCGGTCGGCGAGATGTACGTCAAGGTCGTCGTCACCGACCCCGACTACACCTTCAACCCGGAGTCCTGGCCCGAGGTCACCAACGTCGCCAGCAAGCTCCGCATCGCCCCCGGCCCGCGCAACCCCGTCGGGCTCGCGTGGATCGGGCTTGATCGCCCGGGCTACGGGCTCCACGGCACCGTCCGCCCGCAAGACATCGGCAAAACCGGCTCTCTCGGCTGCTTCCGCCTCACCAACTGGGACGCCGTCCGACTCGCCAAGTCCGTCGCCGTCGGCACGCCCGTGACGGTGCTCGAGCCGGTCGCGGCTCAGCCGTGAACAGACCGCCGCCTTCATCGCACCGGAGTCCCATGCAACCGACCGAACTCTGGCCCTGGTTTGATGAAGCCAACGCGGCCCTGATCTGCCACGCGGTCCTGCGCGATGACGGCGTCAAGGTCATCGAACGCCCCTGCCGCGTGCCCGTTGAGCACCGCGCCCTCGGCGAAGCCCTCGGCTCCGCGGGGCTCAGCGTCGACGGTTTCGGCGTCAACCAGACCGAGCAGCAGCTCGCCGCGATCCTCGAACACACGGGCGGCGTGGGCCTGTTCGCGCCCGCCCGCTGGTCGCTCGACACGCCCAGCGGCGATCCGCACCGCGATCAGGGCGCCTTCGGCTCCGTCATCCTCTGGCCCGCCACCGAGTGGGAGCGCCTCCACACCGAGTTCTCCGACTGGATGCAGGACGACCCCGCGGCGTTCGACGACACGCCTTTTGCGCTCGACGATCTGCTCGTCATCGCCAGCATCAACTTCTCGCCCGATTGCTGGCTGCTCGTCACGCAGGGTCCGCTGGCCGGCAAGATCTTCTTCTGGATCCACGAGGACGCCGCCGACTTCTCCAAGCCGTGGGCAGACGACCTTCGCGCCTGGGGCAACCGCGTGCGCCGCGAGATCCACACGCTGCTTCAAGGCACGGCGTTCGACCACGCCGCCGCCGTCGGCGTGGATGACCTGCCCGAATCCGCCGAGTTCTTCCCGAGATCCTTCGAAGCCGGACCCGCGGCCCCTCGCCCCTGACCTCTCGCCCCTCGCCCCTCGCCTCTGCCTCTCGCGCTTCGCTCAGTGCCCGCCCAGATACGCCTTGCGAACCTCATCGCTCGCCGCGAGCACCTTGGCGTCCTGCGCCATCACGATCTTCCCGACCTCGAGCACGTACGCGAAGTGCGCGACGTTCAGCGCCATGTGCGCGTTCTGTTCCACCAGCAGGATCGTCGTCCCCGCGGCGTTGATCTCGCGGATGATGCGGAAGATCGTCTGCACGATCTGCGGGGCCAGGCCCAGCGACGGCTCATCGAGCAGCAGCAGCCGCGGGCGGGCCATCAGCGCCCGTGCGATCGCCAGCATCTGCTGCTCCCCGCCCGAGAGCGTCCCGGCGACCTGCTTCAAGCGCTCCTTCACGCGCGGGAATAGCGCCAGCGCTTTCTCCCGGTCGGCCGCGATGCCGGCCTTGTCCCGCCGCGCATACGCGCCCAGGTCCAGGTTCTCCTCAACCGTCAGGTTCGCGAAGATCCCGCGCCCTTCCGGCGCGTGGGCCATGCCCATCCGCACCAGCCCGTGGCACGGCGAGCCGGTGATCTCCGTGTCTTCCAGCGACACGCTCCCGCTCGCGCAGCGCACCATCCCCGAGATCGCCCGCAGCGTGGTCGTCTTCCCGGCCCCGTTCCCGCCGATGAGTGTGACGATCTGCCCGCGCCGAACGTCCAGGTCGATCCCGTGCAGCGCGGTGATGGCGCCGTAGCAGACGCGCAGCCCGCGCACGCGCAGCATCACCGGGGCCGTGCCCGTGTTCTCGATGATCGCCGCACCGGCGATCCCACCGCCCGCCGTGCCGGTCGTTGTCATGGCGGGGTCCTCCGTCCGGTGCGCACGTCGGCCGGGTCGACTCCGGCGCCGACGCTGGGCGCTGCGTCCTCAGCGCCCGCGCCCGGCTCGCCCAGATACGCCTCGATCACCTTGGGATTGTTCTGGATCTCCGTCGGCGTCCCCTCGGCGATCACGCACCCGTGATCCAGCACCGTGATCCGCTCGCAGATGTCCATTACCAGGCCCATGTCGTGCTCGATCAGCAGGATCGCCAGCCCGAACCGGTCGCGGATCGAGCGGATGCTCGTCGCCAGCGCCTTCTTCTCGCTCGGGTTCATGCCCGCCGCCGGCTCGTCCAGCAGCAGCACGCGAGGCTCGGTCGCCAGTGCGCGGCAGATCTCCAGGCGCCGCTGATCGCCGTACGGGAGCGACCGCGCCGGCGCGTCCGCCAGTGATTCCAACTGGAACACCCGCAGGATCTCGACCGCCCGCGCCTCCATCGCCACTTCCTGGGCCACAAACCGCGGCGTGCGCAGCATCGTCCGCCAGATGCTGTGCCGCCCGCGCACATGACACGCCAGCCGCACGTTGTCCAGCACCGACAACGCCCCCATCAGCCGGATGTTCTGGAACGTGCGGCTGAGCCCCGCCTCCGCGATCTTGTGCGGCGGCAGATCGTCGACGCGCTTCCCGCCCAGGTGCACCGAGCCCGTCTGCGTCCGGTACACGCCCGTCAGCAGGTTGAACGCCGTCGTCTTCCCCGCGCCGTTCGGGCCGATCAGCCCGTACAGCCCGCCCATCGGGATCCGCACCGACAGATCCTGCACGGCCTTCAGGCCGCCGAAGGCGATCCCGATCCCCTTGGCGTCCAGGAGCGCGTCGCTCATCGCCCACCCCCCGCGCCGTCCGTCTTCGCGCCCGCCGCCTTGCCGGTGCGTTCACGCCGCGCGCCGAAGAAATCCCAGATCTCGTTCACGCCCAGCAGCCCGTTGGGCCGCAGCAGCATCGCGAGGATCAGCAGCAGCGCGTACAGGATCATCCGGTAGTCGGCCAGGTTGATCTTCAGCGGGCTGGTCCGCAGGCCCTCCGCGGCCAGCGCCAAGCCCATCAGCACCAGCGGCACGCACGCCAGCCACAGCACCACCACGCCCCCGCGGTTGCCCACGCGCCGCAGGATCAGCCCCGCCGTCGCCACCAACGCCGCCGCAATTGGCCACGCCCACCACCGCTCCAGCACCTCGCCCGGCCCGCGCAGGATCTCGCTCAGGATCGTCAGCACGACCGCCGCGAGCGCGGCCCCGCTGATCGACCCAAGCCCGCCCAGCACGACGAAGATGATGATCTCGAACGAGCGCTGGAACCCGGCGTCGGTGGGGGAGGGGTTGACGCCCGTGTGCGCGTACAGCGCCCCGGCGACGCCCCCAAAGAACGCCGCCAGCACGAACGCGCGCACCTTGTACTTCGTCAGGTCGACGCCCATGGCCCGGGCGGCGATCTCGTCCTCGCGGATCGACAGGAACGCCCGCCCGGAACTGCTCTGCTTCACGCGGTACGCGATCAGGCACGTCGCCGCGACAAACAGCCAGATCCAGAACAGCGACGCGTACGCCGGGATCCGCTCGAAGCCCGCCGCCCCGTTGAGCGGGAACTTCGCCAGCGCCGCCGGCGTGACTTCGCTCGCGTTATACAGCTGCGTGCTGGTCAGTTCCAGCAGCACGCGGATGATCTCGCCGAAGCCGAGCGTGACTATCGCCAGGTAGTCGCCGCGCAGTCTGAGCGACGGCAGCCCGACCAGGTACCCCGCGCCCGCGGCGACGCACGCCCCGGCGATGACCCCGCCCAGCATGAGCATCGTGCCCTGCGTGGCGAACTCCGGCGCACCCGCCGCGCCGTGCAGCACCAAGGACCCGTAGTACGTCACCCCGCCGCCGATGTACGCCCCGATCGCCATGAACCCCGCGTGCCCCATCGAGAACTGGCCCGTGAACCCGTTGACGATGTTCAGGCTGACGGCGGCGATCACCAGCACGCCCACGCGCCGCAGCACGTTCACCCAGTACTCGTCGACCAGCACCGGGGCCGCGAAGTGCACCGCCAGCGCTGCCAGCCCGCACAGCACCCACGGCAGCACCATCGCGCCCGGGCGAAACGCCCGCCCACGCGGCACCGAGGCGATGTGCTCGTTCAGGCTCGCCACGCTCACACCTTCTCCCGCACGGCTTTGCCCAAGAGCCCGCTCGGGCGGACCAGCAGCACCACAATCAGCAGCCCGAACACGTACACGTCCCGCAGTTCCGTCGACACGTACCGGGCCCCGAAGAACTCGATCCCCGCGATCAGGTACGCCCCGAGCACGGCCCCGCGCACGTTCCCGATCCCGCCCACCACCGCCGCGACAAACGCCTTCAGCCCGAGCAGCACCCAGATCCCATGGGCCGTCTGGTTCAGCCCGGGATACTTCAGCGGGTACAGGAACGCCGCGCACGCCGCCAGCGCGCTGCCCAGCACGAACGTGAAGCTGATCACGCGGTTGACGTTGATGCCCATCAGGGCCGCGGTCTCGACGCTGTACGACACCGCCCGCATCGCCGCCCCGAGCTTGGTGTGGAACACCAGCCGCTGCAGCCCGACCATCAGCAGCAGCGAACTGCCGACGATCAGCACGTCGATCAGCCGGATCGGCACCGTCGCCTTGCGGATCAGCCGGTACGTCGCCCCCTCAAGGTCCTGCGGGCTGCGCCGGGGCTGGGTCTGCAGGTCCGTACCGGCGGCGTACGTCCCCGGCTCGGCGACCAGCGTCAGCACGTCCTGCCGCGCTTCGCCCCCGTCCGCCCCGACCGCCCGCGTCACGATCAACTGGTACGACCGCTCCGGCTCGATCACGACGGCTTCGCTGAGCCGGATGACCCCGCGCTTCTCCCCGCCCCCCGCTGTGCCCTTCCCGACCGTCCGGTCGTTCAGCACCGTGTCGGGCAGCAGGGCCGGCATGCTCTTGGGCGTGGCGCCGAAGGGCAGTGTCGCCATCGACGGGTTCTCCGGCGTCGACGCGACCGTGAACCCCTTGAGCTGCCCGACATTCTGGAGGAGCAGCGACACGCCGATCGCCGTGATCAGCACGTTCAGCCGCGGCGCCTTCCGCAGCGGGCGATACGCCAGCCGCTCGATCAGATACCCCACGGCGCAGCACACGCCGATCGCGACGACCAGCGTGAGGGCCGCGACCCACAAAGGCGGCGTCCCGTCCGTCACGCCCGCCCACACAAGCAGCACCGACGCCGACGTGAAGCTCGTCCACGCCCCGAGCACGAACACGTCCGAGTGCGCGAAGTTGATGAACTTCAGCACGCCGTACACGAGGGTGTACCCCAGCGCGATCAGCGCGTAGAGACTCCCCACGGCGACAGTGGCAATGAGCGTCTGAAGAAGGTCCGCCAAGCGTGTAGAGCCCTCGCTGCCCGGAAACTCCGGGGCCGCGAGTTTAGCGGAAGATCAGCGCCCGCGGCGAGGTCAGCAGCACCGGCTCGTCCCGGAGCTCCGCCAAGGACCGCAGATGGTCCCGGACCGACGGCCACGCCTTGGGCCCGACCACCTGCCGCACCGCGTCCACCAGCACCATCGACGTCGGCGACTTCCCGTTCACCGGCGCGCTCGCGCCCATCCCGCCCAGCATCTCGCCGATGACTTCCCCGAACGGCCGCGGGCCCGGGTAGTTCAGCACGTCATACGCCCCGCTCTCAAGCTGCAGCGACGACGCCAGATCCGTCACCGCCTCGTCCAGCCCGCCCAGCTCGTCGCCCATCTTCAGTTCCACCGCCGTCGGGCCGGTGAACAGTCGACCTTCCGCCGTCTTCGCCAGCTCAATCCCGGGGCGACCCGCCTTCACGCGGTCCGCGAACAGGTCGTAGGTCTCCTTCATCTTCTGACGGACCAGGTCCTGCTGCTCGGGCGTCCACGGCCGCGCCGACGACATCATGTCGCCCATCGGCCCGCGGGCCCGCCCGACCACGTTCACCTTCACCTTGTCGTACAGGCCGCCCATGGCGATCTTCCCGCCCACGACCCCGATCGACCCGACGATCGACGACGGGTTCAGGTAGATCTTCTGCCCGCTGACCGCGATGTAGTACCCGCCGCTGGCCGCCATCGAACCGACGCTGACCCACACCGGCTTGCTCTCGCGCACGCGCTTAACGCCCTGCCAGATCACCTCACTGGCGATCGCCGAGCCGCCGGGCGAATCGATCCGCAGCACCACGCCCTTGATCAGTTCCTCGTCCGCGACCTCTTCCAGCGCCCGCCGGATCGTCGCCGAACCCACGGACTGTTCCCCGAACATCCCGCCCGAGGTCGAATCACCATCGACGATCGGCCCGGTGATGTGCACCACCGCGATCGACTCGCGCTTGGCCTGCACCTCCGGCTCGCGCATCAGTTTCGACAGCATCGCGAACGGGTTGGAAATGTCCATCGAGCCGCCGTGCCGGTTCTCAAAGATGTTCGTCCACGCCAGTTCCTTGACGCCGTACGACTTCTCGAGGTGCGCCGACAGTTCCGGCAGGTCGATCACGGTGTCGACCAGGCCCAGCTCCTTGGCCGTCTGCCCCGTCGCCATCCACGCCTGCTTCATGGCGCTGTCGAGCTGCGCGTCGGACATGTTCCGCGACGCCTTCAGGCGCGACCGCACGTTCCCGTAGATCGAGTCCAGCAGCCCGTTGATGTTCTGGTCCCACTGCGGGCTGGGCGCCGCGCGGGTCATCGTCTCGTTGGCGCCCTTGTAGTCGCCCACCTGAATGAACTGCGGCGTCAGGCCCACCCACGACATCGTGTCCGCCAGGTACATCTCTTCCATGTACATCCCGGGCAGCGACACCGCCCCGCCGGATTGCACGATCAGATCATCACAGAACGTGCCCAGGTAAAACTCCGCCGTTTCGTAGTTGTCGGCGAACAGGTGCACCTTCTTGCCCTTGGCCCGCAGCTCGGCCAGGGCCGTCCCGATCTCCTCGGCGACGGTCATCGGCAGCGACGTGTTCCGCAGCCGCAGCACCAGCCCGTTGGTCCCCGCGTCGTCCGCGAGCATCCGGATTTCCGTCAGCACCTCGCCGATCGTCGGCGTCTTGCTCCCGCCGAAGAAGAACGCCATCGCCGGCGGCTGGTCCAGCGGCACCTCTTCCAGTTCCAAGAGCGCGACCTTCGCCGTCGACTGCGCCGTCGCCGTCGCCGCGCCCCCCGCTTGCGCCAGCACGCTCGACGGCATCCCGCACAGCCCGCCCGCCAGGCCCGCCAGCAGAGCGATCATCGTCAGCGAGGAACGGACGCGGCGAGCAACGGCAGAACGGTTCGGCATGGACATTCCTTTGTGCGCTCGGACAGTGCGCTCGGACAACCCGCCCTCGGGCCGCCCCACGAAACAATAGGGGCCCGCACCCCGCCCACGCGGGCGGTCTGCGCGCATCCCCACCCATTCCCCCCATCCCCCAAGACGCCCGCCCCACCCCGACCCGTCCAGGCCCAAGCCCAAAAACAACAGGAGCCCCGCCAAAAGCGAGGCTCCCGTTTCGGCCGTCTAGTGCCTAGTGCCCAGTGCCAAGTGCCTCTTCCTCAGCACCCACCCGCGAAATACGCGGTCAGGTAGTCGAAAATGTCCTGCACCGTCGGCGCCGCGACGCCGTCGCCGCCCACGTTCGCGTTCGCGCTCCCGGTGAAGTAGTCCGTCAGGAAGTCGAAGATGTCCTGCACGGTGACGCCGCCGGCCTTGTTGTAGTCGGCAAAGCAGCACGGCGAGGCGTTCGCGCCCGCCGCGTTGCAGTCCTGAGCCGACGCCGTGAAGCTCGCGCCCGCCTGGCCGGCAACCACGCACGCCGTCGGCAGCACGATCGCGCACCGGGCCCCGATGCAGCACCGTCCCGTCTGCACGCCGCACGGGTCCGGCTCGCACAGCACCCCGGCCCGGAAGTCCCCGCCGTTGACCACGCACTCGTTCTGGCACGTCACCGAGCACGAGGGCCCGAAGCAGCACGCCCCGTTGCTCGCGGTGCACGTCGTCGGCCCGCACACGCTCGCCGGCCCGCCGTACGTCCCTCCCAGCCCGCCGATGTTCGTCGCCTCGATGCACCGGTTCTGCGGCGTGACGGCGCACGTCGGACACAAGGCCCCGATGGGCGTGTAGCAGCACGAGCCCACGAAGTTCGTGCACGTCGTCGGCCCGCACACCGTCCCGTCGCCGCGGTACACGCCGCTCAGCCCGCGGATGATCTGGCTGCCCACCGACGACCCGTTCACCTTCGCCGTGCACACGAACGAGATCTGCAGCGTGCAGATCGCCTGCGTGCCGTTGACCGGGGTATAGCAGCACGCGCCGCTCGCCTCGCTGCACAGGTCCGCCGGTGAGCACACCTGCCCGTTGCCGAAGTACACGCCCTGCAGACCGCCGCGGCTGGCCTGCTCCGTGCACCGCGTCTGCGTCTGGATCGTGCAGATCACACTGTCCGTCGTCGTCGGGGCGTAGCAGCACGCGCCCGTCACCGCCGTACACGCCGTCGGCGTGCACGTGGTCCCCGCCCCGCGGAACACGCCCGCCAGGTGCCCGCTGGCGATCGACTGGTTGCAGTGCGACGGCACCGTGATCGTGCACGTCGCGCCAAGGAACGGATCCGTCGAAGCGCAGCACGCCCCGCTCAGCGCGTCGCACGCCGCCGTCGTCGTGCACGTCGTGCCCGCGCCCGCGAAGTTCCCGCCGAAGCCGCCGTCACCCACGCGCTCGCAGTCGCTCCGCAGCGTCAGCGTGCACTGCGTCTGCGACCCGAACGCCGGCACATAGCAGCACGCGCCGATCCGCCCCGGGCACGCCGCCGGCGTGCACACCGAACCGTCGCCAAGGTACTCGCCCCCGTAGAAGAACGAGATCGCCGGGCTCCCGACGCACCGGTTGCGAAGCTCCAGCGTGCACACCACCTGCCCGCTCACGCTGTCGGTATAGCAGCACGCGCCCGTCACCACGCCGATAGTCGCCTCGCGGCTGATCGCCACGCCGCACGAGTTGCTCACCACCGCGCGGTACCGACCGTCACGCTGCGCCGCCGGCGCCAGCATGTTCACGCGCAGTTGCAGCCCGCTGGTCCCCTCATAAATCCACGGGTTCACCGGGTCCGTGCTGAACGTCCCGCACGAGTCGGAGATGTTCACCCACGTCCCGCTCCCCGTCGGCTCTTCCTTCTGCCACTGCACCGTCATCGGGTACGACCCCGCCACCCACAGGTTGCCCACGATCCCGAACTGCGTGTACTCCTCCTGGGCCCGGTCCCACGGCCCGCCGATCACCCGCGGCGGCTCGCACGGCACATTCGTCCCGTCCAGGTACAGCAGCCCCGTCCGCCCCAGTTCCGTCAACCCCGTGTTCGGGTTCGGGCACACCGGCGACGCCGGGAAGTACCGCACTAACAGCGCGTTCCCGTTCCCGCTCATCTCGCCCAGGAACGAGATCGGACGATCGATCGGCGACGCCCCGCCGTTGATCTGCGCGATGTACTCCGACAGCAGCATCGGCACGCCGCCGTTTACGTTCGCCCGCCAGATGAAGTCCGCCGACGGCGCGAACGTGATGCTCGTCCCCCCGAAGATCGCAGTCCCGATGATCGTGTTCCCGTCGTCGCTGATCGCCCGCGGCAGCATCACCTCCGCCGCCGGCAAGCCCGGGGGCGGCGGGCACTTGCCCAGGTTCGTCGGCGTCCACACCCCGCTCACTTTCGTCCACGCCGCCAGGTTGCCCGCGTCCGTCGGCAGCGGCCCGCGGAACCGGTTGGCCACGATCTTCGTCCCGTCCTTCGTCATCACCATGCTGCCCAGCCCGCCCTGGGCTTCCGCCAGCACCGTCCGGTTCGCCGCCGTGAAGTCCGACGTCGTGCTCGGCCGCTCCCACACCGCCACCAGCCGCAGGTTGCACGTCCCCGTCGGGTTCAGCGGGTCCTGCTGCGAATCCGTCCCAACTGCGATCAGCCCGTCGTTCGAGACATACTCGCCCTGCGAGAAGATCTGGCACCCCGTGCCCGTCGGCGGCAGGCGACGCATCGTCCCGTCCGCCGAGTTGTACACGAACCCGCTCGATGAGCACGCCGTCGATCCGAAGGCTCCGAACTGCCCGCTCCCCGCGATGAACTGCCCGTTACCCGAGATGCCCCACGGCTGCCCGATCGACCCGTCACACCGCGCCGCGCCCTGCCCCGCCACGTTCGGGAACGAGCCCACGTTCGTCCACGTCCCCGTGGTCGTGTCCAGGCTGTGCGTCACGAAGTGCCCGCGCCGGCACGGGTTGCTCCCGCACGTCAGCGTGTTCGCCAGCCAGTAGTTGGGCCCCGTGCACGAGGCGAGGTTGGTGATCGTGCAGAACGCCGTGGTCGGGTTGCAGCACGCGCCCAGGTCGTTGGTCCCCGTCGGCGCCGGGCACGACGTCGGCGCGCACGTCGAGTTCCCCGCCAGCCGAACGCCCGTGCACCCCGCGATCGTCGTCGTCGTGCATACCGACCCGTTGCAGCACGCCACGGTGTCCGAGTAGTACCCGAAGGCCGGGTTGAACACGCCCGTGAAGCCGTTGTACAGCGCCCACGTCGCCACCGAGCCGTCGTCGGAGAGTCGCAGGTTCCCGTCCGCGCTCGGGATCGCCGGGCCGACGTACACCGGCGCCGTGCCGCGCGTCCACCGGTAGAGCTGCCCGTCCACGTCGGAGTTCAGGATCGTCCCGAACACCGTGTTCCCGTCGGCCGTCAGTTCGTCCCCGTTGCTGACAAACAGCAGCTTGGACTGCTGCGCCATCGCCGGCGCCGAGAGCGCCAGACACCCCAGAAGGGCGAGAACACCGATCCGTCGTGCGTGCTTGCCGTGCATGTGTGCTCCCGGGCCTTCAGCCCGTGCGGGTTGAGCGATTCCCTGTTGAACGACCCTGTGCAAACCGCGGAGCCCGCGTTCCCGCCGGCCACGCGATAGGAAGTAGGAAGTGCGCGGCGCGGGCATCGCCCGCGCCGGCTCGACACCGTCACGTCCGTTCAGCGCCGGCGCCGACGGGCCAGCAGCGCCAGCCCCATCAGCCCCGCAGCCCCAGCGCCCGGCGCCGGAACCTGCAGCGCCGCCACGCCCCACGACTCATCGGTGAACTTGAGCTGCACCGCGAACTTGCCGGTGTCGCTGAAGCCCAGCCCGCCGCCGTCGCCCGACTCCTGGTTGGAGATCACCCACGACTGCAGCGTTTTGAACACGCCCGTCTCGACCTCGACCTGCTGGCCTTCGTACAGCAGCGGCACCAGCCCGAAGTCCAGCGCCCACCCGTACAGCACGCGCGGGCCGAACCGGTTGCCCAGTTCGCTCGCCAACTGTCCGACGGTCCCGACCTGCGTCCCGACGGCCAGCGGCGAGGTCTCCACCGTGAACAAGATCTGGTTCAGGTTGTTCAGCACCGGGGTGATACTGCCCGAGGAGAACTCGACCGTGAAGCTGCCCGGCAGGCCCGGGGCGTTGTCCCCGTCGCGAAGAATCGTCCGCAGGTTGCCCGCAGTGCCCGCGATGATCGCGGCGTCGTTCCCGATCCGGCCGGGCTCGACGACCCGCTGCGGGTTGCCGAAGTCCAACTGCGTGTTCCGCGAGATGATCACGTTCTCGCCCTGCAGCCCCGCCGCGAACGCGACAAAGCCGGTGTTGTTCATCGACAGGCTCGCGCTGTTCGTGGCCGCCAGACGGACGTTGTCCGCCGCGGTCAGCCCGGGCAGCACGTCATTGCGACGCACCAGCCGCGTCGTGCCCGAGGTGTTCGCGATGTACGTGCCCTGCGAGTTGTCCGTCAGCGGATTTGACGTCGACACGTCACCGCTGGTGAGCGACCCGGTCATCAGCAGCCCGGCGTCGGAGAAGCTGCGGAAGCTGAGCCCCTGAGCCCCGGAGAACAGGGCCCCGCCCGCGTCGGCGGCGCCGGTCGTGTCCGGAGCCGCGAAGCCCTCGCGGTAGATGCGCTGCGAGCCGACGCCCGGCGTGTAGATGAACGCTCGGGAGTCGTTCGACGCGTTCACCGCGCCCGTCACGACCATCGTCGCGTCGTAGTACACCTGACCGCTCCGGTTCGTGCGGACGTTGAACCCGCGCACGCCGTTGGTCCCGCCGTTGCCGTAAATCCCGCCGCCCGGGGCCGTCTGCCCGGCCTGCGCGATCACGGTTGTCGCGCCGCCCGCGTCGCGCGTGGCGACGAAGCCCGCGTTGCCAAAGGGCGCCGCGGTCGGCGTGGTCGTCAGGAACTGACCGACACCGCCCGCCCCCCCAGCCGCCGCCGTCACGCTCCCGCCCCACGCCATGGCGCCGGACGAGTTGATCCCGTGCGCCTGGCTGATGCCGCGGAAGTCCACGTTCTGCAGACCCGTCGCCGCCGCCCCGGAGACGTCGATCAGCGAGATGCCCTGCTGCCGGGCCTGGGCCGTCGAGACCCCGCCCGCGTACGTTCCCAGGCGATAGTCGGAGTTGTTCTGCGTCGCGCCGGTGTTGACGATCCCGGTGCCGTGCATCCCGACGCCCAGCCCGATGCGGGTGCCCGAGACACGGAGCGTGCTCAAGCCGGTCAGGTTGAACACGCCGGTCGAGTTCTGCTGGCCCAGCGTCACGCCGCCGCCCAGCGACGCGCCGTCGTGCAGACCGTTGAACAGCTCAATGTCGGTGTTGTTGGTCGCCGTGAACAGCCCGCGCGGGCCCTGGGACCCGCTGATCGACCCGATCGCGGGGTTGGAATTGAACTGGGCCGCCATCCACACCCGCCCGTCCGAACCGATCATGGGCGTCGGCGCGGTGTTGCTCCACGTCCACGTGAACCCGCTCGCCGACGGCACCGCGCGACCCTGCCCGATGCCGCCCCAGGTGATCAGATCCGTCGGCGTAATCGTCAGCCCGCCCGAAGCCGAGGCCGCCAGACCCGCAACCGCAACAACCGCCAACGCCCCCGTCATCGCTCGGTGATACATCTCTCTCTCCTCTCCAAGCCCCCGTTTGGGAGCAGCGCGGCCCGCCCGCCCTTGGCTACGTTCGCGCGGCGACATCATCCGCGCGGGTAGCCCCCGACAAGGTACACCAAACACGCGCGGGTGCAACGGTTCTGTAAAACTTTCTCTAAAGAAATACCGCCGGCGTGCCCTTTTCGCTCCAGGAGGTAGACTCTGCGTGTGAGCACCGTTGACTCCAAACCCTTTGTCGATCACGCGCAGTCGGCCGTGCATGGTCTCCGGCGCGCGTTGGCCGAACTGCTGGCCGGAGTTGGTGCCGATCCGGATCAGCCGCAGGAGATCTCGCGGCGGTTTGGTTTGGACAAAACCCTGACCTGGCGCATCAGCCGCGTCGTCCGTGAGGAGGACGCCTGGGAAGCCGTGCAGCACATCCCGCGGCGGCCGAGTTTCCGGATTCTGCTCGCCGCGTTGTCCGCAAAGGGCGCCGGTGCCGAACTGATCACCGAGGTCTGGCGGGCTCTGGACGAGTTTGAGCGGTTTGTCGAGGTCCACTCGGGGGATCGGGAGACGCTGGAGATCATGACCAGCGTCGGGGCCCGCAAGACGGCGGGCAAGCGGCTGGAAGCGTTCCGCAAGACCGGGTTTCTCGCCGCCAGCGCGCTGTGGGGGGTCCGCGCGTCGGCCCACGTCGCGGTGCACTTGCTCTACCCCAAACCGGGCAGCCCGGACATGCTGGTGGGCGCGGTGGTCTGCGGGCTGGTGGGGTTCCGCCGACTTCGGGCGGACGTGCCGTGGACCATCGCGACGTTGTCGACGTGGGACCGTCCGGGCGCGGAGACCAACCGTGGGTCAGTGCGTCCGATCGACGCGTCGATCCAGAGCGGCGCGCCACTCTTGACGGATTTCTGCTCGCGTCCGCTGCCGGGCATGATCTCCGTGCCGGAGGGTCCGACGCGGACTCGGTTCATGATCGCGCCGGGGCCGGTGGGCAACACCGCGAGCGCCGACGTCATGATCGGGTGGATGTACGAGGGCGTGACCAGCCGCTATCAGTCGACGCCGGGCGAGTGCGGCGAGCACGGCCTGAACCTGACCACGCCCGCCGAACTCGCGGTGCAGGAACTGTGGATCCACCGCTCGCTCCCGTTCGCGTTCAACATCGAGCACGCGGTGTACAGCCGCCTGCCCGGCGGGCCGACGTTCCCGGAGCACAAGGAGCACGTGCACCCGCTGCCGGTGTTCGGCGAGGTCAACGACGTGGGCTGTCCGCCGGACATGACGGTGTCGGAAGTGCCGTTCTACGGCGACATGATGCGGTGGACGACGGGCCGGCTGGGCTTTGAGCTGTCGGACTTCCGCGCATTCCGATGCCGGTTGGCGTTCCCGCCGATCCCGACGATCAGCGTGATGCGGCATCCGCTGCTGCCGCGCGTCTGAGCGCGCTCGCGCGGCGAGTTGCGGCACAGCCCCCGAATCGGTTAGTCTGGCCGGGTGGGTCATGGACTCGCGGCGACACTCGTCGCGGCGGACCCGCACGGAGATCCAGCGCATGGCTCGGCGAACAGTGATGTATTCCAGCGGCGGCAAGAAGCTCTACGCGGTCCGCGACGGCGACGGTCAGTTCAAGGACATCCAGTCCTACGCGCGGGCCCACGCCGCCGACATCCGGCGCCACGACGCCAACGACCCGGACGAGGCGTCGGGCTCGCCCACGCCGCGGAAGAAGACGGCCCGCAAGGGCGCGAAGAAGGCCGGCAAGAAAGCCGGCAAAAAGACCGGCAAGAAAGCGGGGGGCAAGAAGGGCACGCGCGTCGCCGGCAAGAAGTCGGCGAAGAAGGCCGGCAAAAAGACCGGCAAGAAGAAGGCGGCCCGGCGCCGCTGAGTTGCCCGCCCGGACGCGCTTTCGCACGTCAACGTACAAAAACGACGAACGCCCGGCGCCACAAGGCCCGGGCGTTCGCACTTTTGGAAGGGATGGTGCGGGCTTCAGCAGCCGGCGAACCAGAGGCCGACATAGTCGAACACGTCCTGCACGCTCAGCCCGCCGACGCCGTTGATGTCGGCCCGCGGGTCGGCGGCGAAGTACGCCGTCAGATAGTCGAACAGGTCCTGGATCGTCAGCCCGCCGGCGCCGTTGAAGTCCGCCAGGCACCCGGGGGCCGAGGGCACGGCGAGCCCGGTGATGACGAGTTCCTGCGGGTCACCCGGGCGGAACATGCGGAGGGTGACGGAGCCGTCGACGTTGGGTGCGCGGTCCGCGGTGAACCAGAAGTTGTACATCGTGCCCCAGCGGAGCGCGTTGGTGTTGGGATTGGTCTCGAACGTCGCCGGGCTGGCCCACACGACCTGCGTCGACTCCTTGGCGCTCGACCAGTCGGTGTTGTCGTAGATCTCGCCCGAGTGGTAATCGACGTCGCTGAAGCCGATGTTGCTGACGTTAACGCCGACGGGCGTGGGGACGATCACGCCGCCCGCGGCCCGGTGCGAGTTGAGGTTGAACACGGCGTAGTCGTACCGCCACGAGCCGTTGCCGAGGTCGGTCGCCTTGCTGGCGACGTAGTAGCGTCCGTCGCCGGGGACATCGCCCGTGAGGATCGTGACGCGGTCATCGGGCGTGTTCAGGCCCAGGCCGTGAGCCTTCCAGGCGAGGATGGCCGGCTGCCCCGTCTGGGCGGCGCCGGTCTGGCTCCAGGCGTACGTGGGCGTGGCGCCGGCGTTGGCGACGGTGACGCGCTCGTACGTGGCGTTGTTGAGCTGGTTGGCGGCGGGCTCGCCCGCGGCGACGTACACGCCCTCGGCGAAGTAGAGCGCCCCCGGGTAGGTCGTCGCGCTCATGTCGGCTTCTTTGACGACCAGCCGGCGGGCCAGCGCGTTGCTGCCGGAAGGGAGCGTGGGGATCGGGCTGAACGTGCTCGCCGAGGGGTTGATCCCCGAGCGCGGGCCCAGGCGGCTTTGGCCGGAGTTGTAACTGGCGGAGTAGACATCGCGGCAGCCGGGGCGCAGCGTGCCGGAGGGCCACGAGCCGGCGGACGCGCACGTCCCACACCCGGCGTTGTTGGCGACGCAGCAGGCGTGCTTGACCCACGAGAGCCCGATCTGCTTGAGCACACCGTCGTGCAGGCGGTACCCGTTCATCGCCAGGCCCGGGGTGCCCTGGTTCTGCCAGAGCAGGGCGGTGTCGCCGATGTTGCAGGTGTAAGAGCCGAGCGCGTACCCGTGCGATCCGCCGATCGCGGCCCCGGAGTGCTTCCAGGTGTCCTGGATGTCCTGATGGGTGATGTCGAGGCCCTGCCCGAACGCCGCCTGCGAGAGCAGGCCGAGCGTGGCGACGGTGGATGAGAGCACGCCGTTCTTCCGCATGATGCAAGACTCCGTGGGTTGCGACCGTTCGTGGGTGGCTGATCGACGAGTGCGATCCCGGCTGCGTTCGCCGACGCCGATGCGCCGGATGCCCCAACCGGCCCGCGAGCGGGGCCGGCCCGCGGCGAGACCGCGGACGATTGTCGAGCATGCCTGAGAACGGCCGGTCTGTCAACCCGGGCGGGCGCGAAATCACACCCGCGGGCTCGCCGCTCGTTTCCGCAACGTCTCGACGTCCTCGGTGATCAAGCGGGCCCCGCGTTCGTAGCGGAAATACGCCCACGCCCAGTGAATCAGCACGATCAGCCGATTCCGGAACCCCACCAGGAACACGATGTGCACCGCCAGCCAGACGAGCCACGCGATCAGCCCGGTCAGGTGACGCCCGGCCAGCACGCCGACGGCCCGGGCCCGCCCGATCGTCGCGAGCGAGCCGCGATCGTGATACCGAAACGCCCGGCGAGTTGGCGGGGCTTGACCCGCGTTTGGCGCCTGAATTTCACGGGCGATGATCGTCGCGGCGTGCTTGCCCATCTGCATCGCGGCCGGCGCGATGCCCGGCACAAACCGGGCCCGGCCCTGCTCGTCGACGCCCGGCAGCGCGACCGCCGCGAGGTCGCCCGTGACGAAAACGTTTGGCTGATTCGGGATCGTTAAATCCGCATTGACGAGCACGCGCCCACCGCGGTCGAGCGGCGCGCCGAGCGCGGCGCCGAGCGGGGCGGCCCGGACCCCGGCCGCCCAGAAGACGTTGCGGGTCACGATCCGCTCCGGTGCTCGACCGTCGCCGGCGTTGAGCTCGACGCCCTCGTCGGTGATCGCCGTCACGCGCGTCGAGAGCCAGACGTCGACGCCCAGGCGTTCGAGGTCGTCCTTGGCGCGGCGGGCGAGGTCGTCGGAATAGGCGTCGAGCAGGCGCGGGCCGCCTTCGATCAGGATCACGCGGGCCGCGGTGGTGTCGATGCTGCGGAAATCACGCGGCATGGCGCGGCGGGCGATCTCGGCCATCGCTCCCGCCAGTTCCACGCCCGTCGGGCCGCCGCCGATGACGATGAACGTGAGCAGCCCGCGCCGGCGGGGCACATCGGGCTCGCGCTCGGCGGCTTCGAAGGAGGCGAGGAAGCGCGTGCGGATTTCGAGCGCGTCGGGCACGGTCTTGAGACCGGGCGCTCGCGTGGTCCACGCGGGGTTGAAGTAGTGGTTGACCGCGCCCGCCGCGACGATCAGCCAGTCGTAGGCGAGCACGGCGCCGTCGCAGAGCGTGACGGTGCGGGACGCGGTGTCGATCGCGCGGGCTTCACCCAGCAGCACCGAGACGTTCTGCTGGCGCTTGAGGATGTGCCGGATGGGCTGGGCGATGTCCGTCGGCGAGAGCGACGCCGTCGCGACCTGGTACAGCAGCGGTTGGAACAGGTGGTGGTTGGTCCGGTCGACGACGCTGATGCGGACGGGCGCACGGGCGAGCGAGCGGGCGGCGGCCAAGCCGGCGAAGCCCGCGCCGATGATCACCACGTGCGGAGTGGGGGAGGGCACGCCGGCAGCATACGCCCTCGCGCCGCGGTCACTCCCCCGCTGGACCAGGTTGGGGCCCGCGTGCGGCGGATGAAGCCGCGCTGAGTGCCGCGTGAACCCGTCGGATCGCGTCGTCGCTCGCGGCGTCTTTGGCTTCCAGCCCGACCATCTGGGCCAAGGCGTCAAAGACCAGGCGCACCTCGGCCCCGTGCACGCGGACGGTCCACACGCGGACATCCAGCCCGTCGGCGTGGTCCAGCACGATGGCGCCGACGGCGTGTTCAAGCGCGGCGGCCACGCGGGGCAGGTCGTCCCACCCGGCCCGCGCGGTCAGGTCCAGACACAGCCGGCCCGAGGCCATGCGTGAGAGCGCGAGGGCTTCGAAATGGCCGCGGGCGTCGGGCACGGCGATCACACCGCGACGGTCACGGCGCCCACACGTTGGCCGTGCTCATCGGCACGGTGCCAGCGCCGGGCTTGCCGTTGGCGCTGTTGGGGAGCGGCGCGGGGATCTCCTTGCTGGCGACGTCGGTCTTGATGACGCTGACGGGCCCGGTCTCTTTGGGGAAGGCCTGCGCGTGCATCGCGGGGACGGTCACGCCGTTGAGGTGCAGCTTGCCGGAGGCGAGCCCCGGGAAGTGCTCGCCCTGCCAGGACGCGGGGTACTTGGTGTCGTCGAGGTCGAGGGCGGCCTTGGTGGGGAACAGCGGGCGGAAGGTGTCGCACATCACGGCGAGTTCCTGCGTGTGCGTCGCCGTGAGCGAGGCCTCGATCGTGCCCGGGTGCGGCCCGTGCGGGATGCCCTGCGGGTGGGCCGTCAGGCTGCCGATCTCGATCCCCTTGCGCGAGCCGAAGTTCCCGTCGACGTAGTACAGCACCTCGTCGGAGTCGAGGTTCGAGTGGTTGTACGGCACCTTGATCGACTGCGGGTGATAGTCGAGCAGGCGCGGGGCGAAGGTGCAGATGACGAAGTTGTGGGCTTCGAAAGTCTGGTGGATCGGCGGCGGCATGTGCAGCTTGCCGGTGATTGGGCTGAAGTCGTCGGCGTTGAAGATGTAGGGGTAGTAGCAGCCGTCCCACCCGACGATGTCGAGCGGGTGGTAGTGGTACACATACGAGTGGACCAGGTCGCGGGCCTTGATACGGACTTCGAAGTCGCCCTTCTCGTCCCACGTGAGCGGGAGCTCGGGCAGGCGGAGGTCGCGCTCGCAGTACGGCGCGTGCTCGAGGAACTGCCCGTGCTCCTTGGAGACGTATCGCTTGGGCGGGCCGAGGTGGGACCCGTTGACGGTCTCGATGAGCAGGTAGCGACCGAAGGGGGTGTCTTCGATCGAGGGGCCGCCATCCGTCGGCTTGCCGTCGGGCCCGTTGACGCGCTGGTTCCAGATGAGGCGGTAGATCACGCCCTTGGGGATCATGATGTAGTCACGCGGGCCGAAGGTGAGCGTGCCCATCATGGTGTGCACGACGCCGGAGCCGAAGTGGATGAAGATGCACTCGTCGCCCTGGGCGTTCTTGAAGTGGTAGCCCATCTGCTCGGCGGGGTTGCCGACGGCCATCTCGCAGTCGGCGTTGCCGAACAGGACGACGCGCCCGGTGATGCAGTCCCCCTTGGCGGGGAGGCGCTTGCCGCCGGTCATGACGTGGCGCATGCGCATGATGTCGGTCTCGACGTACTGCGGCTTGGTGGCGTACATCGACTTCCACCCGTACACCTGTGTCGGCGGGTGGATGTGGTACATCGTGCTGGACGGGCCGGAAAAGCCCTCGGTGCCGAAGAGTTCTTCGGAGTACAGCGCGCCGTCCGGGCGGCGGAACTGGACGTGGCGCTTCTTGGGGATCAGGCCGAGCTTGGTGTAATACGCCATGGGCGTGGTCTCCGGCGGTAAGGGGCGCGTGCGGCGGGCCGCGGGCCCGCGAACGCTTCGGGACGTCCAAGTATATCGATGGCGCGCGGGCCCTCGCCCGGCGAAAACCCCCGCCGCGGGCTCTTTCGGGCCTGACGGTGCGATTGCGTCCGGGCGTGGACTGTCGACCCCACGGGGCGGCGTGAGGGCGATAAACTCGCCCTCGTCCGGTCAAGCGTGGGAGACCGCTTCCGTTCGTCGTCAGGCCATGCCCGGGCGTCAACACGCCGGGGCAAACGGCCGAACCCAGGGAGAGATCATGAGCACGCTCGGCAATATCAGTCTCCGCGACCTCAAGACCATGACCGCCGCCGCCCTGCGCAAGCGCGGCATCGACGTACTCAGCGAGCACCGGCAGTCGGCGATGAACCCGACGGAGGTGCAGCGGCGGCTGTTCGCGGCCCGCGCGCCGAAGGTCATCTTCGATTGCGGCGCCAACCGCGGGCGCGTCATCAAGGAATACAAGTCGGTCTTTCCCGACGCCGTCATCCACGCCTTCGAGCCCACGCCGGCCACGTTCGAGGGGCTCAAGCAGGAGGTCGCGGGCATCCCGGGTGTCGAACTGGTGAACGCCGCGATCGGCGAGGCGGCGGGCACGCTCGACCTCTACTTTGGCGACATCGAACAATCCAACAGCCTGGTCGCCAAGCCCGATCCGAAGGGCACGCCGATCAAGGTGCCGGTGGTCGCCATCGGCGAGTACTGCGCGCAGAAGAAGATCGACCGTGTCGACATCCTGAAGCTCGACGTCGAAGGGTTCGAGATGCCGGCGCTGCGCGGGGCCGAGTCGCTGTTCGCGGCACGGAAGGTCGACGTGGTGCTGACGGAGATCTCGTTCATCGAGGATCCCGGCGCGACGCGGTTCCTGGACCTGCACGCGTTCCTCGACCGGCACGACTTCATGATGTTCGGGATCTACGACTTCCAGTACCGCCCGAACCTGCGGGCCCTGCTCGCCGACGCGCTGTTCGTCCGGCGCGATGTCTTCAAGGCGTACGAAGACCGCGCGGGGGCTTGAGGCCGGGGGCAGGGGACAGAGGTCAGGGGCGAGGGGGATTTCTTATTGATCGCGCAGCGCGAGCAGGCGGGCCGCTTCGTCGACGTCCTTGTCGCCCCGGCCGGAGAGGTTGACGACCAGGTGCTGGTCGGCGTTCATCTCCGCGCCGGTGATGACGGCCTGCGCGATCGCGTGCGAGGTCTCGAGGGCCGGGATGATGCCCTCGCTCCGCGCCAGCGCGGTGAAGGCGTCGAGGGCCGCGTCGTCGGTGACGGCGGTATAGCCGACGCGTCCGGTGTCCTTCCAGTACGAGTGCTCGGGCCCGACGCCGGGGTAGTCGAGCCCCGCGGAGCATGAGTGCACGTCGGCCGTCTGGCCTGATTCGTCCTGCAGCACGTAGCTCAGCGAGCCGTGCAGCACGCCGGGCGAGCCGAAGGAGAGCGGGGCGGCGTGCTGCCCGGGCTGGTTGGAACGCCCGCCGGCTTCGACGCCGATGAGGCGGACGCCCGCGTCGTCGACGAACGGGTAGAAGATCCCCGCCGCGTTTGAGCCGCCGCCGACGCATGCGATGACGCAGTCGGGCAATCGACCGAGCGTGCGCAGGCACTGGTCGCGGGTTTCGCGACCGATGACGGACTGGAAGTCGCGCACGATCATGGGGAACGGGTGCGGGCCGACGACCGAGCCGATGATGTAGTGCGTGTGCTCGACGGAGCCCATCCAGTCGCGCATCGCCTCGTTGGTCGCGTCCTTGAGCGTGCGCGAGCCGGAGTTGACCTCGATGACGCGGGCGCCCATCAGGCGCATGCGGACCACGTTGAGGCGCTGGCGGCGAACGTCCTCGGCGCCCATGTAGACATCGCAGGAGAGCCCGAAGTGGGCCGCCGCGGTCGCGCTGGCGACGCCGTGCTGCCCCGCGCCGGTCTCGGCGATGATGCGCTTCTTGCCCATGCGCAGGGTGAGCAGGGCCTGCCCGAGGGTGTTGTTGATCTTGTGGGCGCCGGTGTGGGCG
This sequence comes from uncultured Phycisphaeraceae bacterium, assembly GCA_964615765.1. GTDB lineage: Bacteria > Planctomycetota > Phycisphaerae > Phycisphaerales > UBA1924 > CAZTQN01. Next base: position 178,131 of record CAZTQN010000001.1, read on the forward strand.
AGGTCCTCGCGCTTGAGCCAGATGGTGGCGCCGCGACCGCGCGGGGCCTTGTCGCGGACGCTCGCCGTCAGGCGGGAAGCTCGGTACAGCGGCGTCGCGCGCCCGACGAACGTGCGCGAGAGTTCGTCGAGTTCCCGCCAGAAGTCACGGTCGTCGCGCACGCTGGCGTACACGTCGCGCAGTTGGTCCAGCGCGGCGACCAGCGTTTCAGGAACGTACGACCCGCCGAAGACGCCGAAGCGTCCGGCGGGCGAAGGAACGGCGGACAAGGCCTGGGCGGTCATGCCCGAAGGATATGGGCACGCGGCTCGCGTGACACAGAACGTGTCGATCGAAGCGATGAACAGCGAACGTGAACGATCAGTTTCCGGTCCAGGCGATCTCGCCCCCGCCGTAATCCACGCCGCGCAGGCCCGAGCGCGTCCAGCGGTAATAGCCGGTCACGGTCTCGGACGGGTTCCCGCTCACGGTTCGCGGCTCGTGGGCCTGCGGGAAGTACAGGTACGTCGTCGGGTTGGCGCTCTGCGGCGTGAGCGGGTTCCAGCCGCGGTTGGCCTTGCGCGTCTCACGCATCGAGACCTGCCCGTCGAAGAACGCGAGGGGCTGCTTGGCCTGCGGCGATGCGTAGAAGAACTCCCGCCGTGCGCTGGAGTGCCGGTCGTACAGATCGAACAGCCACACCTTCTGCGACGGGAACTGCACGTAGTCGATGCGCCGGTTGGTAAAACGGGCCGTGTTTGGTGAGGCGTACAGCAGGTGGTTGCCCTGCCCGCCGGAGGCCTGGCTGATGATCTGCTCACCCGCGACGGACGGGCGCTCGGGCGACCAGGTGTTGGGGACCATCTGGTAGGTCGTCCAGTACGGCAGGAACTTCTTGTAAGCCGCGGGCTCGAACGTGTTGTTGGCGAGGAACGTGCCGACCGTCGGATCCGGCAGGTTGCGCTGCCGCTGCCACACCAGCGCGTCGCGTTCCTTCGGGCAGATCACCCCCGGCTCGGGCAGGCGATCGCCGTAGTACCCGCCGGAGAACGCCGGCAGGTACGAGAAGTTGCGCTGCAGCATGCGGTTGGTGACACGCGGCTGCTGGGCCGCGGTGTACCCGAGGTTCTTGCGCACGATCGTCACGGCCTGGTCGGCCGCGGCCTGAACGTCCGTCCCCGGGTTGCCGAGATCCGCGAACTCCGAGTACTGGTTCCAGTTGAACCGGGTCCAGGAGTACATCGGGAGGAACGCCTTGGTGTCGGTCGTGTAGTTCAGCAGGCCGGTGATCTGCTGCTTCTGCCCGGCCATGCACACCGCGACGCGGGCCGTCTCCCGCGCCGACGCCAGCGCCGGGAGCAGGATGCCCACCAGCAGCGCGATGATGACGATCACGAGCAACAGCTCGATGAGCGTGAACGCGCGGGCTCGATGCGGGGACGAACGACGGCTCGACTCACACTTCATGTTCACCTCGGACCGGATGTTTCGCCGTCAGTCGTGATTGGGCGTGGTGTGGTGCCTTACCGAGATCGGACTTCCTGCCCGGAGAAGTCCACACCTTGCAGTCCCATGCGTGTCCAACGGTAGTAGCCATCGACCGTGTTCAGCGCGCTCGCCGCGGGCGTGTACAGCGGGCGCGGGTCGCTCGGCGCGACTTGGATGTAGCGGTACCGCGTCGTGATGTTCGGGTTGTCGCGCAGGCCCGGGCGCGGGTCCCACCCCTTGTTCGCCTCGCGCGTCAGCTTGGGACGCACCGAGCCGTCGAAGAACAGCAGCGGCTGCTTGGACGACGGATAGGCGTACCAGATCGGATCGACGCGCCGGTTGTGGAAGTGCCGGTCCCACGGGTCGAACGTGGCGACCTTCTGGGCCGGGAACAGCACCTCATCCGCGCGCCGGGCCGTGAACAGCGTGTTCTGCGGCGTCCAGTACAGCAGCGGCTCGGGCAGCGAAAGGTCCTGGTACACGGGGTTTGGGGCAAAGTCCGGCGTGAACGCCGCTGGCACCATCTGGTACGAGGTCCAGAATGGGAGCATGCGCTGATACGCGGCCTGCGGCGTGGCTCCGGGGTCCGGGTTGCCCGTCTCGCGGATGATCTCCGCCGCGGACTTGTTCCAGTTGCGGGCCCACTTCTGCGGGCGGGCGTCTTCCGGGCAGAGCACGGCGGGCTCGGGCAGGCGGTCGGACAGGTACCCGCCGTCGACGTACACCAGCGTCCAGAAGTTGCGGGCCAGGTTGCGGTTCTCGATGCGGCCCTGCTCGGCGGCGTTCCGCCCGAGCTGGCGACGCACTATGTCGACCGCCTGGTTGGCGTGCGTCTGCACCTGGCCGTCGGTCGTGTTCAGGTCGGCGAACTGGCTCTTGGTCTTCTGCTGGCTGGTGTCGCCCGGCGGGGTGAACAACTGCACGTTGCCGTTCACCAGGCGGTAGTGGACTTCCCAACTAAAGCCGGCGAGCGACTGCTTGCCCTCCGCCGAGTACACGCCCTGGGCGCGCCCAAGCTGCTGCATCCCCGCCGAGCAGACCGCCACGCGGGCCGAGCGGCGCGCCTCGGCGAGCGCCGGGAGCAGGATGCCGATCAACAGCGCGATGATGGCGATCACGAGCAGCAGCTCGATGAGCGTAAAGGCGTTCCGGAACCGAGCGATGTCAACGCTCCGCCGCATAAGACACCCCATTTGTCAGTCGCGAACCAGACCTACCCGCGGACCGAGAACCGGCCACGCGTCCCACCACGACGCCTGGGACAGTATGCCCCGCCAGAATCCCGAACGCAAACACAATCAGAACGGGATTTCCAGTATTTCCCGGAGAGTTCTCTGAAAAACAGGGGTTACCCTGCGTCGGCGTGCACGATGAATCGGTCACGCTGCATCCCGGCCCACAGCGACGAGCCGGAGCGGCGGTCGCGCCAGGCGCGGGCGAGGCGTTCCCGAAGTGGATGTCGCCAGACGACGCGCGGGTTGTGGAAGCCGGCGGCGAGCAGCATCCCGCGGAGGGCCGGCCAGTTCGGGCCGCACCAGTTGGTCGGGTCCTGACGCAGTTCGCGGGCCGGGTAGACGGCCATCGCCGGGCGCGGGCACCACAAGAGGTCCATCTCGGTGTCGAGGATCAGCGTGCCGCGGCAGAGCGTGCGGAGCTTGCGAATCGCGGCCATCGGGTCGGTCAGGTGGTACAGGACGCCGAGGAAGAGGACCAGGTCGAACGTGCCGTGCTCTTCGGGCGAGAGCGCGAACACGCCGCGGCGGACCTGCTCGACGCGCGAGCCGAGGGCCGCGCGGGCGACTTCGAAACCGGTCGAAGCTTCGCCGCCGGTGGATTTGTCCCAGCGGTCGGCGGCGACGACGCGTGCGGCCCCGCGGCGCTCGGCTTCGAAGGAGAAAAACCCGTCCCACGCGCCGATGTCGATCACGTGCTGCCCGCGGAGGTCCGCCGGCATGTGCATGCGCTGCAGGCGCTCGGCGGATTTGTCCTTGCCGGGCGTGATGACGCCGTGACCCAGGTCGATCGAGTGCCACCAGAACGGCACGCCCGCGACGGCGGCCCGGATCGCGGCGGCCCGGTCGACATCGACGGGCCCGCGCGGCCCGAGGGCTGGCGGGGGGGCAGTCGGAGTTGGCGCGGCGGCGGTCATCAGTGCGCGTTGCGGTGCACAAAGCCGCGGAAGACGGTGAGGATGAGGATCTTGATGTCGAACACGATGGACCAGTTCTTGATGTAGAACAGGTCGTACTGCAGGCGCTTGCGCAGGGACGAATCGCCGCGGTGCCCGTTGATCTGGGCCCATCCGGTCATGCCGGCCTTGACGTGCTGGCGGAGGACGTAGCCGCGCCAGTCCTCGCGGAAGCGGGCGATGAGCTCGGGCTGTTCGGGGCGCGGGCCGACGAGCGACATGTCGCCGGCGAGGACGTTGAACAGCTGCGGGAGTTCGTCGACGCTGGTTCGGCGCAGCCAGCGCCCGACGGGCGTGATGCGCGGGTCGTTGCGGCGCGTCCACTGCTCGGTCCCGCACACGGAGACGGCGGCCCGGGCCGCGATCGAGCGCTCGTCGGCGGCGTGATACATCGTGCGGAACTTGTAGATGTCGAACTCCTGCCCGCCTAGGGAGACGCGCCGCTGCTTGAAGATCACCGGGCCCGGGCCGGACAGACGCACCAGGCCGGCGACGAGGATCATCAGCGGGGCGAACAGGATCAACGCGGCGGCGGCGCCGGAGATGTCGAGCGCCCGCTTGCTCAGACCGCCCAGCCCGGTGATCGGGCACTCGCGGTAACTGAGGATCGGCATGCCGTCGAGCTCGCTGACGGTCATGCTCTGCGGGACGTAGCGCGGGTTGACGTCGGGCACAACGCGGACATCGACGGGGAACTTCTCGAGGCGGGCCAGCACGTCTGGCAAGACGGCGGCGTGGCGCCCGGGAAGGGCGACATAGACGGCGTCGGGGCGCCACTCGTCGAGGATGCGCTCCAGGTCGCTCAGCCCGCCGCGAACGTCGAGGTCCATGCACTTGTCGTGCGTAGCCCGATCGTGGTGCGAGATGAACCCGCCGACGCGGATGCCCGTCCACGAGTTGCGATCGAGCGTGCGGGCGACGATCTGCCCGAGGCGGCCGGTGCCGATGATGGCGACGTGGCGCTGGTTCCACCCGCGCCGGCGCAGGGCCCGCAGGACGATCCGCAGGGCCACGCGGTGCACCGTGAGAAGCACCGGCAGCACCAGCGCGAGCGAGCCGAGCTGCACGCGCCCGGCGTCGAGCGTGAGCCCGGCGATCTCCAGCGGGGGCAGCCCGAGGCGGAAGACCGAGACGTCCAGCACGTACAACGCCGCCAAGAGGCCCAGCATCCCGACGGAGCAGGCCTTGACGATCTGCAGGGCTTCGTTGGCGATCGAGCGGTCACGGCGCGGCAGGTACAGGCCCATCGCGCGCATCGCGACCAGCACGATCGGGACGGCGAGCAGGACGAGGGCTTCTTTCGGATACTCGACGGGGTGCTTGGGCAACCCGCCGTGCGGGATGCTCATCCGGCGCACGCCCCAGGCGACGAAGCACGCGGCGGTGATGACGGCGCCGTCGGCGGCGGCGCACAGGACGGAGAAGAGTTGGTGTTGCTGCTTGAGCACCGGTGTGTGGCTCCGTCCGAACCGGGTCTATCGGGAACACGAGTTATACACGCCCGCGGTCGCCTCCGAAGAACGTGTCATACAGCTCGTCGAGGTCGGCCAGGGGCTCGGCAGCGGAGGGCGTGGCGTCGGTAGCAATGTTCCGCCAGGCGTAGTGGGCCCGAAGATCGACCGGTGCGGCCCGGGCGGAAGCGGTGTCCAGGTCGTGGTCGTGCTGCCGACGCGTGCGCGGGTCGGAGAGCACTTCGTACGCCCGGACGATGGCGGCGAATCGGGTCGCGGCGTCCTGACCGCGGTTTACGTCCGGGTGCAGCGTCTTGGCGAGCTGCCGATAGGCGCGACGGATGTCGTCGGTCGTCGCCGTCCGTCCGACACCCAGGATGGCGTAGCAGTTTTCGACCGCCATGACGACGAGCCCGTGCTGAGCCGGTACCGGTGTACAACCTACCTGATCGGCCCACGAGCCGCCCGCATTCTACTTCGGCTTTTCCGGTCCGGAGCCCGCAGGCGGGTTGCCGATCCGCTCGCCGCCTGATCCGGGGGCCGGCTGCGCACCGGGGGCCGGGGTCGGCGTCGCCGCGGGCGGTGGGGGGGTGGGCGGCGTCGGCAGCACCGGGTTGGCGTTGTCGACGTGCAGGCACTCGATCTCGAAGATGAGCGTGGAGTTCGGCGGAATCAGCCCGCGCCCGGCGCCCCGCTCGCCATACGCCAGCGCGGGCGGGACCACCAGGCGGCGGCGCTCGCCCTTGGCGATGCCGGCGAGGCCCTCGTTCCACCCGCGGATGACCCCGCCCGGGATTCGGATGAGGAAAGGTTCACGCCCGGGCTGACGCGAGGTGTCGAAGCGGGTGCCGTTGGTGAGCCACCCGGAGTAGTGAACCGCGACCTGCCCGCCGGGCACGAGCGGCTCGGCCCCTTGCGGCGCGGGGGTCATGGTCATGATGACTAGCCCGTCGGCGGTGGTGGAGACGGTGGCGGGAGCACGCTCGGCGCGGGCGAAGGCGATACCGGCGTCGCCGGTCGGACCCCAGACCTGCTGGCCCGCGACGTCGAAGCCGCGGTCGTCGAAGGAGAGCTTGTCCGGCGCGATCGCGACGGTGGTGGTCATCTCGATGGCGCCGTCGCGCGTGGTCGGGACTGGGGACTGCGTCTTGCCGGTGTACCCCGGGCCGGCGGCGGCGAGGGGGACGTCGACGTTCGGGTCCACGTCCTTCAGCGCCAGCGCCGGATAGGCGGACGGGGCGAGGTACAAGCCGGCCAGCGCGTCGCGCATGCCGCCGACGCCGACCAGGTCGAACACGCGGAGGCGGAGCTCCCCGCCGCGACGCTTGTAGACGTGCATCACGCCGGAGCGGAACGGCTCGTAGGCGGCGTCGGCCCGGGCGATTTCAAAGTAGACCGCGCCGGCCAGTCCCTCGACGGGGATCGCGGCGCTGTTGAGGACCAGTTCCGGATGGTCCGGCCCGCTGGCGGCCCGGAAGGTGCCGACGAGCATGTCGAGCACCTTCTGCACATCGGGCTCGATCACGGCGGGCGTGGTCGTGATCGTCGCCGGCTTGTCCGCAGCGGGCGTGGTGGCGGCGTCGAGCGGGCTGGCCTGCGACGCGGGCTGGGCAGCAAGGGCGAGCGGCGGAGCGATCGTCAGCGCGATCGCGAGCGCCAGGCGCGGGTGGGACATTCGGGTCTCCTGCATCGCCCAGCCCCGGAGAGGCCGGGACCGGGCGGTTTGGAGAATATGCGGGCTTGGGGCCCGAGTCGGGCGATCTGACGATTTGCCGTGCTGACCCGACCGGGTGCCCGACCCGGGGCGGCACCTCTCTCCGCACTTGACGCACGAATAAAAAACGGGCCCCGAACGTGTCGGGGCCCATTGGAATTGATGGTCACTCTCCGCCGCGGGGCGGGACAACGGGCGGTTACGCCATGTCCGGGTAGAGCTTCTGCACGACGGCGATCAGGTCGCGGACGTGGCTGATGGATTCGTTCATGAACTTCTGCTCGGTTTCGTCGAGCGGGAATGTGATGACGCGTTCGACGCCCTTGGCGCCGAGGACGCACGGGACGCCGACGAACAGGCCCTTGCCCTTGGGGGCGCTCACGCCGAACTCGTTCTCGCAGTAGGCGGCGGAGGCGATGACGCGCTTCTTGTCGCGGACGATGGCCTCGACCATCTCGACGGTGCCGGCGCTGGGGGCGTACCAGGCGCTGGTGCCCATGAGCTTGACGATCTCGCCGCCGCCGACCTTGGCGCGTTCGACGCAGGCCTGGATCTTCTCGGCGGGGAGCAGGTCGCTGACGGGGATGCCGTTGACGCTGGTGCGCTTGGGGAGCGGGACCATGTCGTCGCCGTGACCGCCCAGGAGCAGGCCCTGGATGTCCTCGACGCTGACGCCGAGTTCGAAGGCGAGGAAGGTCTTGTAGCGGGCGACGTCGAGGGCGCCGGCCTGGCCGATGACGCGGTGGGCCGGGAAGCCGGTGACCTTCCACGCGACGTACACCATCGCGTCGAGCGGGTTGGAGACGACGATGACGATGGCGTTGGGGGAGTACTTCTTGACGTTCTCGGCGACGTTCTTCACGATGCCGGCGTTGACCTGGACCAGGTCGTCGCGGCTCATGCCGGGCTTGCGGGGCAGGCCCGCGGTGATGACGACCACGTCGGAGTCGGCGGTGTCGGCATAGTCGAAGGTGCCGGTGAGGCGGGCGTCGAAGTTCTCGATGGGCCCGCAGCAGGCCAGGTCGAGGGCCTTGGCCTTGGGCATGTGCAGTTCGGGCTTGTCCTTGTTGGGGATGTCGACGAGCACGACGTCGCCGAGCTCTTTCATGGCGAGGCTGCGGGCGCACTCGCCGCCGATGTTGCCGGCGCCGATGACGGAGATCTTGGGACGCTTGAGCATGCGGATGAGTCCTTTATGGTTCGTGCCCGGCGAGCCCGTCTTGGGCCGCGGGGGTGGGGGGTGTGCGTGCCGGCTCGCTCGGTGAGCGAAGGGGCGGATGGTAATCCGCGCTCCGGCCGGCGGACACGCGGCTGAGGACCCGGGCGTTTACCCAGTTTGCGATGTCACCGGCCATCGCGTCCATGGTCAGAAACAACCCGGCGTGTCCGCTGCTGAGGGTCCAGCGTTCGGGGCGGCCCAGGCGCTCCCAGAGCCGCTGGGCGTAGCGCGGGCGGATGATGCCGTCGTCATCGGCGTCGATCTGCAGGATGGCCAGCCCCCGCAGGGCCGGCGCGACGTGGTAGGCATCGAGGCGGGAGGCGCCGAGGTAATCAAGTTCGAACACCGGACGGTCGAACTCGGGCAGGGTGATGAACGGGCCGCCGGCGCGGTTCTTCAGCACACCCGAGGTGGCCAGCACCGGGCCGATCTGAGCCCCGCCGCCGACCAGGACAAGCCCGTCGACACGCGGGCCGAGCCGGGCGGCGACCGTCGGGGCGGTCAGTGCGCCGAGGCTGAAGCCGATCAGCACCTTGGGCATCGACGCCAGTTCGGGGTATCGCTCTGAAACGTGCGTCACGGCGGCGTCGACGACGTACGCCTGATCGGCGAGGAGTTGATCGGTCTGCACGCCGACCTCGGCCCCGCGACCGGCGAGGTTGATGGAGACGTTCCGATCGAGCCAGGCCTCGTCGGACATCATCGCGCCGAACATGTCGCGGGTTTCGAACGTGAGCGTGCGCTGGGAGAGAATGACCCAGCCGTCGGCGAGCAGGTTCGCGAGCACGGCGTTGACGTGGCGGCTGCCCGAGAGGGGCCACATCACAATGGCCAAGCCACGCGGCGGGCGCTCGGGCCAGACGAGTTGGAACGACTGCGTGAACGTCGCCGTCTTCGCGAGCGCTTCGCGGGAGATGAACCACTCGGGCGTGGTGGGATCATCGGCGAGCGGGGCGGTGCTGGGCCTATCGGCGCGCCAGGTGCGGACTTCGAAGATGTCGCTCACCGAGTTCGGGCGATCTTCCTGTGGCATCGGCTGATGCTCGAACCAGCGGACCCAGGCGGGACCGATGACACGGGCGAACGCCGGCATCTTGAGCGACACGCCGCCGGGTTGTTGGAGCACGAGCAGCCGGTACAAGTCGGTTTCGCGCTCGGTCGCGAGCTGGTCGGTCTGGGCCTTCATGTACCCGTACGCGCACTCGACATCGGCGAACTGCGGCAGGCCGGCGGTCCAGCGCTCGGGCCAGGCGTCGGCGCGGACGGGTGCGGCCGGCGCGTCGGCGGACGCGGAGGGGCGCGCGGGCGTGACCGTCAGCGTGCACCCCGTCAGCGCGACGGCGCAACCGCCGAGGGCGCACGCGAAGAGGCGGGGCAGGCGGCGCGAACGTGGCGAAGTCATTCGGCGGTCTCCTGCGCGAGTGATTCGGCGGTCGCGAACTCGACGCGCACGCCGCTGAGGTTGGCCATTCCCGGGATGGGCAGGTGCACGGGCAGCACGCGCCCGCGTTCGATGACGGGGATGAGCTGGGCCTGGCCCGGGACGAGTTGTCCGCCGAGTTCGGCGTCCATGGGGACGACCAGGTCGCGTCGGACGCCGCCGGTGCCGAAGTCGAACTGGCGGTAGACCTGGCGCATGCCGCGGACGCGCTTGGCGGTCGAGACGTCTTCGAGAAAGCCGCGGACGGCGCGATCAATAAACGGCCCGGGCGGCTCGCCGGCGCGCCCGCGTGCGAACGCGGCAGGCGCGGTCTTGAACAGCACGCACCCCGGCACCGGCAGGTACAGGTCGCCGTCGAACCCCTCGCTCACCAGCAGCGGCAGCAGGTCGCCGGGGTGATCGACGACGAGCCGGTCGGCGGTGACGGTCCACTCGGCGCCGGCGAGCCGGGCGGCTTTGCTGGCGCGGTGCGCGTCGCTGATGATGCCCGCCAGATCGTCCGGGAGCGGCTCGCCGCGCCAGAGTTGGTGCAGCGTGCCGACGTGGGCGCGGGCGCCGACCTCGGCCTTGTCGATCGCGGCGGCCCGCTCGCCCGGGCGGTCGGCGTTCGCTAGGCGGTCCAGGTCGCCCAGCGCCATCGTGATCGCCTGCAGCCCGACGATCGCGGGCACGGCGTTGCGCCAACGGTCGCCCTCGGCGGTCTTGGGAAGTGCGAGCGAGGCCTGGGCCAGTGCCGTCCAGTGCGACAGCAGGCCGGGCCAGGTCAGATCGGGGAGGGGTTCGGGCATCGGCGCATGGTTGGCCGCTACCGTTCCCGGGGCGCGGGGGAAGGGCTGCCGCTCGTGGAGGGGTCCATGCCGACAAGCAGGCCGGATGGCGGCGTGTTCACGGTTGATGCGAACGCCGCGACACGGGCGGGGGCGGTCAGCGTCGGTGCGCCGGTGCCGAAGGGCATGGTGTGCGCGTCGTGCGGGTATCTGCTGGATGGTCTGAAGACCGACGACCCGTGCCCGGAGTGCGCGTACCCGGTGATGCGCTCGGTCCGGGGCGATCTGCTGCGCTGGGCGCCGGTGGAGTGGGTGACTCGGGTGGTCCGCGGGTTAATGTTTCTCAAGTACGCCGCGCGGGCGATCACGGTAGCGGTCATCACGCTGGTGGTGACGATCATCGCCGGGCTGGTGATGGCCAGCGCCGGTGGCGCGGCGGCCGTTCAGTATGTGATCTGGGGTTTGAGCGCCGTCTTTCTGATTGCCGTCGGGGTGGGGCTGATTCTGCTCCCCATCGGAGCGGTGCTGGCGACGTCGCCGCAAGGGACGCAGAACTCGGCCGCGGAGCGGAACCTGATGCTGGCGCGTGCGTCCGGGGTGCTGGTTCCGTTCGCGGTGGTGTTCAGTTATGTCGGATTGAACCCCCTGAGCGGAGCGCTCGCGGCGGTACTCGTCGAGCGCGCGGTGGTGCAGGGCGTGTGTTTCGGCTTCCTGCTCGCGCTGTACCGTCTGCTGCGCGATGTCTCCAAGCGCGTGGCGACTCCAGAGCGCGAGCGCGTGCGGCTGGTCCGCTCCGCACACTCCACGCTGGTGCTCTCCGGCGTGCTGTTCTTTCTGGTCGGCTGGGTGCCGCCGCTGCTGTCGGCGTTGGGTGCCGGGATCCCGGTCATCGCCGGCCAAGGCGCCAACGGGAGCACGCTGGCGTTGATCGCGGTCGCTTCGATGCTGGGGCTGATCGCGCGTCTTGCGGAGGACGGGAAGATCGAGCGGGCGCTGGCTCGGGAACTCGCTGGCGAGCCCGGCGCCTCGAGACCTCCGAACGGCGGCGCGCCGACTTCTACACTGGGGCATGCACCTTGACCCCGCCGCCCTCGCCGTGGCTGACCGCTACAAGTTGATGATCGGGCTGATTGTCCCGAGGCCGGTCGCGTTCGTGTCGACGATCGCGCCCGACGGGCGGCACAACCTGGCCCCGTTCTCATTCTTCGCCGGCGTCGGGTCCAATCCGATGACGCTGCTGTTCTGCCCGGCGAACAAAGAGGATGGGAGCGAGAAGGACTCGCTCCGCAACGCCAAGCCCGCGAGCGAAGGCGGCGTGGGCCAGTTCGTGGTCAACATCGTTGATGAGTCGATGGCCCGTCCCATGGCGGCGTGCGCCGAGCCGCTCGCCTTCGGTGAGAGCGAGTTCGATCTTTCGGGCCTGACGCCCGTGCCGAGCGCCGTGGTGCGCCCGCCGCGGGTGCGCGAGTCGCCCGCGAGTTTCGAGTGCGAGACGGTGCAGGTGATCCGCACCAACCCGGGTCAGCCGGCCGGGGGCAACATCGTCATCGGTCGCGTCGTCGCGATCCATGTCCGCGACGGTCTGCTCAATGATCGGATGCACACCGACCCGGCCCAGCTGGCGGCGATCGGTCGCATGGGCGGGCTCGGCTACGTGCGCACGGGCGGTGCGGAACACCGGTTCGATCTCCCGCAGGGTCGCGCGGCGTTGACTTGACCGGTCAAAACGACCACGATCGGTCACGCGCGATTTGTGCGCTGGGTGCCCGGACACCGTCATCGTTGCCGGAGTTGTTCAGCGTGTTTTCCCGATGTCGCGACGCATTCTTGATGCGATCAGTTGCCCGCCCTCCGATCGTGGGTTAGTTTGGGCAATCGGCTCGTGGGTCACACAGAACATCGCGGGTTTTTTCCGTCGGTCAAGGTCCGGCGGCGGCGGTGTCGCGTGACGGACAGGCGGGCCGCTCGCTTGTAGTGTCGTGGGGTGAGGTCGTACAGGAGGTTGGCATGCAGGTTTCAGACAAGAGGATCATGCGGGCGCTGTTGGCGCTCGCGGCCGCGGCTCCGGTCGGGCTGAGCGTGGCCGGCGCGCACGCCGAGACGCGCGAGCGCGGTTTCTCCCGGTTCGAGTTCGTGCGGTCGGGTGATCGCGCGATTCCGGAATTGATCAAGGCCCCGGTGCTTGATGCGCCGGAAGTGCTGGCGCCGCTGGTGCTCGACGCTGACGCGAGCGCGATGCCGGCGGTCTGCTTCGATCCCAGCAACCCGCCCTCGCTTGAGATCCAGGCCGCGGTGAACCGCGTGATCATGGCCCACCGCGACCGGTACAACATCGCCAACCGCTGGTCGGGCGGCGGGGACAACACCCCGCGGGCCCTGACGTGGAGCTTCGTGCCGGATGGGACCAACATCCCGTCGACGGGCGATCCGAATATCGGTGACCCGGCGGCGCCGAGCAACCTGTTCGCGCAGATGGACGCGAAGTTCGGCGGGATCGCGAACCGGGCCGTGTGGATCGCGCAGTTCCAGGCCTGCTTCAACCGCTGGGCCGCGCTGACCGGTACCTCATACACGTTCGTCTCCACCGCCGGCAACCAGTGGGACGACGGCTCGGCCTTCCCCAGTGGGTCCTCGAGCGCCACGCGCGGCGACATCCGCATCGGGATGAAGAACGTCGACGGCGGGAGCGGCGTGCTCGCGTACAACTTCTTCCCAGACACCGGCGACATGGTGCTGGACTCCTCCGAGAACTGGGCCAGCGGCGCGCCCGGCTACGTGTTCCTGTTCAACACCCTGACCCACGAGCACGGGCACGGCCTCGGGCTGGCTCACAACTGCCCCGCCAACGGCTCTGTGCTCATGGAGCCCTTCCTCAACACCGGCTTCACCGGCCCGCAGCAGGATGACGTCCGCGCCATCGCCCGCTCCTACGGCGACGCGTTCGAGCCCAACGGGACGACCGCCACCGCAACGCCCATCGGCAACATCAGCACCACCACCCCGCTCATCCCCAGCAACGTCCCCGCGCCGGCGATCGCGAACGCCACGCTGACGGCGATCTCCGTCGACGGCGACCAGGACCACTTCTCCGTGCAGAACGACGGACCGGTCTTCGCCCTGGTCACCCTCACCCCGATCGGCAGCAACTACGCCAGCTACACGCAGAACTCGAACGGCACCTGCAACACCGGACCCGCCAACACCAACGCGCTGGCCCAGGCTGACCTGACGCTCGAAGTGGTGTCGTCCTCCGGCAACGTGCTGCGGACCGTCAACGCCACGGGCGCCGGCGCGGCGGAGTCGCTGAGCGGCGTGTTCATCTCCGGCAACGCCAACATCATCCGCGTCGCCGAGTCGGGCGCCCCGACACAGACGCAGATGTACACGCTCAACGTCACGCGCTCGGGCATCCCGACGTTCTCCGCCTCCGACGGCACGCTCGCCACCGGCGTCGACGTCTTCTGGACGGGCGCGACGGGTGCGACGTCGTACCAGCTCTTCCGCAACACCACCAACAACCTGGCCACCGCGACGCAGGTCACCTCGGGCCCCGCCACCGTCTTCCTCGATACCACCGCCGTGCCCGGCGTGACGTACTTCTACTGGGTCAACGCGGTCTTCGGGGCCGAGTCGTTCCTGCTCGGCGGGCCTGAGCAGGGCTCCCGCCAGGTCACGGCGCCGTCCAACGACGCGTGCCCCGGCATCACCGTCAACTCCGGCGATGTCATCAGCGGCAGCCTCATCGGGGCTACGCCGAGCAGCACCGCGCTGGGCTACGGCAACTGCGGGTCCGCCGCTGGCAGCCCGGACGTCTGGTACACCTTCCGCGCACCGCCCACCTGCGGCGGGGTCCTGACGGTCACCACCTGCGGCACCCACGACACCGGCGGCGCGAACGCCGGTATCGACACCGTCCTCAGCTTCGTGCTCGACTGCTTCGAAGGCGAGGCGGCGTGCAACGACGACTTCGGCGGCTGCGCCGGCGCCGTTTCGCCGTTCCGCGACTCCGCCCTCTCCATCGCGCTGAACCCCAACCAGCTCATCCGTATCCGCGTCGCCACCTTCAACAACACCCCCGGTGGTCTGTTCACGCTCAACGTGAACTTCGCCGCCGCCAACGACCTGTGCGCCAACCCCGTCACCGTCGCGGCCGGCTCCTCCACCGCCTTCTGCAACCTGAACACCGGCACCGACGGCCCGAACGAGACCTCGTGCACGTTCGCGAACGGCACCGTGCAGAACGACCTGTGGTACACCTACATTCCCGTCGGCAACGGCCGCTTCACGGTGAACACCTGCGGCAGCACCTTCGACACCACGCTGGCGATCTACTCCGGCCCCTGCCCCGCCGGCCCGAACACCGCCCTCGCGTGCAATGACGACGCCTGCGGTGCGACGTTCCGTCAATCCATCGCTCAAGCCATCGGCGTCGCGGGCACGATCTACCGCATCCGCGTCGGCGGGTTCAACGGCGCTACCGGCAGCGGCGTGGTCAACGTCTTCTGCGCTGCCGACTACAACCAGTCCGGCGCCGTCACGGTGCAGGACATCTTCGACTTCCTGGCCGGCTACTTCGGCGCGGCCCCTGCGGCGGACATCAACGGCGCTGCCGGGATCACCGTGCAGGACATCTTCGACTTCCTCGCGACCTACTTCGGCGGCTGCTAAGCCCCCGCCGAGCGTCATGACTTCACGGAGGCCCGGGCCGAAACGCCCGGGCCTCTTTTTTCAGACGGGCGCCGGGTGCCCGATACGATTCCGCGTCGCCGGTCCGCCGCGTGTCCGCGGGCCGGGCTGGTTTGGATCCCGGGAGGTTCAGCATGTTCCGTCGCGCCGTGGCTGCGTTCGCTGTTGTTCTGTGCGGGTCAACCGGCGCGATGGCCCAGCCGTGGAGCCTGGGCGCGATCGGCGACAGCCTGACCGACGAGTACTTCGAGCAGACGTACACCTACGCGAAGAACTGGACGGTGCTAATGGTGCAGCAGCGCGGGGTCAACATGGGCCCGACGGCGGCCGCCGCGTCCCAGCCCGGCGGTTCATGGTCCGAGCCGCGGCGCACCGGGTACCAATACAACTTCGCCCGCTACGGCGCCGACTCGGCGACGGCGCTCTCCGACGGGCAGGTCTCGGGCCTCGCCGGCGTCTCGGGACCGGCCGGCGCGACGCACGCGATCGTCGCCATCGGCGCCAACGACTTCTCGCCGACGACCAGCGCGTACATCAATATCTACTTCGGGCTGTGGTCGCAGGGCACGATCGACGGGTACGTGAACACGCAGCTCGGGCGGTCGTCGTCGATCGTCGGCACGCTCAAGGCGGCGGGGTCGCAGGTGGTGCTGTGCAACTTCGTCGACTTCGGGATTGCGCCTGCTGTGCGCTCGGTGTACACCAACGCGGGACGCCGACAGAACGTCGCGAACGCCATCGCACAGGTCAACCGCGACATCGTCTCGCTCAGCCGGCGCGAGCGGGTGATGATGGTCGACCTCGCCGGGCTGGCGACGGCGATCTTCGGCACGCACGCCTCGCCGCGCAGCACGTTTACCGTCGCGGGCCAGAACGTGCAACTGCTGAACCGCGACACGGCGAGCAACAGCGCGCCGCTGGCCGGGTTCGTCGACGACGGCGCCCACCCGCACACGACGGTGCAGGGCGTGTTCGCCAACGTGCTGATCACCGCCCTCGAGCAGGGTTGGAACCTGGGCATCACGCCCTTGAGCGAGACGGAGATCGTGACCGCGGCGGGCTTGGCGCCGACGGGCCCGGACGCCGTGCCCGGGCAGATCGGGCCGTACGGGCGGTACGTGTACGACTTCCGCTGTGCCGCGAACTTCAACGGCGTCTCGGGCGTGACGGTGCAGGACCTGTTCGACTTCCTGGCGGCGTACTTCGCCGGCTCACTCGATGCAGACGCGACGCGCGACAACAGCGTCACGGTGCAAGACCTGTTCGCGTTCCTGAACGTGTGGTTCGCGGGCTGCTGAGGCGGCGGGCGCCGTCGCGGCTCGGCTGCGGGGGTGGAGGAGGTTGGGGGTCGGGGGGCGCGCCGGCGGGATGAATCAATGGCCCCGGTGGGAATCGAACCCACACGCCCTTTCGGGCCGCGGATTTTAAGTCCGCTGCGTCTGCCGTTTCGCCACGGGGCCGGCGCGGACACTGTATCAAACCGTTCGGGCAGAGTGGCGGGTGAGCGGGTGGGCAGCGGGAGGTTGCGCGGGGCGTGCGTCCGATGGCGTGGTGTCGCGCTATCGCGTCCGCACGGCATGTGGCACCGATTTACTCACCTCCCCACGTCCCATGCCACCGATTCCGCTAAAGGAATCGGTGCCCCCGCGAACTGGCGTCGAACGCGGCGGATGTCTCAATCCTCAGACCCGAATCGCACCCTGAGCGCCTCAAACGTGCCTGCAGATTCCGAGACCGCACCGATTCCCAAAGCGGAATCGGTGGCATCGGATGGACATACACTTCATGTGCCTGCAAACTAAGCGGTGCCATCCGCCCCCCAACCCACCCCTCCCAAGAACAGAACGCATCTACAACTTCACATTTGAACACTGGGCAACAGGTTCCACACGACGTATGTTGAATGAGTCACGGATTCCGATGGTCACACGCGGCACACGCCGCACGGAGGTTCTCGTGAAGCGAGTGTCGCACGCTCTGTGTATCGTCGCCGGTACGACCCTCAGCATGGCGTGCGGGCCGCGGGCGCTCGCCGCGTTCGTGCCTCTCGGCGCGAATCGCACCATCGAAGTCTCACTCCGACCGCCGATGACGTCTTCCGCGTTCGGGCCGTTTGTCTTTGGCAATGGCGCCTCCGATGGCGCCGGGTCGCCACCTACGACTGTCAGCATCTCGACCTCGCAGAGTTCGGTCATCCCTGACGTGGGAGCGCTCGATCCCGTCATCACCTATAGCGGCAACATGTCCGGCTCGCGCATCGCCGGGGCTACGACCAACCGCCAGGTGTTGGCCAGCAACCTCTTCGAACTCACGTTCCAACTCACCACGCCCATGACGCTCGTGCACACGCTGGCAATCACCAGCGGCACGTCGGGCTCGTTCGGCGGCTTCAGCGCGACGGTCAACAGCACCAATCTACTGACCGCACCCGGCGGGCAGGTCCAACTGAGCGCGGGCGTGCACCGAATCAGTATCGTCGCTTCGGGCAGCGTCGGCTGGGGCTTCGACTCATTCTCCCAAACATCAACGCTTGCGGGCGATGTGCGATTCGTCCCCGGACCATCGGTCGGCCTCGCGCTGCTCGCTCCGGCCGTGTGCGTCCTCTCTGTGCGACGAAGAACGACACAGCGTTCACCTGGTTCGTGATCGGGGACTTAGCATCGAGGTGACCCGTGGGAAGCGGGCGGGCAGGTGGCACGGACTATCCGTGCCACTGACCTTTGGCTTTGCACAGGTCAATGCTCCTCACGCGGCGGGCCTGGGGCAGGGGTGGGGCGGGGAGGGGAGGGGGCGCGGGGCGATTGACCGGCAAGCGCACTGCACGGCTCGGGCCGTGTCACGTCATCTCAGTACGAGTGCGTCCCAAGCCGAAGAGAACGTACGGTCGGGGTACTGCACTGACCTGCCCAGCGCGGCAGGTCAGTGGCACGGTTTGGGTCAGTGCCACCTGCCGCCCGACCGGGCAGCACCCGCCCGAGAGCGTCGGCGTCGACGCATCCCCCGCGAGCACGACCGCCCGCGGGGAAGGATGGCGGCCCCATCGCGTGACGCTTCCGCCCGGACGATCTAGGGATCGTCCGGGCGCTTCCGCTGCGCCAACCGGTAACAGTTGGCGTCGCGCTCTCGCGTTCGCACGGCACTTGGCACCGATTTGCTCGCCTCCCCACGTCCCGTGCCACCGATTCCGCCTTGGGAATCGGTGCCCCCGCGAACTGGCGTCAAACGCGGCGGATGTCTCACTCCTCCGACCCGAATCGCACCCTGAGCGCCTCAACCGTGCCTGCAGATTCCGAGACCGCACCGATTCCCAAAGCGGAATCGGTGGCACGGCATCAGATGGACATACACTTCATGCGCCTGCAAAAGAAGCGATGCCACCCGCCTGTTTACGCCCACTCACTTTCCTGTAACAGATAGTTACGAGTATAGTTAATGAAAGCAAAAGTAATAAAGGTTCGGCCGGGTGCGATGCAGGACCCCGTATTCGGTGACGTCTGTGGTGCGTTATCTTGGCGATCGTCTCGCCATGAGGCCGCCGAGAAGGATACGGCCCTCCTCCGCGGCTCGCGTATCGTCAGTGTGTCTTACACACCGGACTCTGCGGAAATAGTGTGCCAGCACTATAGCGAGGTACTCATACTGAGCGTCGTTGTTGAAGCTGACGCGAGCATTGCGTGGCGATTGCGCAAAGCAGGGAGTGACGCGAATGTAACATCATTTTCAAAGTGCGGGCATGGCAGTCCCGTTATTCTGGATTGGGGTGATTCCGATGTCACGACTTGGGACCGCAGCGAGCAGCTTTATCGCTTGGTCGGCAAAACCATGGCCGGGTTGAGCGTTTCAAACAGTTATATCTGGGTCTACCCCGTCGTCGAACAACCTCTTGCGTTTACAGTGATAGTTGATTGTGTTGAGAATAAGCCTATCCTCTTCTGGCAATGGGACAATTATTAAGGCGAAACTCTGCTTCTTCTGCAATATCGAGCACCGGATTGCATCGCCTGTGTAGATCCCGCACAATCCCGGGCCTGGTGCCAGAACCGCATCCGCAGAGGAACTATATGCTGAAACCAAACGATAAGGTTAAGCTCACTCAGATCTCTCCAAAGGATTGCCCGAGAAAGTACTGCTGGTGGTGGCGAACTCTTGCTTTCGACTGGGAAATTTCGGCTGCCGAAGGTTGCACATTCTTGGAAGCCGCGCGAAAAGGTGCGATTCCGAACTACGCGGTGCGACCCGATCTTCCGTGTTGCCGGGCTGACTCATCGAGTGAAGTAGACCACTATGACCCTCGGGATCCTCATATACTTGAGGATGGCGTGGATAACCGATGGCTGAGTAAGTTTGATGAGCGAAGGCAAGGCCACGGCGGAACCGGGGATGTCAAGGTGTACGAACAATGGCTAAATGAGTTTGGAAAACCGGTCGAAGTACATTATCACCGCGATCCAGAGGGATTTGCGAAGGAGGCCACCATCAAAGTGGTTTCAGCGTCGTAGGGAAGTGTACACATGCTTCGGCCAAGCGATCGAATCAAACTCGCCCAGATCTCTTCAAAGGACTGCCCGAGAAAGTACTGCTGGTGGTGGCGAACTCTTGCTTTTGACTGGGACATCCCAGTTGCCGAAGGTTGCACATTCTTGGAAGCCGCGCGAAAGGGTGCGCTTCCGAACTACGCGGTGCGACCCGATCTGCCGTGTTGCCGGGCTGACTCAACGAGTGAAGTAGACCACTATGATCCTCGGGATCCGTACATACTTGAAGATGGTGTTGATGACCGATGGCTGAACGCTTTTGATGAGCGTCGGTAGCGACCGCAGGGTACTGCTGGCGGGGTGATGTGCTGATCCGTGGGAAGTCGGCAGGGCCGGTGCCATTCGCGCTATGAGCCGACCGCGCCGTAGCTTCGGGTTCGGCGATGCTCGGTGAGCCGCTCCTCCTCCTCGGCCACGGCCCGCTCGTCCCGCCGCGGCAAGCGAACCTTGCCACTCTTTGCAGAACCCGGCTCACCGCGCGAGCGTCTGTATCCATGGGCGCATCCCGGGGTTCATCCCGGTTGGGCCGATCGTCGCGGCAGCCAACACTTCACGCCCGAGCGATCCCGGGCCGTGACACTTCCCGCACGGGCCAAACTCTGACAGGCAGGTCATCTTGGAATCCATCAGCGTCTTCGATATCTTCAAGATCGGCGTCGGGCCGTCGTCGTCGCACACGATGGGCCCGTGGCGGGCGGCGCAGCGCTTTGTGCACGCGTTGAAGCATCGCGGCGTGTTCGAGCGCGTCGTCAACATCCGCGTCGATCTGTTCGGCTCGCTCGCCAAGACCGGGCGCGGGCACGGCACCGATGTCGCGGTCGTCCTCGGGCTCGCGGGCGAGGACCCGGTCACGAGCGAGACGACGGGCCTGGTGGACCGCGTCGCGGCGATGCTGCGCGCGGGGGTAATTCCGCTCGACGCACGCCGCCCGCTCCCGTTCACGCGCGAGCGCGACCTCGTCTTCAACTACGCGAAGGTCCACCCCGGGCACCCCAACGCCGTCACGTTCACGGCGAAACTCGACGACGGCGCGACGTTCGCCGAGACGTACTTTTCCGTGGGCGGCGGGTTCGTGGTGCAGGAGAACCAGGCCGCGACCGCGTCGCAGTCGGTCGCGCTGCCGTTCCCCGCCGAGACCGCGGCGGACTTGCAGGCCCACTGCGATCGCACCGGCATGACGATCCCGCAGATCGTGCTCGCCAACGAGCGGGCCTGGCGCAGCGAGGAAGAGGTCCGCGCCGGCCTGCTCAACCTTTGGCGCGTCATGACCGAGTGCATCTTCCGCGGGTGTTACACCGACGGCGTGCTGCCCGGCGGGCTGAATGTCGTTCGGCGTGCGCCCGCGATCAGCCGCAAGCTGCTCGGGTCGGAAACGCCGCGTTCGCTCGAAGAGTGGAAGCGCGACGCGGCCCGCTCGGCCCCGCGGTTCGAGAGCATCCTGAAGTGGGTGAGCTGCTTCGCGCTTGCGGTGAACGAGGAGAACGCGAGCTTCTCGCGCGTTGTGACGGCGCCGACCAACGGGGCCGCCGGCGTGATCCCCGCCGTGCTGATGTATCACGAACTCTTCGGCGAGTCGTCGGAGCAGACGGTGATCGACTTCCTGCTGACGGCGTCGCAGGTGGGGATCTTCTTCAAGAAGGGCGCGACGATCTCGGCGGCGATGGGGGGGTGTCAGGCGGAGATCGGCGTGTCGTCGGCGATGGCCGCCGCCGGGCTGACGCAGGTGCAGGGCGGCTCGTGCGCCCACGCGCTCATGGCCGCCGAGATCGCGATGGAGCATCACCTGGGCATGACCTGCGACCCGATCGGCGGGCTGGTGCAGATCCCGTGCATCGAGCGGAACACGATGGGAGCCGTCAAAGCGATCACCGCGGCCGGGATCGCGCTGGAATCTGACCCCAAGAGCGCCAAGGTGTCGCTCGATGGGGTCATCAAGACGATGTGGGAGACGGCCCTCGACATGCAGGCGAAGTACAAGGAAACCGCCGAGGGCGGGCTGGCGGTGCACATTCCGGTGGCGGTGAGCGAGTGCTGAAGTTCAGAGGTTCCCGCTTCGCGCACGTTCGCATGCAAGACATTCAATTCGTTCACGCGATCTCGAGGTAACTTTGCGCGCACGTCTCTTGCGGAGCCGGCCCCCTTTCGGTTAGGCTCTTTCCCCGGGTGACGGCCGGGTGATTTTGCAAGGGCTCGTGGCCATGACTAAGGGCATTCTCGGCGCCGTCGGCGGCGGGGTACTCGGCGCTGTTGTGTGGGCGGCGATCACCATCTTCACCGGCTATGAAATCGGCTGGATCGCCTGGCTCGTCGGCGCCGGCGTCGGCTTTGGGATGGCCGTCGGTTCACGCGGCGAGGGCGGGATGGCCGGTGGTGTGGCGGCGGCCGCCATCGCGCTGATCTCGATCGCCGCCGGCAAGTACATCGCCGTGCGCCTGGAAGTCGGCAAGGTCACCGATCGCATCGTCGCCGAAGCCAAGTACAGCGTCGACGACGCGAAGATCCACCTGGCGTGGGAACTGGTGGAGGAAGCCAAAGAGCAGGGTCAGACGCTCAAGTGGCCCAAAGGGCAGGAGCCGGGCGAGGGTGACGACGAGACCGTCGAGTCTCTCGCGGACTTTCCGAAGTCGATCGCGAAGGACGTCGAGACGCGGTGGGGCGCGATGACGCCGGAGGCTGCAGAAACCTATCGCAGCCAGCTCGAAGCGCAGATGCAGCACAACATGCGTTCGATGGCCGCCGCGATCACGAGCCGGGCGTTCGAGAGCTCATTCAACGCGTTCGACATTCTCTGGGGCATCCTCGCGGTGCTGTCCGCGTTCAAGCTCGGCTCCGGCGCGGGCGGGGACGACTGAACGGGCACGTCGATTCGGAACCTGGACGGGTCCGGCGGTCGCTGCCGGCCGTCGGTGCGGCGTGCCGGCTCGTTCGCCAGCCCGCCCCGCGTGCCACCATCCTGCCTACACTCTCGACCCCACCCGGCCCGTGCCGGGCGGGGAGACATCGTCAACCGTTGACCACCGCGTCCGCCTCGGCCTTGGCCGGCAGGGGCACGCCGGGTCGGACCGAAGCGGCTTCTCGCCGCAACGGGACCGGGCCGGGGCCGGTGGGAGGTGGAGAACCATGGCCAAAAAAGAAGTTGTCAACAAGATTAAGATCATGGCCCCCGGGGGGAAGGCGACGCCTGCCCCGCCGCTGGGTCCGGCGCTGGGCGGCGCGGGGCTGAACCCCGGTCAGTTCGTGCAGCAGTTCAACGCGGCGACGGCCAAGCTCAACGGCAAGGTCGTCGGGTGCGTGATCACCATCTACAACGACCGTTCGTTCTCGTTCGAGATCAAGTCGTCGCCCGCCGCGGTGCTCATCCGCGAGGCCGCGAAGATCGAGAAGGGTTCGGGCGTGCCCAACAAGGAAAAGGTGGGCAAGATCACCAAGGCGCAGGTGCTGGCGATCGCGAAGGAAAAGATGGCCGACCTGAACTCGGGCTCCGAAGAGGCGGCGTGCCGCATCATCGAGGGGCAGTGCCGGAACATGGGCGTCATTGTGGTGGAGGGCTAACCCATGCCAATCCTGTCAAAGCGCAACAAGGCCAACGAAGCCCTGAAGCCCGCCGAGCCGCTGGACCCCAAGCCGGCGTGCGAGACGCTGAAGAAGTTCAAGGCGCCCAAGTTCGATCAGACGATCAACGTCGTGATGCACCTGGGCATCGACCCCAAGCAGGCCGACCAGGCCATCCGCGGGTCGGTCAGCCTGCCGAACGGCATCGGCGTGAAGAAGAAGGTCGTGGCGTTCTGCAACGAGGCCTTCGCCAAGGCCGCCAAGGAAGCCGGGGCCGTCGAGGCGGGCGCGGACGAACTGGTGGCGAAGATCGAAGGCGGCTGGATGGATTTCGACGTCGCCGTCGCCACGCCGGACATGATGCGCATCGTCTCCAAGCTGGGTAAGGTGCTGGGCCCCAAGGGCCTGATGCCGTCGCCCAAGGCGGGCACGGTGAGCCCGGACATCATCAACGCCGTGAAGGAATACTCGGCCGGCAAGGTCGAGTACCGCAACGACACGGGCGGGAATGTCCACGCCGTCGTCGGCAAGATGAGCTTCTCCGCCGACGACCTGGCGGCGAACCTCACGCACTTCATCACCCACATCGAAAAGTCGCGTCCCTCGACCGCCAAGGGCGTGTTCATCAAGAAGATCGTGATCGCCGGGGCCATGACCCCGGGCGTGCAGATCAAGCACGTCGCGAAGGTTGAGGGCGAATAACCATGTCCAAGACCATCAAAGAACTCATCATCAGCGACTACAAGTCGCGCTTCCAGGGCTTCAACGACGCGGCGGTCATCTCCGTTCGCGGCGTGAGCGGGCACGACGCCACCAAGCTCCGCAAGAACCTGCGGGCCAAGAAGGTGCGCGTCACCATGATCCGCAACGCCCTGGCCCGCAAGGCCTTCGAGGGCACCGGGCTCACCGGGCTCGACGAGTTCCTGACCGGGTCCAACGCGCTCGTCTACGGCGGGGCCTCCGTCGTCGAAGTCGCCCGCGAACTGGTCAAGGTCGCCGAGGACATCAAAACCCTCGAACTCAAGGGCGCCGTCCTCGACGGGACCCTGTTCAAGGGCGAGAAGGGCATCAAGGAACTCAGCAAGTACCCCACGCGCGAGGAAGCCCTCGGGCAGACGGTCACGCTGCTGTTCGGCCCCGGGCGCAAGCTCGCGGCTCAGATCCTCGGCCCCGGGTCGTCCGTCGCCGGTCTCGTCAAGGCCATCGAGGCCAAGCTCGAGAAGGGCGAAACGATTACGAAGAAGTGACGATTGGGGCCTGGTCTGCTAGTGCCCAGTGCCTAGTGCCCAGTGCCTCGTCAAGGCGGCTTTCGGATTGGCCCCTAAGCGGGTTAAAGAGCGGGACTGTCCCGCGACCTCTCCGAGCCTCAGTCAAGTGACGGGCGTCGCCCGCCACGTTTACAGCAAGGTGTACGCATCATGTCGACGATTCAGCAACTCGGTGATCAGCTGGCCAGCCTGTCCCTCAAGGACGCGGTCGAGCTCGGCAAGTACCTGAAAGAAACCTACGGGATCGAAGCCGCCGCCGGCGGCGCTGTTGTGATGGCCGGGCCCGCCGCGGGCGCCGCCGCCGCTCCGGCCGCGGAAGAGAAGTCCAACTTCGACGTCATCCTGAAGGAAGTCGACGCGGCCAAGAAGATCGCCGTCATCAAGGTCGTGCGCGAAGCCACGGGCCTCGGCCTCGCGGAAGCCAAGGCGTTCGTCGAAGCCCCGGGCAAGCCGATCAAGACGGCTCTCCCCAAGGCCGACGCCGAGAAGCTCAAGAAGCAGGTCGAAGAAGCCGGCGGCAAGGTCGAACTGGCCTAAGCCACCGTCCACTCTCCAGCCTCAGAGAACCCAGCGGGCGCACCAACCGGTGCGCCCGTTGTCTTTTTGTGTCTCGCCGCAGGCTTCGGCGTCGGCGGCATCGCCGTCGCGGGCTCGGCCCCGCTCACCACTGCGTCGGGATGTTCAGCGGGACGTCGATCGGGTCGCGCGAGTTGGTCAAGCCGTCGAGCGGCGCATGCGGCTTGAAGACGCCGCCCTGATCGACGCCGTCGCGACCGGCGCTCCAAAGCAGATACTCCGGGAAGCCGGGCGGGTCATCCGCCCCGCGGAGCCTGTAGCCGAACGAGCGCCCCGTGAACGGGTCCTTCGCACGCGGATCGTCGGCGAACGCAGACCGGAACTCCTCGACCGACATCACGCGCCCGTGCTTAAGCCGGAAGCGATCGAGCGCGATGAGCAGGACGAGGGCCTGCCGCTGCAGCAACTGACGGTCACGCACGGCGATCGCCATCCGGAACGCCCCGAGCGAGTCCGCGAGGGTGTACCGCGGCAGCGTCTCTGCGGCGGCCCAGACGGCCTGCCGCTGAAACGGTTGTAGGTCACAGGCCTGGATCGCCAGATCGATCTGTCGATTGCTCGCGTCGCGGGCTTGTTCGAACGTGCCGAAGGGAACAGCGTCCGCGAGGAGATAACTCCCCATTCCGGTTTCCGTAAACGCCGGGTCCGAGTGGCCGCGCTTCACGCGGCCCGGGTCGGAATAGTGGGCCGCGAGATGATCCATGATGAACAGCCGCTCGTGCTCGAACCGCTCTCGGAGCGGAATCACGGGCAAGCGCTGGAGGGAGCCCTCGATGCGTGTGAACCATGTCTCGGCTGCTCCGCCGATCACGACGGCGAGATACTCGCTGACGACACCGCGTCGAACAGATTCCGCAACGAGCCCGCCGATCAGCGCGGGGTGATGGTCCACGTGCTCAGCGATGGCCTCGATCGCTCGCATCGCGCGATCGATACCGGCGCTGTCGCCGGACTCAATGTTCTCGCGCAGATCCGCCAAACCGAGGCGCGCGAGGTTCCGCCAAATACCCAACTCGAGGAAGTTCTGTGCTTGGTCATCACTGTCCGCCGGAACAAACACTCGGTCGTGCCACAAGTCCATTTTGGGCAACGCATACAGGCGGTCTACAACCCCCGCGGCCCGGATTTCGAGAAGCAGTTCGCGGGCCAGCGCCCGTCGAGGCTCCTCGGACTCATCTCTTGGCATCCGGCCGCTGGTGTACTCCGAGACGTCAATCGGAAACTCTCGCTTCGGCGGCGGGGCTTTGCCGATGCCGCGGGCATCGTTAAAGGTGTTCGTAATTGACTTGATCTGCTCGGAGAGTTCGGGCCCGACTGTCTCAGCCCTGATCGCCCCGCCCGGCGGCCGCACGCGACCCTCGTTGATTCGCCGGGTGATCTCCTCCGCCGGCAGCCGAGCAGCGCGGGCCTGGCTCGCCTGCGTGCGCGCGTCGATGTCGATATACACCCAGCGCCCTGCGGGCACGATCAGGGCGAGCGCGATCAGGACCGCGACGACGCGCCCGGCGAGGATCAGCCGCCGGCGCGTCCACAGCCGCGGGGCGAGGCCGGTGTTCGGCTGGAAGGTCGCCCCGCCCGCAGGCGAGATGGGCCCGAGTTCGCCCCACGCCGCGATGGCGACCGCCGCGTGACCGCACTCGCTGCAGCGCACGGCGTGTTGCTCGAGCACGGGCTGGCCGGAGAGGTCGTGCCCGCACTGCGGGCAGGCGTGCCGCCGGCGCAGCGCCGCCAGGCACCCGAGCCTCAGCCAGACCACCAGCGCCAGCCCGGTCGCCAGCGCGAGCGCCGCGCACCCCACCCCGACGGCGATCAAGTACGCCTCAGGCTCGTATTGCGTCGCGTCGTCGTACACGTCCAGCAGGGTGTCCGGCCACGCGTCGTTGATGTGACGGTACACGGCGAGGGCGGCGACCAACGTTGCGAGCCCGGACGCGGCGATCGCCAGCAGCAGCGCGGCAATGGCGATGATCGCCGAGCGGCCCGTCCGCCCACCAAAGCGCGGCGCGGCGTGTCGAAGCCAGCCCCGCACGCGGGCCCGCTCGTCATCAGGCATCGCCAAAGGACGCATAGCGCGGAGCCGCCACGACGCCAGCAGCGCCAGCCGTCCGAGCACGCGTTGCGACAGCCGCTTCAGCACGGCGGATTATACAACGCGGCCTTTACGTGCGAACACGGCGCGGGTCGTGCCCGGCATATCAATACGCGCTCAGTGTGACGCCGACATCCAAGTGCGGACCCGCACATCGCTACACGATTCTCGCCACCAGGATCTGAACCGCCGCGCTCCACAGTGGAATCGTCGCCGCGCCGACCAGCAGGACGCCCGCGATCCACGCCGTGGTGAGCGGCAGGCCGCGTTCTTCCAGCCACCGGCCGACCGGGGTTATGTGCGACCGGCGCATCACGTGCGGGCTGGGGTCGCCGCATTCCGAGCACGGCGTGAGCGAGCCCGTGAGATAGCCGCATCGGCCGCAACGTCCCGGGCCGGCGCTCGCGCTCAGAGCACGCAGGCGACGCCGAGCGGTCCATGCTGTGAACGCGCTCCAGACCACCACCCCGCTCACCATCCCGGCCACACTGATGGGCGACATGTGCACCCAGGCGATGTTCCCCGACTGCAGCCACACGGCTTGCCAGAACATCGCGATCGGCCGCATGACGAGTGCGCCCAAGGCGAGACCCGGGAGCGCGTACAGCGCGAACAGCAGTCCCAGACGCGCCGGCCGCACAGCAGCGTTCTCGCCCGCCCTTGCCCCGGCCATCGCGCGAACTCGAAGCGCGAGCACGACCGCGAAGGCGACATGCGCGACCGCGCACAGCAGCGCGAAGACGGTCGCCGACGGCTGCGCCCCGTTGGCCACCAACGGATCGAGAGCCGGACGCCCGAGCGCCGCTGCGCCGATGTCGGTCGCAAAGCCGCCGAGCGTTGGTTCAACGCCGCTTCGGAAAACGCTCGGGCCGCCTTTGTTGAGACTGGCGGCATCGAGGGAGCGAGGAAGAACCGGTCCGAGCCACCTCGCGACCTTTTCCGCAAGTCCCATGACGTGGAGCGATCGAGTGAACAGATCGACGGTCATGGCCAGCCAGTACGCCGCGACGCATAGGGCGATCCAGCCGAAGAAGGTGCCGATGGCGCGGAACCGTCGGCGAGGTCCGCGTGTCACCGGCGGGGGTTCGAGTCCAGCCCCATCCATAAGTGCCTGACTTGACAAGGTCTCCCGCGCGTCTCCCAAACGCTCGCCAGTGTACCGTCAGCAAAAAGCCCCGGCGCGCTGTGGGCACGCCGGGGATCACGGTTGGCTTCTTTGACCGAGTGAATTGTGTTACGGCCGCGTCACGGGCAGACGCCCGGGGCGGTCTGCGGCCGGGTAGTCGTGCACGCGGCGGTCACGGTGCCGGTCGTGACGATCGGGCCCCAGCTGCAGTTGAAGTTGCGGCGCTGCGAGAACGACGTCGTGACGCATGCGGTGCAGGTGTAGATGCAGTCGCCGCCCGCGCGTGGCGTGCCCACGCCGCACCCGCCCGGCGTTGTCCAGCTCCACGTGAACGTCCACGGGATGCAGCAGCCGAACAGCGACACCGCCTGCGGCGTGGAGCCGTCAACCGGCACTTCTTCCCGCGGATCCCGGTTCGGGTCGCGGAGCGTCTTCTCCACGCGCTCGGCGGCGCCGGCCAGCAAGGGCTGGACCGGAAGGTCGCCGGCGCTGTCGTCGTCCGCGACCACATCGTCCGCCACATCGATCACATCGATGACATCGACGCAGGTCTCTTCGGTGCGAGCCGCCAGCCCGCTGAGATTCGGCGCGCCCTCGCCGCCAATCGCAACCACCCACTCGATCTGCTTGCCATCCAGATTCGCCGCGATCGCCTGGAACCGGTCGGTCACCGCGAGGCCGTGGCTCATCGGCACGAACTCCGGCAAGGGCTTGCCGACCGCCTCCGCCGCCCGGCGTTCCATCGACGCGTCGGCCAGCTCGACCTGGCCCGCGAAGCGGAGGTGCACCATGCGAGCGGCGTCGCTGGGATCCGACGTTCGCACGCCTTCCCACGTGTACGTCCCGGAAGGCTGACGCTCGAGCCACACGACTGAGAACGCCGACGGGCCCACCTCGGCAGCTCCGCGATGCGCCAGGAAGCCGACAACGGTCTTCCCCTGAACCGCCGGGGTGAGCGTCCAACCCTGATCCGTGACGATCGACGCCGCGAAGCGCGCGTCGGCGGTCGCCGCCGAACATGCCCCCAGCCCGATGCCCAGAGCCACAGCTCGCGCAATAAACCCGCTACGGAAGTTGATCCGACGCATGGCGATCTCCTGTTGTGATTCAGCTGCGGACGCACCGCGCGAACACTCGCTCGGCCTCGGAAGCCCAGCGTCTCTGACGGCCCCGCGAATTGCAAACCCGTCTGCTCTTACTGGCGAGCGGAATGCCCGCTTTGGGTGCCATGGATCGCGAGACCCATCCGAACGACTGCCCAGAATGGGCGTCAGGCAAGCACGGAATTCGCTTCGATCATGTGGATAACTTGCCCCGACATTGAGGCATGTCTCGGCGTGCAACGTTGTTGACGGCACCTGCGGCCGCGAGCGTCCCGGCGAGCCTTACCGCGCAAACTCCACCGCCCGCGTCTCGCGGAGCACCGTCACGCGGATCTCGCCCGGGAACGTCATTTCTTCGCTCACCTTCTTCGCGATGTCGAAGGCGATCTTCTGGGCCTCGTCATCGGTGACGCGGCGGGCGTCGACCATAACCCGGACTTCGCGCCCGGCCTGGATGGCGTGCGCTTCCGTCACGCCCGGCTGCCGCAGCGCGATGTCTTGCAGCTCCGTCAGACGCTGGACGTACTTCTCCAGGCTCTCGCGGCGGGCGCCGGGGCGGGCGGAACTGACCGCGTCGGCGGCCATGACGATCGGGGTATAGAACGACGTCGACGGGATGTCGCCGTGGTGTCCGCCGATGGCGTTGAGGACGATGTCCTTCTCGCCGTATTGCTTGGCGAAGTCCATCCCGATCTTGGGGTGCCCGCCTTCCATCTCGTGGTCCATCGCCTTGCCGATGTCGTGCAGGAAGCCGCAGCGCCGGGCCAGCGAGCCGTCGAGCCCGAGCTGCTCGGCGATGATCTGGCACAGGAACGCGACCTCGACGGAGTGGCGGAGCACGTTCTGCCCGTAGGAGGTGCGGAACGAGAGCTTGCCCATGGCTTCGGAGACCTTCGGGTGCACGCCGCGAAGGTTGACCTCCAGCACGGCGTCCTTCCCGGCCTTCAGCACGCGCTCGTCCATTTCGCTCCGGACTTTCTCCACGACCTCCTCGATGCGCGACGGGTGCATGCGGCCGTCGGCGACCAGCCTCTGCAGCGACTCGACCGCGACGGCCTGGCGGATCTTGTCGAAGCACGAGACGACGATCACGCCCGGCGTGTCGTCGACGATGATGTCGACGCCGGTGGCTTTCTCGATGGCGCGGATGTTCCGCCCCTCGCGACCGATGATGCGCCCCTTCATCTCGTCGTTCGGGATCGCGACCGCGCGGACGGTGCTCTCGGCGGTGTGCTCGCTGGCGTACCGCTGGATCGCCATCAGCGTGATTTCCTGGGCCTTCTTTTTCGCCTCCGCCGTCGCCTCTTCCGTCAGTTTGGCGACGATCTTCGCGCTCTCCAGCCGACAGTCTTCTTCGACACGCAGCAGCACCTCGCGCTTGGCGTCGTCCCGGGACATCCCGGAGATCTGCAGCAGGCGCTCTTTCTGCTGGTTGAGCGTCTGATCCAGTTCCTGGCTCTTGCGGTCCAGCGCAGCTTCCCGCTGCTTCAACTGGTCGAGCTGTTTGGTGAGTTGGTCTTCCTTCGCGGTCAGCGATTCCAGTTTCTTGTCGATCGTGTCTTCACGCTTGGCGATGCGGCGTTCGGTCTCGCGGATCTCGGCCCGGGCGGCTTCGGTTTCCTTCTCCAGGGCGGCCCGCTTGTCCAAGGCGGCCTTCTCGGCGTCGACCTTGGCCTTGTCGGTGATCGTCCGGGCCTCGGCGTCGGCCTGGGAGCGAATCCGATCCGCCTCCGCCTTGGCCCGGGACAGCGTTTGCCCGCGGATGATGGTGAGCGCGAGCGCCCCGACGATGACCCCGACGATGAGGGCGACGGCCGCCGCGGCCAGCGTCGTGTTCTCCACCGCGAGCACCGCGGGGATGGGTTGATACAAAGTTGGCGCGTGCAGCATGCCGGGAGCCTCCTCGGCGTCCCCGGCGAAGGGGGCGCCGCGAACCGTGCGCGGCCGATGACGGTCGCGCCGGGTGGGGGGGAGAGCTCCCGCACGGGGCATGGACAAGGATCGGCACCGGCCGGTGGGTGGGCGGCCGGGGTTCAGTCAGGTCGAGCGGAGGAGTCCGGGACAGACGGGAACCCGCCGTGGTGGACGTGGCCGCGCGCGGAGGACGAACACCGCCGGGGGGCGGAGGGTCGGGCGCGCGGACAGAACAATGGCGAGGACGCTCGGCACGGAAAAGAACTCGCTCGATCTATGCCGGCCGGGCCAGAACCGCCCGATCCGGGCATCCTTGGCAACCCGGCGCGAGGTCGCGGCGGGGAGCGTCAGGACGCTGAACAACCGACCCGCGTCCGGAGTCCCGGGCGGGAGGGAAGGGGGAAACCGGCACGTGGCCGGTGAAGACCGATTAAAGTATCGGATATCGGGGTACGTCAAGAGCACGTCAAGAACTCCCTGCGGGTGCGTTGCTCGGCGGTGGGGGGGTGCCTACCCTCTCGACCCGGCTCCGGGCAGCCCCGCGCCCGACCGGCCCCGAACCCATTTCGGGGGTCCAGGGGCCCAAAGCCCCCTGCACGCACCCAAGCGGTGGTGAGACCGGTTATGGCCCAGACCAAGAACAAGAGCCACAAGTCCAGCCTGAAGCGGATCCGTCTGACCAAGACGGGCAAGGTTCGTCACAACCGTGCGTTCGGCAAGCACTTGCGTTCGCACAAGAGCGGCAAGCGGCTGCGTCGGCTCCGGAAGGACAAGTTCATGTCCAACCCGGAAGCCAAGCGGCTTGAGAAGCTGCTGTTCCGCCGCCTGCGCGGGCGGGATCAGGCCCGGGCCGCGTTGAAGCGGAGCCCGTCGCCCGAGGAGCGGAAGAAGCTGCAGGCGGAGAAGAAGGCCGCCCGCGCGGCGGAGCAGGCCGCCCAGAAGCCGGCCGGCAAGACGAGCAAGTCCAAGTAACGCGGCACAGCCGCCCGACCGCTGACGCCGGCCTGCGCCGGTGCTGGACAGACCGGGCCGGTGTGCGGCGGTGTGAATGATTTGAGACACCCCTGTCCGACGGGCAGCGTCCGGCGAGAAGCCGGTCCCCCGACTCGGACGCCCTGACGGAGACGGTTCCCATGCCACGCGTTCGCAAAGGTGCAGCCCGTACGCAAGCCCGCAAGCGCATCCTGCGCCTGGCCCGCGGCTACTACGGCGTCAAGCACAAGCACAAGTACCAGGCCGAGAACGCCCTCATGCGGGCGGGCGTGTACCAGTTCCGCGACCGCCGCCGGCTGAAGCGCGACATGCGCCGCCTGTGGATCGCGCGTATCACCGCGGCGTGCCGCATGCGCGGGACGCGGTACAGCCTGTTCATCAACGGGCTGAAGCTCGCGGGCATCGTGCTCAATCGCAAGATGCTGAGCCAGCTCGCCATCGACGATCCCAAGACCTTCGACCGCATCGTCGAGATCGCCGGGCAGGCCCTGAAGAACAAGAAGCCGATGCCGGCCACGACGCCCAACTGGGGCGGCCTGGCGGCGACGAAGGCCTGATTGCCGGGCGCGCCGCGCCGGGGACGCCTTGTTCCACTACACTCGTGAAGCCCAGCCTCTTCAGGCTGGGTTTTTTCTTTTTCGGCGCGAGCGGCGCTGACGGGGACGCGTTTCATGATCAACGGCTGGTGGGTCACCAACATTCTCAATGCGCCCGGGCTGGGGCCGGTGGTGTTGGCCGCGTGGGTGATCTGGGTGATCGTGTCCATCACGCTGCACGAGCTGGCGCACGGGTGGGCGGCGATCGCGCGGGGGGACCGCACGCCGATCGACGCCGAGCACATGACGTTCAATCCGCTGGTGCACATGGGCATCCCGAGCCTGATCGTGTTCGCGCTGGCGGGGATCGCGTGGGGGGCGATGCCGGTGGACCGGACGCGTGTGCGCGGGCGGTACGGGTATGCGCTGGTGTGCCTGGCCGGGCCGGTGATGAACGCCGGGCTGGCGGTGCTGTGCATCCTGCTGGGCGGCGTCTGGCTCGGGCTGGAACAGCCGCTGACGGGCGGGACGGGCGGGACGGGTGTCGGCGGGGCGATCTCGGCGGAGATGCACGGGCACCTGGCCAGTTTCTTCAGTTTCGGGGCGTTGTTGAACGTCGCGCTGGGAATCTTCAACATGATTCCGGTGTTCCCGCTCGACGGCGGGCGCATTCTGGCTGAGCTGTACCGGCCTTACGCCCGCTTTGTCGAGACCCAGGGCGGGCAGTTCATGAACATCGTGGTGATGATCTTCGCATTCTTCTTCGCGAGCAGTCTGATATGGACGGTGGGAAGCCGCGTGGCGGGGACTGGGATCCGCCATGTCGCGGGGTTGGTGAACATGGTGGTGGGCGGGTCGCCCACGCCGTGATGGCGCGGCCCTATCCTCGCGGAGCGTGAAGTACGTCATCATCATCGCGGACGGTGCGGCGGATCTTCCGCTGGAAGAACTGGACGGGCGGACGCCCCTGGAGACGGCGATTGCGCCGAACCTGGCGTCGGCGGCGCGGATGGGGCGGCTGGGCACGGCCGTCACGACCCCGCCCGGATGGGCCGCGGGCAGCGACGTGTGCACGATGTGCCTGCTGGGGTATGACCCGCGCCGGTATCACACGGGGCGGGCGCCGCTGGAAGCCGCGGCGCTGGGCCTGGCGCTCCGCGAGACGGACTGGATCTTCCGCGTGAATCTGGTCACCGTCGGTGAGCCGGAGACGACCGACGACGGGCTGATGCTGGACCACTCCGCCGGCGCGATCTCGAACGCCGAGGCGCGGGAACTGGTGACGGGGCTCATGGATCACTGGCACGCGGCCGTGCCGGATCTGTCGGCGGATCTGGCCCTGACGCCCGGCGTGAGTTACCGCAACATCCTGGTCGATAGCGGCGCGCACCGTGGCGGGCGGGACTACGCGGGCGTGACGACGACCCCGCCCCACGAGATTCCCGGGCAGCCGTGGGCGGACGATCTGCCGCGGGTCGGCAAGTCGGCGAGCGCGGAGGCGGAGCGCGCGGCGGAGACGCTGCGCCGGCTGATCGCGTCGTCGCAGGAGTTTCTGGCGTCGCACCCGGTGAACGCCGCGCGGCGGGCGCGTGGGCAGCGGGTGGCGAACAGCGCGTGGATCTGGGGCCAAGGCGTCAAGCCGTCCATGCCGTCGTTCGAGGAGCGGTTCGGGCTCAAGGGCGCGATGATCACGGCGGTGGACTTGCTCGCGGGGATCGCAGCGCTGATCGGGTGGGACCGGATCGACGTGCCGGGGATCACGAGTTACCACGACACGGACTACGCCGCGCAGGGTCGGGCGACGTGCGAGGCGCTCGATCAGTACGACATCGTGTGCTGCCACGTGGAGTCGCCGGACGAGGCGTCGCATCAGGGGGACGCGGCGACGAAGGTGGCGGCGATCGAGGCGATCGACAAGCACGTGGTCGGGCCGGTGTTGGCGAAGCTGCGGGCGTTCGGCGACGCGGAGAGCGACCCGAAGGCCGAGGGGTGGCGGCTGCTCATCATGCCGGATCACTACACGCTGGTGAGCACGCGGAAGCACGACGCGACGCCGCCGCCGATTTTGCTCGCCGGCGCGTGGGTGCGGAGCGTGGTCGAGCGTGACCTGTTCACGGAGGAGCGCGCGGGCGCGAGCGACCTGAAGGTCGATCCGGGGCATGATCTAATGGAGTACTTCCTGCGCGGCGGTCTGGCGCGCGTGCCGACGCGCGTGCGGAAAGGTGCGGGCGCGTGAGTGCGGCGGACCAAGAGCCCAAGCCGGAGACGCCGGGCGGTCGCCCGGGCGATGGCGCGGACGACCTCATCCCGCTCGAGCCGGCCCCGCCGAAGCCGGCGATGCCCGCGCCGGTCGTTGGCGGTCCCGGGGCCGGCAAGGGAACGCGGATCGAGCGACCGTCGCTGACGACGGGGAAGCTCACCAAGTGTCCCAACTGCGGGGCGGGGCTGACTGATGACGCGGTGCTGTGCACGGCGTGCGGGCTGGATCTGCGCATCGGGGCCAAGCGCGAGGTCGAAGTTGGCGAGGTTGAGCCGCCCGAGCCGGGGGGCGACGCGCGGCCGGAGTATGTCAAGCCGTCGCGCATGAGCCCCGGCACGCACGCGGCCCTCGCGGGCGGGTGTGCGCTCGGCGCGATGATCGCGGCGGGCGTCAACGCGTCGATCTACTCCGGCGGGCGGGCGACGACGCTGCTGATCGTGGTCGTCGTGCTGCTGACGCTGTACCAGACGCTGGTGCACACGGGCACGGGGATCGTGGCTGTCGCGATTGCGGCGAAACTGGCCAAGCACCAGGTCGGTCGGTACGACTGGGCCGCCGGGCGGATGTTCCTGGCGTTCGCGACGTTCCAGTTCGTGAGCCATCAGCGCATCCCCGGGGCGCCGGAGACGCTGAGCGTCATCCTGGCCTATCCGGCGGCGGCGGCGGCGTACTTCTTCATGGTCATGGCGCTGTTCAAACTGCGGCGTGACCAGGCGACGATGCTGTGCGGCGCTCACCTGATGCTGTGGCTGCTGTTTGTCGGCGGGCTGGAGCTGTCGCGGTGGATGGGGGCCGAGCTGGCGGCCATGCCGCCCCCGCCTCCCCCGCCGACCGCGGGGCCGTGACGACGCGGGAAAACGCCGTGCCTGAAATCGATGAGCCGCGCGTCCCAATATGGGGAACACGACGAAGGAGGCTGGCCATGACGGTGCGCAACGGAACGCGGCGGAACACGGGGCGGGTGCTGGTGGCGGCGATGACGCTGGGGCTCGCGACGCCGTTGCTGGGCTGCGCCATGTCCGTCGGCGGGGCCGACATCGGCTGGTCGAGCGTTGAGGAGAACCGCCAGCTCGGCATCGAGCATGTGCCGGGCAAGCCGCTGGTGGTGAAGACGCGCAACGGCGGGATCACCGTCACGAAGACCTCCGGCGGGCCCGTCGATGTCCGTGCGACCGTGCGCGGCAAGTCGCAGGAGCAGCTCCGGCAGATCAAGGTCGTCGCGGTGCGCGACGATGACGGCACGCTGGTGGTGAAGGCCGAGTTCCCCGATGGCAAAGCCCGCGAGGGGGCCGGCGTGTCGCTCGAGGTGCTGATCCCGGACGCCGAGGGGCTGAACCTGGCGACGTCGAACGGGGCGATCACCGCGGCGGGCTTCTCGGGCAAGGCGGTGATGGACACGTCCAACGGGGCCATCACGCTGAGCGACCATGCGGGCGAGGCGGTGCTGGATACATCCAACGGGCGGATCACCGTCGAGCGTTTGCGCGGCGGGGTGACAGCCGACACCAGCAACGGCGGCATCACGCTGAAGGACGTCGGCACGCCGGTGACGGCGGATACGTCCAACGGGACGATCGACGTCGTGCTGGACGACGCGGCGACGGGGCCGGTGCGGCTGGATTCATCGAACGCGCGCATCGAGCTCGCCGTCGGCTCGGCGTTCGGCGGCGAACTGATCGCCGACACCAGCAACGGCAAGGTGACCGTCGATCTCGGCACGGAGGCGGCCCAGGTCTCGACCAACAAGCGCGGCAACGAGGCCAAGGTCGTCTTCGCGGCGTCCGGGCCGCGCTCGGTGGTTGACACCAGCAACGGGTCGATCCGCATCTCGCGGCGCGAGAAGTAAGCGGCCCGTCGGAACGACTTCACGACGACAACACACACGCCCGAGCAGCCGGGTTCACCGGCGGCTCGGGCGTTGCGTTTGTGGGTTCACTTGAGTTCGACGTTCCAATACGCGTCGTCGAGGAACGACTTCCAGGACGAGTACTTCTGCTGGCCCAGGCGGATGGAGATGAGCGGGTTGCGCTTCGGGCGCACGGGCTCGCGCACGAGCTTCATGTGGGCCTCGGGGGGCGTGCGGCCGCCCTTGCGCGCGTTGCACTTCACGCAGGCGCACACCAGGTTCTCCCAACTGTCCTGCCCGCCCTGGGAGCGCGGGAGGACGTGGTCGATGGAGAGCTCGCTGGTGGGGAAGGTCTTGCCGCAGTACTGGCACTGGTTGCGGTCGCGTGCGAAGAGGTTGCGCCGGTTGAGCTTGACGATCTGAGCCGGCAGGCGGTCGTAGCCGAGCAGGCGGATGACCTTGGGCACGGCGACCTCGAAGCGGACGGTGCGGACCCAGTCGTACTTTTCCGGTTCAAAGCTCTTCTGCAGTTCGGCGAGTTCGGCCCAGGTCTCGAACGAGTAGTTCACCCAGCGCCCGTCGTCGACGTGGATGACCTCCGCGATCTCGCGGCAGAGCAGGCTGAAGGCTCGGCGCGCGGAGACGACGCGGACGGCGACGTACGCGCGGTTGAGGACGAGGACTTTGGCGTCGAGGGCGGTGGGCCCGCCGAAGGCCGGGACGTAGAGCCCGCCGTCACAATCATCGGGGTCGGACAGCAGGCCCGCGTCGTCGAGTGCGGGTTCGCGATGCGCGGAGTTGCGGCCTCGCGGGGTGCTCATGAACCAATAGGCCGCGCCCTTTCGGGCCCGGACGGGGCTGCCGAATGGAAGGGTATACGCCAGCCGTTCGGGGGTCCACGCGTCGGGGGCACAAGGGGTTGGCGCTGACGGAATCTTGACAGAGATTCGGCCGAGCCGCCCAAGGCGGTGAGCCGGGGGGGGGCGGGGAGCGCGGTCAGTGCCGGAAGTGGCGTGTGCCGGTGTGCAGGCACGTCACGCCGCGGCTGGTGCAGAGGGCGATGGTGTCGGCGTCGCGCTTGGAGCCGCCGGGGTGGACGAGCGTGGTGACGCCCGCGTCGATGAGCAGTCGCGGGCCGTCGTCGAAAGGGAAGAAGGCGTCGCCGACGGCGATGGCGCCGCGGGCGAGGTCGCCGGCCTTGGCGAGGGCGAGGCGGCAGGCGGACACGCGGTCGACTTGGCCGGAACCGACGCCGAACAGCCGCGTCACGCCGGGGCGGGCGGGGTCCGGCCCGCCGACGACGATGGCGTTGGACGTGACCGAGCGGCACAGGACCTCAAGCACGGCGGCGGCGGCGAGGCGAGCGGCGTCGAGCTTCGGGCCGGCCTTGAGCTCCCAGCGCTCGGGCACGGCGGGCGAGAGGTCGCGGTCCTGCACGAGCATGCCGCCAGGGACGGAGCGGTAGTCGAGCTTGCGGGCGCTGGAGGCGGCCTTGTCGCCCACGGCGAGCAGGCGCACGTTGGCCCAGCGCTCGCGGAGGACGTCGAGGGCGGCGTCGTTGAACGCGGGGGCGATGACGACCTCGAAAAAGTGCGACTCGCGGGCGATGACGCGGGCGGCGGCGGCGTCGACGCTCGACGAGACGGCGAGAATCCCGCCGTAGGCCGCGACGGGGTCGCCGGCGATGGCGGCGTCGACGGCGGGCTCGAGCGCGCTCGCGACGGCCCCGCCGCACGGGTTGGTGTGCTTGACGACGACGGCGGCGTGCTGCCGCTCGCGATCGATGATGCGGGCGAGGGCCTTGACGGCTTCGAGGGCGGCGGCGGCGTCGTTGATGTTGTTGTACGAGAGGTGCTTGCCGTGCAACTGCTGGGCGTTGACGACCGACTGCCCGGTGGAGGCGGGGTCGCGGTAGAGGGCGGCCTGCTGGTGCGGGTTCTCGCCGTAGCGGAGTTGGTCGACCAGCGTGTAGCGGAGGTCGAGCACCTGCGGGAAGGCGCCCTGGCGACGGCCGAGGAACGAGGCGATGGCGGCGTCGTACTCGGCGGTGCGGGCGAAGGCGGCGGCGGCGAGCTGGGCCCGGGTCTCGGGCGTGGTGCTCCCGCCGTGCGCGTCCATCTCCTGGATCACGCGGTCATAGTCGCGGGGCGAGGTGACGACGGTGACGAAGCGGGCGTTCTTGGCGGCGGCGCGGAGCATGGCCGGCCCGCCGACGTCGATGTTCTCGATCGCGTCGGCCATCGACACGTTCGGGTCGGCGACGGTGCGCTGGAACGGGTACAGGTTGATGCAGACCAGGTCGATGGGCTCGAAGCGGTGCTGTTTGAGGAACGCGGTGTGCTCGGCGCGGTCGCGCAGGGCGAGCAGGCCGGCGTGCACGGCGGGGTGCAGCGTCTTGACGCGCCCGTCGAGGCCTTCGGGAAAGCCGGTGACGGTCTCGACGGGGACGACGGGCACGCCGGCGGCGGCGAGGGCCTTGGCCGTGCCGCCGGTGGAGATGATGGTCACGCCTCGGGCCGCCAGCGCCTGCGCGAAGGGCACGAGGTCGGCTTTATCGTTGACCGAGAGCAGCGCGCGGCGGATGGGGGTGGGCGGGGTCATGGCGGCACTCAGCGGGGCGACAGCCGCGTGATCACGCCCTGCGGGCTGACGGCGTAGACCGGGCTGTCCTTCGGGCTTTCGGCGACGAGCATGGAGATCGAGCGCAGTTCGACGGTGTCGATGGTGCGCCCGTTCTTGGGGTCGAGCGTGACGGCCTTGGCCGTGCCGGCGGCGTCGGTCGCGCCGGCGAAGACGACCAGGCGGCTGTTGCGGAGCGCGACGGCGACGCCGTCGACCGTGTCGTTCTGCCAGAGGACTTTGCCGGTCGTCGGGTCAAAGGCGGAGAACCCGCCGGACTCGCCCAGGTCGACGTACAGGCGCCCGTCGATGAACGCGGGGGCTTGGCGGAGCGGGGCGTTGGTGCGGTGACGCCAGAGGATCTGCCCGCCGGAGCGGGTGACGGCGTACAGCGAGTGGTCGAGGCTGGCGATGAACGCGAGCGTGTCGCTGGTGGCGATGGGGGCGCCGGGCCCGGCGAACATCTTGCTGCGCCCGAGCCCGCGCCCGGTGAGCGCGTCGAGCACGACGATGTCGCCGGCCTGCGAAGCGAAGATGGTCTCGGGCCCCTGAGCGAAGACGACGGGGTCGACATCGACGGCGCCCGTCAGGCCCGAGCCCCAGACCTGGAACCCGGTGCTGGCCAAGAGGCCGACCAGGTGCCCGTTGGAAGCGCCGTACGCGAGGGCGTCGCCGACCAGGGCCGTGCGCGTGCTGGCGACTTCGGGCAGGCGGTGCTTGGTGCGAAGGGTGCCGGTGTCGGCGTCGTAGATGAAGACTTCGGTTTCGCTGGGGAGGATGATGGCGGCGCCGCGGCTGCCTTCGGAGCCGCCCTGGCGGACGGGGGCGAAGAACCGCGTGAGCGGGCCGGCGGCCTGGTCGGACCAGCGCTGCGCGCCGGAGCGGGCTTCGAGGACGGTGAACACGCCCTCGGTATCGGTGACGCACAGGGCGTCGCCGAGGACCTGCACCGACTCGACGGTGCCGCCGGGGAGCATGGTCGGAAAGCCGCGCCACTCGACGCGGTAGCCGAGGGTGCTGAACTCATCGGCCTGCATGGGCACGGAGGCGGCCCGCTGATCGAGCGTCATGGTGCGCGGGCCGTCGGACTCGCACCCTCCCAAGCCGCCGCCCACCGCCGCGAGCGCTGCCAGCACAGTCGCGGCCGCGAACAGGCGAGGCCGGGCGGACGCCGAGCGGGCGGGCGAGGCATGAACGAGGGCAAGCGGTCGGGTCATGGTCGGTCCTGTCCGGTCGCGCCGGGTCGGGGTTTGGGAAGGTGGGAAGGGCAGTATCCAAGCCGACCGCCCCGGGGTCAAGGCGCGGCGGGCTCGGCGGGGGTGAGCGGGGGGTGGGGAGCGGGGGGCGGGAAGAGGGGATTGAACGCGAAGGCGCGAAGGGCGCGAAGGTGGGGGAGGAAGCGGGAGGCGGGAAACGGGAAGCGGGAAACGGGAAGCCGCCCTGCTCGTCCGCGATCTCGGCTCATCCCACTGGTGCCCGGTGCCTCCGTCTCTCCGGCTAGTGCCCAGTGCCTAGTGCCCAGTGCCTTCCCCCACCAACGTACTCGTCGAGTTGAACGACAGGATCACGCGGTCTTTCGCGCCCTTGTACGGCAGCCCGCT
Organism: uncultured Phycisphaeraceae bacterium; assembly: GCA_964615765.1. Taxonomy (GTDB): domain Bacteria; phylum Planctomycetota; class Phycisphaerae; order Phycisphaerales; family UBA1924; genus CAZTQN01. The sequence continues at coordinate 219,082 of CAZTQN010000001.1, forward strand.
GTGCAGCAGATACGCGGGGAAGAGCACCAGCGTTCCCGGCAATGGCGGGACGTCGAGGTGGCCTTGCCCGAGGTAATGGTTGCCATAGTCGGAGTGATTGCCGCCGAAGGGCCGCGGCGTGTAGAAGCGGTTGACGCCGTTGGGCGCGTGGTCGCGTGGGTTCTCCGGCACGTCGGAGATCTGGAGGTAATAGACGCCGCACCATGAGCACCCGCCGTGGTAGTGCGCGTCGTGGAAGCCGGAGTTGTTGGTGATGTGGAACCAGCTATCGGAGAACGTGACCTTGATCCGGTTCGGGTCGACCTCGCGCCCGTTGACATGCCACACGGCCCGCTTCACGCTCGACTCGATGAACGCGATCAGCCGTCGCAGCCCTTCGTGCGTGGTCTTCTCGAACAGATCAAACTTGCTTTCGAAGAGCCCGTCCTTGGACTTCATGCTCGGGGCGATATCGCTGGCGATGTTCTTGGTCTCGCCGGCCTTGATGTCGTAGAGATGCTGGATGATCCCGGCCGCGTCGCGCTCGTGGTCGCGGTAGCGGCGCGAGAAGATGGTCGTGGGCCAATACGTCCGCGGCGTGAGCTCGAACTCGTTGAGCGCGGACCCGGGGGGCGGCATGACGGGCGTTGGGGAGCCGGCGGTGTGCATGGGGAGATCGGGATTCGGGATTCGGGATTCGGGAAACGGGATTCGGGCGGCGGCGGGTGTCACTCCGCTCTGCGGCGTGACAGACGTATCAGCGCCGAAACCCAGCGTACCGCAAGCCCGCCGTTCTGCCCGCCGCCCATCACGCGACGCCACCGACTTTGCAAGATCTTGACGCACGGCAACGCCAACCATCAAACAAGCTCCCCTCACCCGCTGCTTGGTGCCCGGTGCCCGGTGCCTAGTGCCTAGTGCCTGACTGCCCCGCCTCCCTCCGACTGAGGCCCAATGCCTAGTGCCCAGTGCCTTAGTTCTGTTCGGTAGGGGCGGTGGGGGGGTGGGGGGGGCAAGGGTGCAGAACCCGAACGCGGCAGGTCCGGAGAAATCTGCCCCGCGCGGCGTCGCCAAGGGCGATCACGGCTTACGCGTATGTGATCGCAGCGCAGAAACTGCCCTGCGGCAGAGTTTTTGTGGGCACAAAAACTCCGGCGCTGGGCACAAAAGCTCCTGCGCTGGGCACAAAAACTTCTGCGCTGGGCACAAAAGGTCCGGCGCTGGGCACAAAATGTTCGGCGCTGGGCACGAGAGCTCCTGCGCTGGGCACAAAATGTTCCGCGCTGGGCACAAAAGCTCCTGCGCTGGGCACAGCAGGAACAAAGTTGGTCGCATCAGGAGCGGCGGCGGGCCAAGCGCGAGATCACGCCGTGCGTCCCACCTTCCCCCCGTCCCCCCATCCCCCCCTCCCCCCGTCCCCCCGTCCCCCCGTCCCTTCCGCTCATCGATACCCTCGCCCATGTTCACCGGTCTTGTGCAGGCGGTCGGGCGGGTTGCGGAGCTTACGCCGTCGCGAGCGGAAGGCGTTCGAAGTGGCGGCGGCTGGGCCGGGCAGGCCGGGATGCTGCGGCTGACGGTGGACGTTGGCGACTGGGCCCACGGGCCTTCGATCCGGGCCGGCGACAGCATCAGCATCAACGGGTGCTGTTTGACGGCGGTCGCGGACGCGGGCGTCGACGGCGGCCTGTGCACGGTCGGGTTCGACGCCGTCGCCGAGACGCTCGCGAAGACGACGGTGGGTGCGCTGCGTGTCGGCGATCCGGTCAATCTCGAGCACGCGGCGACCGCGAGCACGTTCCTCGGCGGGCACATCGTGCAGGGGCACGTTGACGGCGTCGGACGCGTGACGCGCGTGCAGGCCACGGACGATTGGCGCGTGTGGTTCGAGGTGCCCGCGGCTCTCGCGGAGTATCTGGCGCCGAAGGGGAGCGTGTGCGTGGACGGCGTGTCGCTGACGATCGCGGAGGTCACGATGGCCGCGGGCCAGGCGACCGGCTTCTCCGTGGCCCTGATCCCGACGACGCTGGACAAGACGACGCTGCGCCGGCTGGCCGTGGGCGACGGCGTGAACCTGGAGATGGACATCATCTCGAAGCAGGTTGTGTTCTGGCTGAAGGCCCGCGAGAGCCGAAGATAACCGGCCGTGACTGTGCCCGCGTCGCCAATCTCGTCCCGCGTGTCGGCGTCGCCGACCAGTGCGCAGCCCGCGAGCGGGGGGGGCGGTGGGGGCGGGGGTGGGGGGGGGCGACGCGTGCTGGGGATTGATCCCGGGCTGCGTTTGACGGGATACGCGGTGCTGGAGATTCCGCGCGGCGGGGGTGCTGGTGCGAGTGGGGGGTCGCGGCGTGGGCGGGTGGGTGGGGGTGCCGGGGCGGAGGCGACGCTGGTCGAAGCGGGCGTGATTCGCCTGGTGCAAGGCCGCTCGGTGGCGCGGCGGCTGGTGGAACTGGACGCTGACCTGCGCGACATCATCGAGCGGACCGCGCCGCATGTCGGCGCGGTGGAGAAGCTGTACGCGCATTACAAGCACCCGCTGACGGGCGTGATCATGGGGCACGCGCGGGGTGTGGTGCTGCTGAACATCCAGCGGGCCGGGATGGACGTGGTCGAACTGGGGGCGACGGAAGTGAAGAAATCGCTCACGGGCAACGGGCACGCGAGCAAGGCGCAGGTGCAGTCGGGCGTGCAGGCGCAGTTGGGCTTGTCCGCCCCGCCCAGCCCGCCCGACATTGCGGATGCGATCGCGATCGCGCTGTGCTGCTTGCGGCGGCTGGGGTGAAGCGGTGTCCGGGATTTCCTGACTTTTTCCGGCGTCTGCGCGGATTCATGAGATCTTGACGCAATCGCGCGGGTGTCTTCGGCGTTGTGTGGTATGTTCCTCTTGGGAAGAGGCTGGTCGACACCAAGAGAGGCTCGACCATGCTGTCGCGATTGTCACGTGTTGCACTTGCCGGAATCGTGCTGGCGGCCTGCGGGTCTGCCGCATTTGCCCAACCCACCAACGTCCGCGCCTGGTACGCCCAGGGGCAGGTCTTCGTCGTCTGGGAGCGTCCGGCCCCGCCGGCGAACTCGACCGACACGGTCGAGATCTACGCCTCGCCCGCGGCCCAGGTGAACGTCGCCAACATGGACCGGGTCGGGCGGCTGTTCTTCCCCGAGTACACCGGGGCCCGGCTGCAGCAACTCAACCCGGCGGCCCGCTTGCAGGTGCCGACGCCCGCGGGCGGGACGTACCGGCTGGCCGCGAACGAGGGCGTGTTCGCCTACACGCCGCGGGCCGCGGGCAACCTGTTCTTCGCGGTGGTGGACACCGGCGGGGCGGTTGTTGCGGCGGCCAACAGCGCGTCGGCCGCGTTCAACTACGACCCCGTCAACGACCCGGTGCGTCCGCACCCGCAGTTCAACGGGTTCACGCCCGGCGGTCAGCCGTACACCGCCATGGTCGTCTTCGCCGAGGGGCGTGACGAATACGACAACGCGCGGCCGGACATTCCCGTCCTCGGCGACGCCGACAAGAACGGCGTGCCGCACGTGTTCACGATCACCGAGCCCGTCGGCGGCGTTGGCGCGGGGCTGATCCCGTGCGTGCTGGCGCATCACGGCGGCGGGGGCGAGTACGAACTGTTCCGCCCCGGCATCCCGGCCCGCAGCAACGTCTCGCTCGGGCTGACGACGGGCATCGTGGTCACGCCGGATGACAGCTATTACGCGATCGTCGGCAATGCGCTCAACCGTTCGAACACCTCGTGGTTCGGGTACACGCCGCAGGCCGACCCGTTCTTTGTCGGGATGCGCACGAACCCGCCGGCGGGCTCGATCGTGGTGAACTTCACGAGCCGGCGGGTGCACTGGATCATCGACTGGCTGCTGCGTCCGACCTCGCCGTACACGATCGATCCGTCGCGGATCGCGATGATCGGGCACTCCGGCGGCGGGCGCGGGACGTCGCACCTGGTGCGGCAGCGCCCGGAACGGTTCGCCGCGGCGGCGATCTACACGCCCGCGAGCGATCTGACGATCCCTCCGGCGGCCGCGGGCGGGGGCATGGAGGAAAACTTCCTGCGCGGCGACTGGGTGACGCCGCTCGACACCAACCTGCTGAAGACCGACGGCACGCCCTTCGACACGGTGGAGGTCTTCACGATGACCACGCGGTTGTCTTCGACGGAGCGCGACTTCCCGCTGATGCGGTTGTACTACGGCAAGCGCGATCAAGACGGCCCCGCGTCGTGGAGCATCGCCCAGCGCGCGGTGGTCGACGCGCTCAACGACGCCAAGGCTGGCTTCCTCATCCACTGGGACGAGCGCGAGCACGGCGTCGAGAAGTGGGACAACGAGACCAACGACCTGACCGACGGCAACCCGGGCCCGTGGCCGGACGTGGGCCAGTGGATCGCGCCGATCAAGACGCGTCGCCCGGCCGCCGAGTCGCTGATCACCGCGCACAGCAGCACGCAGACCTACCCCGGCTTCTTCAACGCCGACGCCGACGCGATCGCCGCCGGTCGCCAGCCCGACCCGGGCCCGGGCGATCCGAACCTGGGCGACCCGTTCGGCACGTGGGGCGGATACTTCGACTGGGACACCGCGACGCTGATCGACGAACCCAACCGCTGGGCCGCGACGATGTTCGCGACCGGACTCTCGGCGACGGCGATCGACAACAGCCCGTTCGCGACGTTCATCACCGACCTGTCGCCGCGGCGGACGCGGAACTTCCTGCCGCCGGTCGGCAAGCTCGTGCAGTGGATCAGCCGCAACGCGGTGACAAACGTCGAGATCCAGCGGGGCACCAGCGCCACCGGGGCCGAGAGCGTCGTGACCGTCACCGGCCTGACCATCCCGCGCGACCCGTCCCGGATCCGCCTGACCATCGGCGTCTGTCTCGCCGACTACAACAACTCCGGCACCATCACGGTCCAGGACATCTTCGATTTCCTCAACGGCTACTTCAGCGGCAGCCCGGACGCCAACATCAACGGGGTCGGCGGGCTGACCGTCCAGGACATCTTCGACTTCCTGGCGCGGTATTTTGCCGGCTGCTGAACCGGATCCGAGAACTTTCGTATCATGGTGTATTCTGCGAGCGTCAGGGTTCCCTGACGCTTTTTCATAGGTCTCATCTGGGACCGCGTTGGGAGAACTGGTATGAGAAGGACATGCTGGGGGAGCGGTGTGCGCTCGCTGTGCGAGCGGGTGGTCGTGTTTGTCATGATGGTGATCGCGGCGGCGGTCGGGACGCCCGCGCGGGCCCAGCCGACGGTGTCGAACTGCGTCGGCTGGGAGGCGCTGGTGCCGCCGTCGGAGGCCGACGGCGCGTTCACGAGCGCGGCGGTGTGGGATCCGGACGGGCCGGGGCCGCGGGGGGAGGAACTGGTCGTCGCGGGGGGGTTTCGAAGCATCGGTCTCGTCGCAAGCCGGGGCTTGGCGGTGTGGGACGGCAAACGGTGGAACGCATGGGAGGGGCCGTCCCGGCCACGTGGGAACGGCACGGACATCACGGTCGTCGCGGCCCGCGCCGGTGAACTCTTCGGGGCGAGCTCGGCCGGGATCGCTGTCTGGCGGGACGGCGAGTGGCGGACCATTTCACCGCCGCTGAGCGGCATCTTCACCGGCGCGGTCGTCGATGCACTCGTGCCCGACGAAGACGACTCCTGGCTCATCGCCGGCCGGGGCTTTGGTCTTCCCGACGGGGGAAGTTACGGCATCTTGCGTCTGCACAACGGACAGTGGCAGGGGTTCGGGCTGGGCATCGGTTACTTCGGACGGATCAAGCATGTCGCTCGCCATCGCGGGGATGTCGTAATCGCTGGCCCATTTGATACGGTGAACGCCGTGTTCGGCCGTGCCGGCGACCGCGCCCCGGGCTTGGCTCGGTGGGATGGAGCGGCCTGGGTCCCGATCGCGGCCAGCCAGCTCCCGGGCGATCGGCAACTCAACGTCACGGGGCTGCTGGTGCACGAGGGCGAACTGCTCGCGGCCCTCGCGTACGACCCGACCTCCGCAATCGAGGGCTTCCGAGGCGTGATGCGTATCGACGGGCTCACGCTCCGGCCATTCGACGTCCTCGGATCGACCGTGTCCGACGCCTATGGGATGATCGCCGTCAATGGCGAGCTGTGGGTCCACGCACGTCTCATCTTCCCCGGCAGTGCGTTTCGCGGCGATATCGCTCTCGCGCGGCTGGGGTCGCGCGCTTGGAATATCGCGACCAACTCTGGGCCCCAGGGCTCCTTCTTCAACGTCCAGGCCCCACCACAACTGTTCGGCGGAAACGTGGGCGGGCGCCTCATGTTCACGTCCACACACGCCGGCACGCGCGAGATGTACAAAAAGGTGCTCACGCTCGGCACTCTTGCGGCTCCCGTCACGCTGGACGGCAGCGTGCGGGCGATTGTGCCGTGGCGTGGCGGCGTGCTGGTGTGGGGCTCGCTCGCCGGCTCGAGTTGGCCGCGTGTGCTTTGGTCGCCCACGGGCGACCCGGACACCTGGCGGATCATCGAGATCGGCGGACCGGGTTTTCTGCGTCATCTGACCGTGTGGGATGAAGATCTGCTCGTCAATCGCAACGTGGGCGCTTCGCCGATCGTCGAGCGATTCGATGGCGTCAGATTCACGCCGCTGGGCCCGGTCGGTAGCGCGGGCGCGCTCGAGGGCGTCCTGGAGCGACTGTTCATTCACAACAACGCCCCGATCGCCGTCGGATCGCTCCGCATCGTCGGCATTGGTCCGGTCACGATGGCCCGTTTCGAGAACGGTGTGTGGATGCCTTTCGGCGGCGTGCCGGGATCGGTGACCGGTGCTCAGTTTGCGGTCCGCTCGCGAAGCGATGTTCCCTTCTGGACCAACTTCAAATCCTGGAACGGCCTGCTTCTCGCCGGCGGGCCGCGGGGCGACATCAACGGGCAGGACGCGGGCGTGCTCGCGGCGTTCGACGGCGTTTCATGGCGACGCATGGACCTCGGCTTCCCCGGCCCGCTGCGCGTGTTCGCCGAGGGTGACGATCGTCTGGTCGCGCTCGCGGACACCACGCCCGGACCTGAGACGGTCGCGGTCTGGAACGGCGACCGGTGGACGCCGCTCCCACGAATCTTGAGCACGGAGAACGCCGGTCGCGGCCAGATCGCCGTGCTCAACGGCGTGATCCATGCCTGCGACGGGTACACGTCCCCGATATTCCGCTGGGTCGGAGATGCGTGGCGGCGTGTGTCCTCAAACTTCTACGCGGACGGCGCGGCGGGCGTATTGGCGGTGGTCAACGGCACGTTGTACATGGGCGTGCCGCAGCCGTCCTGGGGTTCGGGTGAGTTCCCACGCTCGTTCCTCAACCGGCTCACGAATCGCCCGCGGACGCCGCGATGGAGCTCCGGTCCGCCCTTCTCATTCCTGCCCGAGCAGCGCGCCTTTGAGGGGGCCACGCTCACACTCCCAGGGCCTACGGACCTCACCGACCTGACCGAGCGCTCTCTCTGGCGCAACGGCCAACGCCTGCAAAGCGGTCCCCAACCCAGCGGGAGCGAAGTGCGATTCGGCAGTGCTCTGTACAACGTCCAGCGGGCCGACGCCGGCGTTTACTTTGCACGCGCGGACAACGGATGCGGCGCCGTCGGCGAGTCCCCGCGGGTCACGCTCACCGTCTTCTGTCGCGGCGACGCCAACACCGACGGCGCCGTCTCGACGGCGGACATCTTCTACTGGATCGACCTCTGGTTCCGCGGCGGGGAATGGGGCAACCCGACCGTCGTCCGCCCGGGCGCCAACATCCAGGACTTCCTCACGTTCCTGACGAGTTGGTTCGGCGAGTGCCCGCCCACGCCGTGACGGCTTGACCACGGCATGACGGCGAAGCCGCTTCGCGACCGACTCATCAGGCACAAACTAAAGAGGGCGCGGCACGCCGCGCCCTCTGCTCTTTTCTAAACCTCGGCCCTCGGCCCTCCACCCACCCCCCGATCAGATCGTCTCAATCTCCTTGCTCTTCTTGGCGACCGCTTCGTCGGTCTCGGCCTCGTACTTCTTCAGGAGGTCCTGGATCTCTTTCTTGAGGATCTCGATCTCGTCCTCCGAGACGTGCTGCTTGGCGTCGGCCTTGAGCTGGTCGGCGTGCTTGTTGCCGTCGCGGCGCGCGTTGCGCAGTTTGACCTTGGTCTCCTCGCCCATCTCCTTGCACTTGCCGACCATCTGCTTGCGCCGGTCGCCGGTGAGCGCGGGGATGTTGATCAGGATCGCCTTGCCCTGCGGCTGGGGGTTGAGCCCCAGCCCCGAGGTCTCGATCGCCCTCTTGATGTCGCTCAACGAAGTGGCGTCGAACGGCTTGATCAGGATCTGTGAGGGTTCGGGCGTGGAAATGGCGGCGATGTTCTTCAGGTCCTGCTGCTGGCCGTAGTACTCGACCTTGATGAACTCGACCAGGGCCGTCGAGGCCCGCCCGGTGCGCATGCCGCGGAGCTCCTTTTTCAGGTACTCGGTGGCCTTGGTCATCGCGTCTTGCGTTTCGGTGAGGATGGAGTCGGGAGTCATAGGGGGGGAGTGTATCGCGGTGGCGGGGATGTTTCGGAGCGGTCGGCCCGCCCGCGGCGGCCCCGGGGGAAGGCCCGGGGGGAAGGCCGAGGGGCGAGGGGGGGGGGGGCGGGTTGGGGTGGGTGCGTCGGAAATAGACCTTGAGGGGCAGCGGGTGTGCGTGATCGAGTCGGTCCCTCGCACTCGCCTCCAATCGAGGCCATCCCAAGCAACGCGAGCCCGGACTTGCGTCAACCCCAATCGAAGTGCGCTCATGTAAATATTTCGGGAATTGTCTGTCCGATCCGGTGCCGTCCGCCCTATTTGGAGTGGAGAGCGCGTACGTTCATCGGTCGCACATTCTGCATACGAAGGGTTGCCATCATGTCTTCTGCACACGGCTTGCCGTTCCGAATTGTCTTGGCGCTCGTTGCCGCGGCGCTGATGATCGGGTCCATCGGCGCACCAACCGCGGCGGGGCAGATCTCGTACACGCCGCTCCCGCCCGACGCGTTCTATTTCGGTCAGTTTCTCATCGACGTCGACCAGAACGGAACGACAGATCTGACGTTGTCGACCGACCCGGATCTCGCGGTGATCATTCCCGCGAGCGGGGTTGAACTGGTGACCTATTCGCTGCTGACCGGGGTGACATGGGCTCACCCAGCGGGCACATCGATCGGCGGGGACGTGCAGAGCCTTGCGAATGTTCCCGCGGATGCCGGTACGCCCGCGTGGGGAGGCACCGGACCGCTGCTGATCCTGCAGCAGTTCTTCTATGCCGGCCAGTCCGGTGCGCGGTTCGTACCGTTCCGGGTATCGACGCCGCAGGGCTGGCGGTACGGCTGGCTCGGCGTGAACCTGAACTTCTTCACGCTCGCGATCGGCGCCGCCGTGCAGACAACGCCCGAGCTAGCGATTCTCGCGGGCGACACCGGCCAGCCGTTCTGCCAGCCCAGTGTGATCGACCAGTTCGGTGGCGGCTCCGCGCTGCGGGGCACGAGCGTGGTGTTCAACTTCTCGACCTGGGCGGGCGCTGGGCAGGTCAGCTATCAGTGGTTCCGTGGCGAACAACCGATCGCTGGGGCGACCTCGGAGTCGTATGACATTCCTGCGGTCGCTCTCGCCGATGAAGGTTCGTACACGTGCGTCGCATCGACGCCCTGCGGGACGACGTCCGGCACGTTCACGCTTGACATCCTCTGCGCTCTGCCGCAGTCATCGTTCCCGCCGTTTAGTCGGACCCCGGGCGAATCGGTTCGGTTCGAAGCCGGTTGGTTGGGTGACCAGCCGACGAACCTGCGTTGGTTCAAGGGGGAGACGCCTGTGGAGAACTCGGCGCGCATCAGCGGCGCGACCACGGCGACGCTCGACATCGCCGACATCCGCGTTGAGGACGCGGGCGTGTACGTGCTCCGAGGAGACACCGAGTGCGGGCCCGTCACGAACTCGCAGTTCACGCTCAACGTGAACTGTCTCCCGGCGCTGACAATTTCTGGTCGGCGATCGCTTCGTCCGGGAGACACGCTCACGCTGGTCGGCAATCTCCCCGCGAGCAGCACCGGGATGCAGTGGACCCGCGACGGGGTGCCTTTGGCCGATTCCCCGGGGGTTTCGGGCAGCACCACACCCACGCTCTTGATCACCGCCGCGACATTCAACGACACCGGCCGCTACGCGCTCTCGGGCACGAACCCCTGCGGCGCGGCCCTCGCCGCCACGGTCGACGTCCGCGTCGAGCCGAACTGCAACCCCATCCAGGCTCCCGGCAACCAGGCCGCCACCCTTGACGGCGTGAGCGCGTACATCACGGTCGTGCCCGAGTACATCTTCCGGCCGTTCGAGAGCTTTACGCTCGAGGCATGGGTGAAGCTCCGTCGTCCGCTCGCCGGCTCGCGCCTGCTCGACGCGTACAACGGGTGCGGCTCGGACAATGTGAGTTTCTCGCTGGTCGACGGGCCCGCGGGCACGCCGTCCACGCGCGTGTCGCGCCCGGATTCGCCGGTCGATTCCCCCGTGTTCGCCGGCGTTCCGCTCAACGGCCAGTGGCAGCACATCGCCTGGGTGCTGGATCGGCAGAGCTCGAGCAACTTCATCTATCTCAACGGCGACCTGATCGGCGTCGGCTCCTCGCAGAGCCCCATCCCCAACGGCCGCTCGTTCATCACCATCGGCCGGGCCGACTGCGCCGGGAACGTGCTGGCGGACGTGCTGATCGACGAGATGCGGTTCTGGGCCGTGGCCCGCTCGCCGGAACAGATCCGTGCGGCGATGCGGTCCACCATCGACCCGAACACCACCGGCCTCCGCGCGTACTGGCGCTTCGATGTGATCGAGCCGAACGCCGGCTTCCGCTTCACGCCCAACATCGCCCCGGACCCGGCGTATGACGCGGTGCTGTGGAACACGGCGGACCTGGTCCCCGTCGTGCCCTGCTGCCCGGCTGATTACAACGGCTCCGCCACCCTCACGGTGCAGGACATCTTCGACTTCATCGCGGACTTTTTCGCGGGTCGCCTCCGGGCCGACACCAACCGCGACGGCACGATTTCTGTCCAGGACATCTTCGACTTCCTCGCGGCGTACTTTGCGGGCTGCCCGTAGTCCGACCTCCGCGCGACGGGCCGCCGTGCGGCCGCGGCCCGTCGCCCCCCTCCCGCCTCACTCCGCGCGCTTCGCGGTGAACACGCCGTTGGGCTGGATGCTCCGCAGCGCGGTGATCGCGCCGCCTTCTTCGACGAACACGACGGAGAAGTTGTCCAGATCCTTGATCGCGAACGCACCGCCGGCGGCGGGAATCAGGTCCAGGGTCGGCTGCCCGGGGATGCTCATCGAGATCGCACTGCCGCGGAGCGTGATGGTGATGGTCTGCGGGCCCAGTGTGTACGCGCCCGCCAGCCGCGCGAGATACGCCGGGTCGGTCAGCCGGGTGTCGGCGAGGCGCGCGAACGTCGCGGGCGGCAGCGTCGGCTCGGCGGCGACGCGCAGCCCGTCGACGGCCCCGTCCATCGACGTGGTGAACTGCACGCGCGTCCCCTCGAGAATCTCCGCGCGCTCAACCTTGCGCACGGAGAACACGTCGAAGTGCCAGTGCTCCATCGGGAGCACGAAGCTGTTCCACAGCAGCGTCAGCCCGTCGCCGTCGTGACGGACTTCGACCGTCCCGTACCCGGGGTGGGCGTATCGACCCGCGTACGCGGCCAGCGCGTGGGCGGGGCGGGTGCCTTCGACGCGGGCCAGCCCGCGATCGGCCTTGGCCTGTCTTGCCACCGTGCGGGCCTGGCGCACTTGCGCCAGCAACTCGCCGGACCAGTCGCGCCGCTCGGCCTTCAAGAGCCGGTCGAGCGCGTGCATGATGACCAGGTCCGGCACGGGTGTTCCGTTCATGTTCGTGAGCACGCCCACGCCGATCCGCTCGTCCGGCAGCACCGCCATCGCCGCGCTGAAGCCGTCGATGTTGCCCCCGTGGTGGGCCCGCGGGCGCCCGCGATACACGTCGCTCATCCACCCCATCGCGTACCCGATGGGCACGATCTCCGGCCGGGTCGGATCACGCGGGATCGGCATGATGATCTGCGGCGAGAGCAGCTCGCGGATCGCCGACGCCTCCAGCAGCCGTTCGCCGCCTTCGGCGCCCGTGCGTCCGCCGCTGGTCAGCATCGAAAGCCAGGCGCCCAGGTCGCGCACGCTCATGTTGATCGAGCCCGCCGGCCCGATGTTCGCGATCTCGCGGAACTCGATCCGCCGGATCTCGCGCGTGCCCGCCTCGTCCTCGAGCACGCGGTGGTCGTACGGCGTGGCGAGCGCGTTCTCCGCACCGCCCGCGGCGCCGGCACGCTGCCCGGCTTCGCTCGCCGAGAACGAGACCGACGACATCGCGAGCGGCGTGGCGATGCGCTCGCGTACCAGGTCTTCCCACGACTTGCCGGTGACGCGTTCGAGCACGTGCCCCGCCGCCAGGTACATCAGGTTGTTGTACTGCCACGTCTGCCGCAGGTCCTTGCTCAGGGGCAGGTGCCGCAGCCCCGCGAACAGCTCGGCCCGTGGGCGGGCGGTGCCGTACCACATGAACTCGTGCCGCGGCATGCCGGTGCGGTGGGTGATCATGTCGCGGAGCGTGACGTGCCCCGCCGCGCTCTCGTCGGCGAGCGCGAACTCCGGCACCCTGGCCCGCACGGGCTGGTCCCAGTCGAGCGCGCCGTCGCGGACGACCGTCGCGACCGTGAACGCGGTGAACGCCTTGGTGCACGAGCCGATCGCGTACGCCGTGTCCGCCGTCGCGGCCCGGCTCGATTCGACATCGGCCAGCCCGACGCCCTCGGCGAAGATCACGCGACCGTCGCGCACGATCACGACTCCAGCGCTCGGCACCTGCCACGCCGCCAGCTGCTCTTTCAGCCACGCGGTGAAGCCCTCGAGCTCTTCGCCCGCGCCTGCCTCGCCGCCCTTCGCGTCCGCCTTCTCCAGCCGAAACGGGAGCGACGCCGGCCCTTGACGGAACGTCCCGCTGATGACCTTCCCGCCCGGCTCCAGCACGCCCTCGAAGCGCACACCGGGCGGGATCGCCGGCACGCGGATCTCGACCTTCATGACGCCCGCATCGTCGCGCAGTTGCACGTCCGGCACGGGCAGATCCTCCGCGCCCTGCTGCGGGATGGAAAGATCGCCGGTGATCACGCCGCCGGTGTTCACCAGGTCGAAGTTGAGCGCGAGCTTCGCGCCCGGCAGTTGAATGTGCCCGTCCCAGCGCCCGACGAGCACGCCCGCGTCAGCGCCGACGGGTGCGGGTGCTGGTGCTGGTGCACTCGGTGCCGCGGCGGGTGCGGGGGACGGCTCGACCCACCCGCCCCACGCTCCGCCCGCGCCCCACGCCGGGGCCGCGTTGCTCGCGCCCGCCACCGCGATCACCGCGGCGACGCCGATCGCCCGCGAACGTCCCCGCGGCTGCGGCCGCTGATGGTCGTGCCCAAAAGCCCGCCGCGTGTGTATGTCGAACCTGCTGTTCATCATGCTCCCAGACTACCGCGCGGGCCCTCGGCGTGCATGGGCACACCGACGAGCGCGATCGCCCCGAGCATGCTCTTCAACCCGGTCCGCAGCCGCGGTGTTTGAGGGAAATTGACGATGTGGCAGGATGTCGAAGTGCGAAGTACCGACCCCACGCGGAGCGTGGGGGTACCCGAGACCGCGGCAGACCATCCGCCCCGCTTCCCGCTTCCCGCTTCCCGCTTCCCGCTTCCCGCCCTCCCGCCCCCCTTCGAGCCCTTCGCGCCTTCGCGTTCAATCTCCCCCCGGCCCCCGCCGCATCACGGCGCCGTGATCATCGTCCCCAGCTTCTTCCCCATGACCGCCTCGCGGATGTTGCCCTTCCGCTTGAAGTCAAACACCAGCACGGGAATCTGACTTTCCTGGCACATCGCCAGGGCCGTCATGTCCATCACGGCGAGGTTCTTCGCGATCGACTCGGCGAACGTCAGTTTGTCGAACCGCACCGCCTGCGGGTTCTTCGCCGGGTCGGCGGAGTACACGCCGTCGACCTTGGTCGCCTTCATCAAGAGGTCGCACTCGAGCTCCGTCGCGCGAAGGGCCGCGCACGTGTCGGTCGTGCAGAACGGGTTGCCCGTCCCGGCGACGAGGATGACCACGCGGCCTTTTTCCAGGTGCCGCAGGGCCCGCCCGCGGATGAACGGCTCGGCCACCGCGCGGACGTCGATCGCCGTCATCACCCGCGAATCGACGCCGATGTGCAAGAGCGCTTCCTTCAGCGCCAGCCCGTTCATCACCGTCGCCAGCATGCCCATCTGGTCGGCGACGGCCTGGTGAATGTGGGCCGCCTTCGCGAACTTGGCCCCGCGTACGAAGTTGCCCCCGCCGACGACGATCGCGAGCTGCGTCCCCGTCACAAAGGCGCCCTTGATCTCCTCCGCGATCGCGGCCAGCTCGCTCGGCTCGATCCCCGCCCCGCCGGTGCCGCTCAGGGCCTCGCCGGACAACTTCAGCAGCACTCGCCGGTACCCCTTCTCAGGCCCGCCCGCCGCTCCGGCAGCACCGGCTCCCGGGTGATTCGCGGTCGGCGTGCTCGGAACGGTCGTGGAGGCGGCAGGCATGCGGGGCGGCTTTCGTATAAGGGGAAGACAGGAACGGGCAGCAGTCGACGGCGGACGAAAGGAACTCCACACGACACCGGACAGTTCCGGACACAGTGGTCCGATCGCTCCGCCGGGGTTCCCGGCGACGATCTCCGGCTCCAGGCGGCGGGATCGGCCCGCTCGGGCATCTAAGGTCATGCACACGGAGGCGTCAACGGGCCCCACACACCCTCACCCTCATCCCACCCAAGGCCCCAACCCGCCCGCCCGACGCACCCGGCGGCCCGCCGCGTGCGAACACTCTTGATCGGGCCATCAACCAACCCCCCCCTCACCCCCTCACCGCGTCACCCCGTCATCTTCCCGTCCCCCGCCCCCCCCAGCCCGATTTCTGACCAACCGCCGCCCCCCGCCCGCAGGATCCAGCAAGTGACGGAGCCGAATCTCCGACACTTACCACAGATGACCGTGAGCCAAGGACAGGCCCAGACCAGCCCCTTCCCAGCCCCGGCGGCCGCCGTGCGGCTTGAGCCCGGCCTCCGACCGCGGCTGGATCTGTGGCTGCGCCTCGCCCGCGACCGCACCCGCCTGTCCACCCTCGGCCTGGTCGCCTCCCTTGTGCTCCACATCACGCTCACCAGCGTCGCCATGCTCGCCGGGTTCGGGCTCGTTGGCGGTGGCGGCGGTGGGGGGGGCAACGCCGAACCTCTGCCCGAGATCGACTACGCCCTCGGCGAGACCGGCGGGCTCACCATCATCACCGCCGACCTCGGCTCCAACGCCACCCTCTCCAACATCGGCGCGGGCGATGTCGTGGACGACGGCGTCGCCGGTCCCCTCGAAGGCGTCGACGGCGTCGATGAACCCGCGACCGGGCCCGGGCTGGGGCAACTCGCCGACGGGCTCGGCGGCGCCGGCGGGGGCGACATCGGCGACGGCATGGGCCTGGGCGGCGGTGGTTCCGGCGGCGGGGCCCGCTTCTTCGGTGTCGAGGCCGCTGGCGGACGCTTCCTCTACATCTGCGACGTCTCCGGTTCCATGGCGACCGCCGTCGGCGCCGGCGAAGACGTCAGCGGCGACACCCGCCTCGCCGCGCTCAAGCACGAACTCTCCCGCTCCATTCGCGCCTTGCAGGAGCACATGAACTTCTCCGTCGTGCTCTTCAGTTCCGAGTCCCGCCTGCTCATCGCCGACCGCAAGTGGGTCCTCGCCAACGACGGCGGCAAACGCATCGCCGGCGAGCGATTGACCGACATCGTCGGCTTCGGCGGGACCGAGCCCTGGCCCGCCTTCGAGATCGCCTTCGCCATGCGCCCGCCGCCCGACGCGATCTATTTTCTCACCGACGGCGAGTTCGACCCCACCGTCGCCGACCGCATCAAGCAGCGCAACACCGGCTCGCGCCGCATCCCGATCCACTGCATCACGCTCATCGAGCGCTCCGGCGAAGAGGTCATGCGCACCATCGCCGAAGGCTCCGGCGGCACCTACCGCCACGTCGGCAACCAGAGGGCCGGGAGCGGAGCGGGCGGGAGTGGGGGGCGACCTTGAGGCGGGCGAGCGCGCGAAGGACCATCGCCGCCGCGGCTGTCGCGGCGCTCGCCGCTCACGCCGTTTCTGCCGCCACAGCGCTGGGTCAGGATGTCCACCTGCGGGGCGAGCCCGCGCCGCTCGTGGGCACGGTCGTCGCCGTCTCCCCGGAGGCCGTGACCATCCGCACCGACGCAGGCCCCGCGGTCATCGGGCTTGATCTGGTCCGCACGGTAACGGGCGCGTCGGGCGACGCGTTCGCCGGCGTGCGCCCGCTCGCCGAACGTTTGTGGCGCGCCCGGGCCCGCATCGAGCGCGGCGACTTCGCCGGGGCCGAGCCGCTGCTCGACCCGCTCGTTCCCCAGCTCGCCGGGCGCACCGGCCCGACGCCGAGCGTGCTCTTCGACGGGCTGGTCCGCTGCCGCCTGGCCCGCGGGGCCCGCATGCACGCGCTCGACGCCTGGCTCGACTGGCTCGGCGCTCGCGGCAGCGCCGACGACCGGGCCGCGTGGCGCGGCGGGAGCATCGCCGCCGGCGTCGCAATTGACCCGGTGTACGAAGTCGTCCCCGAACTGCCGCCGGTATGGACCAACGCGCAGACGCCCATCGATGCGCTCAGCAGCGCCCTGGGCGCCAGGACCGAGTCCGCCGATCCGCGTGTGCGCGATCTCGCACGCCTGTACCGCGCCGCCGCGTCGTTCGAGCTCTCCGCCGAGACCGCGAGCCCGGACGCGTCGGCCCTCACCGAACCGGTGGCGGCGGAGGGCTCGGCCCGCGCGCATCCCGGCGTGCGGCTGACGCGCGACATGGTGCTCGCCCGCGCCGGCACGCCGGACGAGCGGGCCCGCGCGATCGCCGCCCTTGAGGATCGACTGCGTGAGCCCGGGCTCGAGCCGTGGGTGGAAGCCTGGTGCCGCCTTGGTGTCGGGCGGGCCCTGCTACGTGCCGACGATCCGGTCGAACGCCGTCGCGGTGTGATCGAACTGCTGCACGTGCCGGCGCGTCTCTCCGGGCACGTGCCGGACCTGGCCCAACTCGCGCTCGCGCACGCCGCCGTCGCGATGGACGACCTGGGCGACCCCGACGGGGCCGCGTCGCTGGTCGCGGAACTCGACCGCGCCCGCGCGGCGAGCACCGACGTCGCGCCGCTCGCGTGGTCACGCATCGACGACATCCGCACGCGCGACCGTCTCCGCCCCGCTTCCGCCAGCGCCGCGGGCGCGGCGGGCTCAGTCGGAGGCCGCACGCCATGACGCCGCGCGACCGGGCGCTTCGCTCAAGTGTCATCGCCACCTTGCTCTCCGCTGCGATCACCGCGCCGCTCGCGAACGCTCTCGCCGCGCCCGCACCGCCTCCGGCGCTCGCCGAGGCCCCGCCCGCCGAGACAGGCGCCGAGCCCGCCGCCGACACCCTCGAAGACGGCAAGGACCAGACCATCGAGGCGTACCTCGAGCGGCTGGACCTGGGCGTGCTGCACATGGAGCACCTGGAGCGCCGGCTCAACCGCGTTTCGCGGGACGAGCGCATCGAGGTCGCGGAGAAACTCGGGCGGGCGTACGTCAAGATGCTCGAGCGGGCCACCACGCCCGAGGACGCCGCTCCGTGGGAGCAGCGCAGCCGCGCCCTGCTCGCCAGCGTGCCCGAGGCCGACTCGTTCGAACTGCGCCTGAACCTGCTGCGTGCGATCTACCTCCGCGGCGAGTCCGTCGCGGAGCGGCACCGCCTGCGCCTCGACGATCAGGACCAGAGCGCCGCCGCGTACACATCGCTCCGCGCCGTCGCCAAGGAAGCCCGCGAGATCGCCGGCCGCCTCAACGCACGCGTGCAGCACCTCGAACGCATCGAGGCCCAGCAGGACTCGACCGCGGCGCTCGGCAAGGAACTCGGCGAGTCGCGCCGCCTCCGCTCGATCGCGTACTACTACGCCGGCTGGGCCTCGGTGTACGCCGCGGAACTCGGACGCGAAGACCCTGGCAACCTCGCGTACGAAGCGGCCCGAGACTTCGGCTGGCTGCTGAACGCGCCCGGCCGCCCCGCGAGCATCGAACAGGCGACCGCCGAGATGTTCCGCTTCGAGCACGTCGCCCGGGCCGCGATCGGCAGCGCGATGGCCGCGTCGCTCCGCGGCAATGACGTCGAAGCCGTCCGCTGGATCGAACTCATCGGCGAGAGCCCGGAACTGCCCGACGTCGTGCGTGACCAGCTCATCGCGCGGCGGATGGGCGTGTACGCCGCCGCCAAGCGATGGGCCGATCTCGAACGCGTCGTCCGCATCCGCAAGCGCGTGCTGGTGAGCGGGCAGCCGGACCAGATCGTGCCGCTCCCCGCGGTCCTGGCGCGATACCTCGCCGTGCTCGCGCTCGAGGCCGACCGGCGCGTCGCCGGCCCGCAGATCGAGGACCTCGCGCGACTCGCCATCGGCGACCTGGTGGCCCAGAAGCAGGCCGACCAGGTGCTCGACCTCGTCGCCCGCTACGGCACGGCCCCGCTCGGCGACCGCGGGTTCATCGTGCACTATGTCCGCGGGTTGCACCAGTTTGAACAGGCCCGGGCCCAGGTCGCCCCGCCCGCCGGCGCGAGCGCCACGGCCAGCCCCGACGACGCGCCCGCCCCGCGCTCGCCCGAAGTCATCAACGCCTTCCGCTCCGCCGCGGATTTGCTCGAAGCCGCACTCGCCCAGGATGACGCCGCGGCGTTCGGGCCCGAGCGCGTCCGCGCCATGATCACGCTCGGCCGGGCCCGCCTGGAAGCCGGCGATCTCGACGTCGCCGTCGACCGCTTCACCGCCGCGGCCGACCTTGTCGAGCGGCCCGCACCCGCGAGCGCCGGCGCCGCCGCCCCGCCGACCGACCTGCTCGCGGCCCAGGGCGAAGAAGCCCTCTGGCTCGCGGTCAGCACGCTCGACCGGCAGATCCGCGAGCAGGGCCGCAGCGACGCCCGCGTTGAGAAGCGCAACCAGCTCATCACGCGCTATCTCCGCCTGCACGGCGAGTCCGAGCGCGCCTCTCGCATCGCGCTGCTCCAGGCCGGCGAACCCGGCGCGCTCGACGAAGAAGAAGCCATCCGCGTCCTCTCCGCCGTGGGGCGCGATGACCCGGTGTACGAGTCGGCGCGTCGCCAGCTCGCCCGCGCGCTGTACAACGCCTTCCGAGCCGCCAAGCCCGATCAGCGTGACTTCGCCGCCGGCCGCTACATCGCGGTCGCCGAGGAGATCCTCGGCTGGGACGTTCGTGCGGCGACGACCGATAGCGGCACGGACGCGAAGGCCGCCGCCGAGCGTTCGCTCGCCCGCGCGCGGCAGATCATCGACGCGCTGCTGGCCACGCGCCAGCCCGACGCCGACCGCGCCGAGAGCCTCGTGCGCACCATCACCGCCGTCGCGCCGATTGCCGTCGCTGACCAGAACCAGCTCGCGCTGGAACTTTCCACCTACCGCGTGCTGATCGCGCTCGCACGCGGCGAAATCGGCCCCGCGGCGGATCTCGCCGACACGCTCGCGCAATCGAACGACCTCGGCGGCAAGCACGGCGAGCACGCCGACCGCGCCGTCTACCGCGCCCTGTTCCGCCAAGTCGCCGCACCTCCGGGCGCTGACGGTGCGCTTGACCCGTCCGACCGCGATCAACGCCTCGTCCGCGTCGGCTCTCGCCTCATCGCGCGTCTCGGCGCCGAGGCCGGCGCCCGCTCGGCGAGCGCGCCGCGCGACACCCTCGCGCTGCACGATCAGGTCGCCGCCGCCGCCTTCCGCGTCTGGCAGTCGGGCGGCGATACGGCGATGCGCGACCTGGTGCAGAAGCTCGACGGCATCGTGCTCGCCGCCCAGCCGCTCGCGGGTTCCGCGCTCAAACGCTCCGCCGCGGTGTACGAGTCGCTCGGCGACACCGCGCGTGCACTCGAAACCTGGGGCACCATCGCCGGCGCTTCGCCCAGCGGGTCCGAGACGTGGTTCGAGGCTCGCTTCAACGCCGTCCGCATCCTCGCGCAGACCGACTCGCCGCGAGCGCTCGAACTGCTCTCGCAGCAGCGGGCTCTCTTCCCCGACCTTGGCCCCGAGCCCTGGGGCAAGCGGTTCCGCGACATCGAAGCCCAGCTCACCGGCGCGCCATCCGCTCCAACGCAAGGCGGTGCCCCATGAGCCGCGCCGCGATCACGCGTCTGTTGAACATCGCGCCCGACGCGAGCCCGCTGACGCTGCTGGGGCTGTCGCCGCGCGAAGCCACCCCCGCACGGATCGAGCGTGCGCTCGCCGCCCGCCTGGCCCAGGTGGACGAGCACCCCGAGGGCTTCACGCCCGACGGCGACGAGGTCCGCCTCGCCCTGCACACGGCCGCCGCGCAACTGCTCGACCCGGACGCCGGCCGAGCGCTGCTCGCCAGCCAGCTCGCGCCGTCTCACGAGTCAGAATCCACCGAGCGTGCGCCGGCTCGCCCGGTCGCCGCAGCTTCGGCTCGGGCCCCGCTCGAACCGCTGGATCTGAGTGTCCCGGCGTCAACACTCCCGCCCGCGCTGCCGGAGCTCTCGCGTCCGCAGCCGGCGCCGGCCCGCGCGCCTGAGCCGCGCGGTGTTGAGTCGTCGAGCACCGAGCCGGAACGGCGTTCGTTGGCCCTGCCCATCGGCCTCGCGGTCGGCGGCGTCGTGATCCTCGGCGGCTCGCTCGCGCTGATCGCGCTCACGATGCGTGCCGGCGGGCCGACGCCGGTCGTCACTCCCGCGGCCCCGGCCGCCTCGGCGTCCGCCGCGTCGGCGCTATCGGTGCCAGTGGATCCCGCGCCGCCGTCGACGTCGCAACCGGCGAGTGTCGCAACCACGCCGCTGGTCCGCACGCCCTTCGTCGAAGCGTCCGCGGCGATCCGCACGCTGCGTCAAACCGGACAGCAGTTCCGCGCCGACGCACCCGCCGAGGCCCGCGCGCTCGCCGCCGCCGTCGCGCCGATGGCCGATTGGTGGACGGAGTACGACCTGTCTCAGCGTCGCGCGGGGATCGACGCGGCCGTTGAGTGCGTGTTCGCGCTCGCCGCCGACCGCGCCGCCACCGCCGCGGCCCTCGCGGACATCGCGTCGTGGGCTGCCCCGCTCGCTGTTGCGACGCCGTTTGCTCGTGATCCATCGACCGACACCACGCTCGATCAGGCCCAGATTGTCGCGGCCGGGTCGGCGCCTCGCGCCCGCCCAGCGCCCGTCGATCCGACGCTGATGAACCGGGCCGTGTTCGCGGCGGGCTTGCTCGCACGACTTTCCGGCGAGCCGGATCTGCCGCGTGCCGGTGCGTCCGCCGTTCGCGACGCGATCGACCAGGCCCGCGTGAACGCCGTCATCGGTCAGGTCAGCGGCTTCGACGAGGGCGCGCGGCGTGCGCTCCGGGCCCTGCCGACACGCCTGCCGCCGGGCGCGAGCGTGACCGACCCGGCCGCGCGGGCCAAGACCTCGGTCGCGGGGTACATGACGCTCGCCCGCGCGATCGAGCGGTCCGACGCCGGGGCCGAGTCCGCCGCGCTCGACGCGATCGAGACGCTGCTCATCGAGTCCGATGAACCGACGCAGAACGCGGGCGTGCACGCGGCGCTCAGCGAACTCATTCTCGCCTGCAAGTGGCGGGCCGATGGTCCCGGACGCGTCCGCCTGCTCGGCTGGTTCCGCGACACCCGCGTCAGCCTCGCCGATCTCAGCGTCGTCACCGCGGTGCTCGCGCACCGTTCGTCCGCCGAGGGCATCGAGCCCGGCATGGTGGTCTCCATCACCACCGGCGAGGACGACCGCGTACGCGTACGCGGCGAGATCGCCCGGGCCTGGAACCTCTCTGACGCTGAATCCGTCCGCGACGCCCAGCGCGATTTGCTGCTGCAAGTCGCCGCTGCGACGTCCGCCGGCGCTGACGGTGCCGCGCCCATCGAGCATCTCGCCCGCGCCGCCGTCGCGTCGCGCTTGCGTGAAGCCGCCCGCCTGCTCTGGGGCGGCGACGCCGACGGCGCACGACAGATCCTCTCCACCGCGCAGAAGCGCGTCGACGGCATCCTGCGCACATCAACCGCGCCGTCCGCCTCCGGCGCCGCGCCCGCGAGTGGGTCCACGTCGGCCGCCAGCGGGAAACTTGCCGGCGGCGGATCCGGCGGGAGTGATCCCAAGTCCGGCGATGGCTCCTCCTGGGCCGAGTCGTTCCTCAAGGCCCAGCGCAGCATCCCGCTGCGCCTCGAACGCCTCGAAGCCCTTGGCGACCTCGGGCGACCGATCGGGCGTGGCGACGCCGCGGTGCTGGTTGAAGCCGCGCTCCTCGGCGCGCCGTCGCGCGTCCGCGCCGCGGCTCAGCAGTGGGTCATCCGCTTCGCGGACGATCCCGCGATCACCGAGGCGCTCCTCGAGCAGTTGCCCGACGCGCCGCGCACGACGCCCGTCGGCGAGATGATCGCCGCCGTCGCCGGGCCCGCCGTTCCCCGCGTGCAGCATCCCAACTGGGAGTTCATCGCGCGGCGGGAACTCGTCGCACGCCTGCTCTCCCAGCTCTCCAGCGGCAACACCGACGGCGCCATCGACGACCTGGCCGGCATCCTTGCCGAGTCGTACACACCGCCCGAGCAGCCCGCGGGCGACGCTGCCGATCCTGGCGCCGAGCAAGCCCCCGCGGAAGATACCGCCGACCGTTTGCTGACCGGTGCTCGCGACCAGTTCGATCAGCTCTCGCGCGTGGCGCGGGCCCTCCCGCCGCCCGCCGATGACGATCTGTCGCCGGTGCAATGCGAGCGCCGGCGTGCCGCGCGTGTCGCCGTCGCCGACGGTCCGATCCAGATGTTCGCCGCGGAGCAGCTCAGCGCCGCGGAACTGCTCGCGTGCGTGGTCGCGGCGGAGCGTCCGGGCACCGGCCCCGCGGTCCGCTCGGTGCTCGCGGAGATGGTCGCCCGCCGCCGCGCCGCGCGCCATGCTTTCGAGCAGATCGCCGCCGGCGAAGCCGCGATGCTCCGCCTCTGGCTCATCCGCCAGGGCCTCATCGAAGGGACCAGCACGCCGTGACCCCGTGTCGAGTCATCGCCGCTGCGCTGCTCGCGTGCATCTCCGCCGCGACGCTGCACGCGCAGTCACCCCCACCGGCTGCCGGGCCTTCAACAACCGCTCCGCGTGTTGTGCTCGCCGACCGCGTCGACCGTCTCGACGAGCGGCTCGCCACGCTCGATCCATCGAACCCCGAGGCGTATCTCGAACTCGGCGAGGAAGTGCTCGCGGAGATTCGTACCGCCGAGGACCGCCGCCTGGCGCGGGAACTGCTCGCGCTCGCGTTCGAGCTCGAGCGTGTTCGCCCCGCCGACGAACGTCGCGGCGGGCTCATGGTCTCCGCCGGTCTTGCCCTCGCCATGACCGAAGAGTCCTCCGGTGATCGCCGCTGGCTTCGCGCCATCGCTCGGGCCATCTCCACCGGCCAGAGCGGTCCCGTCACCGTCGACGCGCCCGCCCGCACAACCGTCGACACCGGCGCTCCCGTCGACGCGGCGTCCCGCGATGCACTTCGGGCCGCCTCCGTGCTCGGCCTGGCCCGCGCCGGCCAGGGCCGCCGCGCCGAGCGACTGCTCGAATCTGGCGGCGTCTCCGCCGCGCTCAAGCGTGTCGATCGTCTTCTTTCTCCCGGCGAACTGCCGGGCGGCGTCGACCGCGTCCGCTCGCTGATCGCTTCCTGGCCCACCTGCTCGACCTGCCGCGGGCGCCGCTACGTCAAAACCGGCGCCGCCGTCAGTGTGTGCGACCGCTGCGGCGGCAAGGGCGGCCCGCACCTCGACGAGCGCGAACTGCTGCTGCACATCCGCGCCGAGTCCGCGCTGCTCAGCGGTTCGCAGCGCTCGTGGTCCGCCGCCGCCAAGGTCGATTCCGGCGCTCCGCTCCGCGATGTCGACCCGGCCGAACTCGCCGGCGTGCTGGGCGTGAGCGCGTCGCGCCCGATCTACCGCAACGGGCGCTGGGTGGCTGTGTCCGGAGCCGCCGCCGCCCCCGCGCCGAACCCAGCGCCCGCGCCGGCTGCGCCACCCGCCGAGGGCGCGCCCGCAAGTCCCGCCGCTCCCGCGCCCGCTTCGTAACCCGCCGCGCGTACAGTCGGGCATGACGACGCCAGAGCCCACCGCTTCCCAGCCCGCCCCGGCCGCCGCTCCCGCCGCCGGCCCGGTCAACAAGCCCGAGATCCAGTTCGACGAGTTCGCGAAAGTCGACCTCCGCGTCGCGCGCGTCGTCGCCGCCGAGAATCACCCGAGCGCCGACCGCCTGCTCAAGCTCCAACTCGACGACGGCTCCGGCACGCCGCGACAGATCTGCGCCGGTATCCGCGGACACTACACCGCCGAGGAGATGGTCGGCCGCCTGATCATCATCGTCGCCAACCTGGCCCCGCGCAAGATCCGCGGCGAGGAATCGCGCGGCATGCTGCTCGCCGCCAGCGACGCCCCGAAGGACGCCGCCCCCGGCGTCGAGCGCCGCGTCATCGTGCTGCAGCCGTCCGCCGACATCGCGCCCGGGTCGATCGTGTCTTGATCCGATCGGAGACTCGTTCGATCGTGTCGTAGTTCGATCGTGCCGTAATCAATCCGGACCGCGCTCGCGCGGCCGCTCGCCGCGCGGGTGGCCCTCGCCCGGGCTGCGCCGCGGCTCGCCATCGTCGGCCTCACTATCGCCGCGCGCCCGCCGCTCCTTCTCGCGCTCGATCAGGCGCCGCTCGAACGTCTCCACCACGCTGGCCTTGCCCGCTTCGCGCCGGTCGATCTCGCGGTTCGCCTCGTCGAGGCGCGTCCGCAGGCGGGTGATCTCCGCCTTTAGTATCTCGCCACGCACGCGGTACTGCTCTTCCAGCGACCGCCGCAGCGCCGCCCGTGCCCCCTCGACCTCGGCCCCGACGACGGCCCGCTCCTCATACTCCGCGATCCGCCGGGCCGATTCCAGCGCCTCCCGCGCATAGCGAATATCCAGCAGGCGCAGCTTGAACATCTCCGGGTCGCGCGTGCGCAGTTCGTAGAGGAACCGGACGCGCGGGAACATCTGCACGAACTTCCGCCGCGCCGCCTCGGGGTCGCGCTTGCGCAGCTCTGTGAAGTTCTTCAGCGTCTGCGGCGACGCTGCATTCAGAAAGACGTCGATGAACTCCTGCTGTTCCGGGCCCAGTTCGCTCGGAGCCTGCGTCGGAGCCTGCCCGTCCTTCTTGTCGCCCTCAAGCCGCGGTCCGCCGGGCTCCCTCTCCGGCCCGCCGCGCCGTGACATACCCGGTTCTTCCGGCAGCGGCCGATCGAGCTGATCGAACGACTCGAGGCGGTCTTCGAGCCGCCGTTCCGCCATCGCGGTGTTCGACGGTCCCCCGCCGCGCGGCCCGCGTCCATCGCCGCCGCGCATCGGCCCGCTGAGTTCCGGGAACTGCGCCCGCACGTCCGCGAGCGCGTCGCCGCGTTCGAGCATCGCGAGCGCCCGCTCCATCCGCTCCACACGTTCCTTCGTGCGCTGCAGTTGCCGTCGAAGCACCTCGCGTGCGATGCGGGAACGCTCCGCCCCGTCTTCTTCCCGCGTGCGAGCGTCCGCCGGCTGCGTCGATGTCTCCGGTGCGGGCGCGTCCTCCTTCGGCTGCGCACCGGCGCCGCTCGCGAAGATCATCACCACCGCCAGCGCCGCCCCGAGTTTGACCCGCCGGTCCGTCATAGCGATTGCCCGTCCTCGGCCAGTTCGTCCAGCCAATCCGCGAACGTCCCGTCGTCCGTCGTCGTGCCCGTCGTGTGCGTGCTCTCGGAATCGCCGACGGCGAGCATCAGCAAATCCAGATCCGCCTGCACACGGGCCCGCAGTTCTTCCGTCGACACCGTCGCGAGCGCCGATTCGCCGCCGCCGCGGTTCCCGTTCGTCGCCGTCTGACTGAGCATGACGGCGACGCTCATCCCGACCATGGCGACGGCGAGCGCCGCCGCGCCAATCCACCCGCGCCGCCGTCCCGCACGCCGGCCCGTGCGGCCCGACGTCCGCCCCGCGCCACGCCCGGGCTGATGCACAACCTCTCTCCGCCCCGCGTCCGCGTTGGCGCCGCCGCCGATCCCCGCCACGCTCGCGGCGAACACGCGCTCTTCCAGCCCGCCCGCCGCGTGCGCCGCGTCCTCGTCGCCGAGGCGATCGACCAGCGCCGGGTCGACCAGTCGCCCGCTCAGATGCTCGAACGACGCCCGGGCCACGCGGTCGGCCAGGTCATCCGCGCCCGCCGCGGCGTCCGCCGAGCCGAGCCGGTCCAGCGCCGCCGCAATCGCGCGCACATCCTCCGGACACTCGTCATGCCGGCCTGTGTTGCTCTGCTCGCGTTCCATAGGACTCACCGCCTGTTCTCCACGATACGCCCGGCCTTCCCGTCGCCCGCCGCGTTCACCACCGCCGGCGCCGTCATCAAGTCCTTCAACTTCCGCAGCGCCCGGTGATGCCGCGCCAGCAGCGTCCCGAGCGGTTCATCCAGCATGTCCGCGATCTGCCGGAACGACATACCGGCGTGATGCCGCAGTTCCACCACCTCGCGATCGGCGTCCCCCAGATGTTCCATCGCCGCCCGCAGCCGCGAAACTTCGTCCCCCGGTTCCGCTTCCGCCGGCGCCGCGTCCGTGCTCGCGGGCCGTTCGCCCAGTTCGCCCGGGTCCGACGGGGCGGCCTGCCGCCGACGCCGCCGCGCCTCGTCACGAATCCGGTTCATCGCGACGCGGAACAGCCAGCTCTCGAAGCGGCCCTGCTCCGTGTACGCGCCGGTCGAGAGTTTGTTGGCGATCGTGCAGAACACCGACTGCGTGACCTCCTCCGCGTCATCATCTCCAACAACCCAGGGCCCGCTCCGCACGCCGCGCCCGCCACCCCGAACCCCACCCCGACTCCCCAGCCGCGACCGCGCCAACGCGTACACCCGCCGCGCGTACAGATCGACGATCGACCGCCACGCCCCCTGATCCCCCGCGGCGGCCGCCGCGAGCAGCCCGGACAACTCCGGACTCTGCACCGCGCGATCCTCCTCCCCCGACGGCACGCCCTGGGCCCGCGCGGCGTCCCCCGCGCGGTCCATCGGCGCGGGCCCGGATCCGTCCTGCCCGCGTTGTGCCTTCTCGTCCGCCACGCCGATCCTCATGACCACCCGCTCAACGCCCCACCCGCGCGTCTATTGCCGATGGCTATCGTCGGCCATGCCCCCGGTCCTCTACACCGTCACGGCTGACCTGCCAAATCCCGACCTGGCCCGAGAATACCTCCAATGGTTGCTGGGCGGGCACGCCCAGGCCGTCGTCGCCGCCGGGGCCCAGTCCGCCGCCGTCATCCGCCTCGACCCGCCCGCGCCCGCGTCGGCCTCCGCGCCCGCCGTGATCCAGGTGCAGACCCAGTACGTCTTCGCATCCCGCGAGGCGTTCGATCACTACGACCGCGTCGCGTCGCTCCCCCTTCGCGCCGAAGGCCGCGCACGCTTCGGTCCAGACCGCGGCGTCACCATGCGCCGCGCCGTGGGCGACATCCTCCTCAAGGCCTGAAGGTCCCTTCGTCGCCCCGCACGCGTACCGTTGCCGCGATGCACTGGACCGACGAAGTCATTGAGCAACTCGCCGCACTCCCCATGCCCGACGCCGGCCGCTTCGGCGGCGGGGGCACGCACGTCATCAACGACTCCAAGACGCCCTCCGGCCGCGCTCACGTCGGCTCCCTCCGCGGCGTGCTCATCCACGACGCCATGTTCCGCGTCATGAAGGCCAAGGGCATCCCTGTCACCTACACGTTCGGGTGCGACGACTACGACCCCGTCGACGAGCTGCCCCACGGCATGAAGGAGCACTACCAGCAGTTCCTGGGCCAGCCCCTCTGCAATACCCCCGCGCCCCCGGGCTCCGCCGCCTCCGACATGGCGGACCACTTCATCAAGGACTTCTGGTCCGTCTTCGCCGACCTCGGCGTCGAGTGCACCTTCTACCGCATGCGCGACATCTACCGCGCCGGCACCTTCAACGCGCCGATCGACCGCATCCTCGCCCACGCCCACGTCGTCCGCGAAATCTACAAGAAAGTCTCCAACGCCGAACGCCCCGCCCACTGGATCCCCTTCCAGGTCATCTGCGAAAACTGCGGCCGCATCGGCACCACCGAGTGCTCCAACTACGACGGTTCCACCGTCGAATACGTCTGCAAGCCCGACCTGGTCACCTGGGCCAAGGGCTGCGGGCACCGCGGCAAGATGTCCCCCTTCGACGGCCGCGGCAAGCTCCCCTGGAAGCTCGAGTGGGTCGCCAAGTGGGCCACCTTCCCCGTCACCATCGAAGGCGCCGGCGAAGATCACAACACCAAGGGCGGCTCGCGCGATGTCGCCGCACAGTGCCTCAAAGCCATCTACAACCGCGAGCCCCCGCAAAACATCCCCTACGGCTTCATCCTCATCGGCGGGGCCAAGATGAGCTCGTCCAAGGGCCTGGGCGTCGCCGCGCGCCAAGTCGCCGACTTCCTCCCGCCGGAGATCCTCCGCTTCCTGATGATCCGCACCCGCCCCAAGAGCCAGGCCAACTTCGACCCGACCGAGGACGCCCTCGTCAAGCTCTTCAACGAGTTCGACCGCTCCCACCTCAAGTCCTTCAGCGACCCGAAGTACCCGGCGTACGAAAAGACCAACTACCTGCTCAGCGAAGTGCCCGGCGAGGGCACCGGCCCGTTCTTCGACGCCGAGTTCCAGCTCGTGCTCGCGCTGGTGCAGATGCCGCACCTCGACATCCTCGAACAGTTCCAGCGCATCAAGGGCGCCCCGCTGACGGACATCGAGCGTCGCCACCTCGACAAGCGCATCCACGCGGCCCGCTACTTCATCGAGCACCTCGCCGCGCCGGAAGAGCGTCTCACGCTGCAGACCACGCCGCCGCCCGCCGCCGCCGAGCTCTCCGCGGTGCAGCGCGCGTTCCTCCGCGAACTCGCGACACACCTCGGCACCTGCCCGTGGAACGGCGAGTCCATCCAGGCCGCGGTCTTCGACGCCGCCCGCCTCACGCCCATCGACCAGCCCACCGCGTTCCTCGCCTTCTACCGCGTCCTGCTCAACAACACCAAGGGCCCGAAGGCCGGCAACTTCCTCGCGTTCCTGAAGCGAGAAGACGTCGTCCGCCTCTTCTCCGCCGTGCCGTGGAACGCCGCCACCGACGCGATCGACGCCGTACGCGCCAGCGCCGTGACCGTCGACCAGGTACGCGAACTGGCCCAGGGCGCCAAGTCGCGCGCCATTCACGCGACCACGTCGCTCGAGACCCTCGCCGATCTTCAGTACGTCGAGGCGAAGCTCTCGATGGACGACGGCAAGACGCACGTCCGCCGCGTTCTCGCCCCGGGAGGGGTGGGGGGGGGCGGGGCCGAGACGCTCAAGGCCGTCCGCGCCGTGCTGCCCGTTCAGATCGCCTGATCGTTCACGCCCGCATCTGCCGCGCGAACACCAGCCCTTCGACGACGAGCAGCCCCGCCGCCGCGATCACCAGCCAGTGCCAGATCTCTTTGCGCGCCGGCTCCCCGCCCGTCGAACGGGCCTCGATCCGCGCCCCCGTCGAGCCAAGCCGGATCGACCGGCGCGTCTGGATCGCGCTCTCCCGGCTGTCGAGCAGGTTCACCGCCACCACCCGGTCCGCACCCGCCGCGCCCTCAACGCGGTACACGCCCGCACGCTCCAGCGTCCCGATGGTCACGCTCCGCGCCTCGCCATCGCCCCCGCGCGCCCCCAGGATCGGCACCACCCGCTCCATCGGCCCAAACACGCGCAGCTCCGTCGCGCCCGGATCGGCGAGCACGCCGATGGTCTCGCTCGTGCTCCGCCCGCTCGCCGCCGCCGCCTCGCCGCGCCCGGTCAGAAACTCCATGGCGCCGCCGAAGAACACCGGGAACGACACGTCCGGCCCCCAGTTGGTCCGCAGCAGATCGAAGCCCAGCACCAGCCGCTTCACGCCCGACCCGCCCGGCCCCGTCCGCAGCGCCATCAGCGGCCCGCTCGTCCCGTACGCGATCGCTTCCACTTCCGACCCGCCCCCGCTCAGCGTTCCGCCCTCCGCTTCAGCCCCGCCCGCCTCCGTCTTCTCCACAATCTCCATCCGCATCGGCGGGCTGATCAACACCGCGTCCAGCGGCACCGACCGCAGCAGCGGATGCTCCCGCCGCCACAGCACGAACCGCGTCGCCCGTTCGCCCTCCGCCGCGCTCACACGCACCGACCCATCCGGCAAGCCCGCCCCGATGCTGATTGTCGGCACACCCGGCATCTCCACCGGCGTCACGCGATCGAACACCACCAGATCCGCCGCAACCCCGCCGGCGCTCGCCAACCGCGCATACTCCGCCGCGCTCATCCGCCGCACGCTCGCGACATCCAACTCTTCGAACAGCCCCAGCAAGAAACGGTCGATACCGTGCTCCCCGCGGGCCGCGGCGAGCGCATCGTTCTCCGTCCCCGGCCCGACCATCACCACCCGCGGCGGCCTCGACCCGCGCAGCACCAGCGCCGCCGTGTCGTCCGCCTCCAGCCGATCCGCCCGCGCGATCGACACCACAATCAACCCCGCCTCCGACCGCGTGATCTCGAACGTCGCCGACGCCTGACCCGTCAACTTGCCGCCCGCCCCGCCCCCCCGCGGCGCCGGCACGCGCACCGTCCGCACGCCCGCCGGCTCGTCATTCACCCGCAGGCTCACGCCCGCCTCCACCTCCGCCAGCCCCGCGTTCTCAACGCGCACAAACACCCGCACCACCGCCGGATCATCCAGATCCCGCCGCGCCGCCACCGCCCCGATCGCCAGGTTGTCAAAGTCCCCTTGCGCCACGCCCGCGGGCGCCTCCGTCCCCGGCGCCACCCGCACCGGCCCGACGGGCACCAGCGCAAAGTCCATCCCGCTCGGCAAGCCCTCGCGCACGCCCGACGCATCCAGCCCGCCGTCCGAGATCAGCAGCACCCGCGTCCGCTGCGTCTTCTCCACCTCGCCGTCGAGCCCGATGCTCATCGCCCGCGTCAGATCGAGCGCCGCGCCCAGTTCCCCCGGCTGGTCCGTCGCCGCCGCCAGGTCGATCGCCTCGCGCAGCGTGGGCAGATCGCTCGTAAACGGCGCCAGCACCCGCGCCTCCCGCGCCAGCCCGACGATCATCGCCTCCGGCCGCCTCCCCCCCGGCCCCGCCGACGACCGCCGCAAATCCTCGATGATCCGCCGCGCCTCCGCCCGCGCCTGCTCCAGCCGCGTGAACGGCTCGGGCGCATCGATCGCGCCGATGGCCCCGTCACGCACGCCGTCCTTCGCCGACATCGACGCCGAGCGATCGATGATGATCACCGTCCGCGCCGCGACCGTCGCCTCCGCCGGGATCGCCGGCCGCGCCAGCGCCCCGAGCAGCATCACCAACGCCAGCAGTTGCAAGATGAGCACCCACGACGCCCGCAGCCACCGCAGCGGCACGTTCGCCTGCAAGTCCTGCACCGCCTGCTCCCACAGGAGCGTGCTCGACACCCGCAGGGGCTTCCGGCGCAGTTTCAGAAAATACAACGCGATCAGCAGCGGCACCGCGATCGCCGCCCCCACAATCCCCGCCGTCGGCGACAGAAACGTCACGCCCCGCGCCCCTCGCCCGCCGCCGCTTGACCCGTCCCCAGCCCCTTCACCGCCGGCGCCGCCCCGCGATACCCCTTGCCGACGATGAACATCTCCCGCGAAACATCGCGTGAGGCTTCCGGCTTCAGCCCCTTGCACTCGTCAAACACGCGGCCCGTGTCCTTCAGCAGTTCCGGGTACGCCTCGCCCTCGAACACCTTCATCGCCATGTGCCCGCCCGGCTTCAGCAGGCGCTGGCACAACTCCAGCACACGCCGGCACAGTTCAACCGACCGGAAGTGATCCCCCGACCCGCCGCCCCCGCCCTCCGTGCTCGGCGCCATGTCCGACAGCACCACGTCGTACACGCTCGCCCCGCCCATCGCCATCAGCTCGTCCGCGCTCACGGCGAACACGTCGCCCACCATCGTCCGCGCGTTCGGCGGCAGATCCACCGCCACCGGCTTGAGATCGATCCCGATCACACGCCCCTTGGGCCCGACGATCTCCGCCGCCACCTGCGTCCACGACCCCGGCGCGCACCCGAGATCCACGACCCAATCCCCACGCCGGATCAACTGCCGGCGCTGCACGATCTCTTTGAGCTTGTACGCCGACCGCGCCGCATACCCCTCGGCCTTGGCCTGCTTGAAGAACCGGTCGTGCAACTTTCTCTGCTGCGGCACGGCCCATCGTATCGCCGCTCGCGCCCCGCCGCGCTTATCACTCGCGCCCCGCGTACACCGCCTCCATCTCCGCCGCGTGCTCCGTCATCGACTTGGTCCGCGTCACCCCCGCCCGCAGCCGCTCGACGCTCCACGGGTCCTCGACCGCCGCCACCAGCGTGTCGCGCAGGCTCTTCACGCTGTTGCCCGTGAACAGGAGCCCGTTCTCCCCGTGCCGCACAAAGTCCGGGATCCCGCCCACCGCCGCCCCCAGCACCGGCACGCCGCACGTCAGCGACTCCATCACCGTCTGCGGTCCGTTGTCCCACCACACGCTGGGCACCACGGTCAGATCCTTCCCGCCCATCATCCACGGCACATCGTGCGACGTGTACGCGTACCCGAACTTCAGCCGCGCCAGCCGCGGCTCCAGCCGCCGGAACATCCACTCGATGCTCTGCCCGTCCAGCGCGTGCACGCTCAGATCAATCTGCCGCGCGTGCGTCGCCGGCATCGCGTCCAGCGCCTCCGCCAGGATGTGCAGCCCCTTGTAATAGTTGTTGTACCCCATGAAGAGCAGCCGCAGCGGGCGCACCGTCCACCACGGCGTGGGCCGCTCCTCCATCCGCGGCGGCTCGAACAACAACTCCGGCTTGAGCGCAATCACCCGGTGCATCCGCGTGCCGATCGTCAGCGTCCGCACCCGCCCCGCCTCCACACCCAGACTCTCGAACTTCCGCCGCACGAAATCACTGACCGCCAGCACCCGGTCGCACGAGTTGAGCATCCCCACCATCGCCGCCCGCCGCGCCGCATACGCGTTCGGCGCCCGCTCGCTCGCCAGCTCAGGTCGAACCTCGTTGAGCAGCGGCCGCCGTTCCGGATCATCCTCCGTCGGCGGGCGCCACGGGTTCAACTCCGCCAGCAGCTGCGCCGTCTTCCCACGCTTGTCCGCCGCGTCCCCGCCCGTCGGCGCTTGCACCTGAAGCACCGGCAGCCCGATCGACCCCGACGCCCCGCCGATCGGCGACGCTCTCCCCGGCATCTCCAGCGGCGCCGCCACCTCTGCCCCCGCCTCCCCCGTCTTCCCGCTCAGCGTCCCCGGCGGGATGCCCAGCCCGTCCCGCACCAGCGTCGTGCTCGCGACGCGCCACTCGCGAAACGCCCTGGACGCCCGCGCCCGCCACGTCATCGGCACCGCGCTCGGCTTCGCCGACACGCCCCCCGCGCTCTTCACCCACGCCCGTTCCAGGTCAACCCGGTGCTGCTCCGTCGGCGTGCACCCGATGCACGTCGCGCACGCGTGCCCGTTGTCATACCCCCAGCACGCCCGCGTGTGCCCCTGCATGAAGTACACCTGCGGGCACACCGTGTGATAGTTGTGCAGGCTGAACACCTGCCGCGCCCCCGGGCACGCCCGCCGCACCGCGTCGACGCACCCGGCGCTGAACCCCTCGATGTTGTTCCAGTGCACCGCGTCGGGCGTGAGCGCCCGCATCAGCCGCTCGACCTGCTCTTCCAGTTCCGGCGCGCTGACCTCGCCAAGCGGGTCGGCAAACTGCCGGATCGACGGCGCCAGCACCGGCGAGTTGATCACCTCGAAGACCTTGACGCCCAGCCAGTCGTCATGCCGCCGGATCACGCACGCGCCCCGGCCCGGTGTCGTTGACGCCGGGCAGTGGGGGGGCGGCACGTACGTCGTCCCGCCGAACAGGCTCACGACCTCGTGCCCGCGCTCGATCAGTTCGAGCGCGAGCGACTGGCAGTACTGGTTCACGCCCCCGCCGTGCGTCGCCCCGTCCCAGATCCGCGCCCAGTTCACCAGCACGATGCGCATGTCGCCGAGCGTATGCGCACTTCACCGTGTCCCACGACCCCCACGACCCCCACGACCCCGCTCAGTACGGGATCACGCCCCCGTCGTGCCGGATGAACTTCCCGCTCTCGCTGGGCGTCAGCCCGTCGATGATCCCGATCAGCTTCGCGACACTCTCCGCGGGGTCGAGCGTCGCGCCCTTCCCGCCCATGTCCGTCTTGTTCCACCCCGGGCACAGCGCCGTCACGATCACCCCGTCCCGCCGCAGGTCCTTGCCCATCTGGGCCGTGATGCGGTTGAGGGCCGCCTTGCTGGCGCAGTACGCGTACGAGAACCCCGGCCAGTTCTGCGCGCTGCTCCCCAGTTCGCTGGAAATGTTCGCGACCGTCTTCTTCCCGCCGCGCTTGAGGTGCGGCAGCATCGCCCGCGTCAGCACCGCCGGCCCGAACGTGTTGGTCGCCATCACCCGCGCAAACTCGTCGAAGTTCACCGACGCCAGCGGCTTGTCTTCACCCATCACGCCCGCGTTGTTGATCAGCACGTCGATCGACTCCCCGGCCAGTTCCGCCGCCAGCCGCTCGATCGACGCCTGCGACGCCGTGTCCAGTTCGACCACCGTCGCGATATCCGCGACCGCTCCCCCAGCCCCACCCGCAGCCCCCGGGTTCCGCATGCCCGCCACCACCCGATCCCCCCGGGCGGCGTACTGCCGGGCGAACTCCAGCCCAAGACCCCGGTTCGCCCCCGTCACCAGCACTGTCAACGCCATGGCCATCTCCCGCGGCTGCCGCGCGCACGAAACACCCACCCGCCCCGTCACGCGCGGCATTCGCCAACCCACTCACCCCAGATGCCACCGACAAATCTTCTTCTGTACCCCTCGGCCCTCGGCCCTATCCCCTCGGCCCTTCTTCCTCAAACAATCTCCAGAATCTTAAACTTCTTCACCCCGCGCGGCCCGCGGACATCGATCACCTGCCCGACTTCCGCCTTCAGCAGCGCACTGCCGAACGGGCTGTTCTGCGTCACTTCCGTGATATCGCCCGTGTCGCCCCCGCTCGCCTCGCCCACGAGCTTGAACAGCTCCGCGTCCGACTCGTCCTGCCCGACTTCCACGATCTTCACCGTCGCCCCGAGGAACACCACCCCGGCCGACTTGTGCGACTCGTCCATCACCTGCACCGTCTTCAGCCGCTGCTCCAGCCGGCGGATCTCCGCCTCCTGCAAGCCCTGCTCCTCCCGGGCGGCGTGATACTCCGCGTTCTCCCGCAAATCCCCCAGCTCCCGCGCCTCCGCGATCCTCCGGGAAATCAGCGGACGATTGTCGATCAGCGTCGACAGCTTCGCCTCGAGCGCTTCCTTCTCCGCTTTCGTCACCATCTCCATGACACGCATCTCCGCCGTCTGCTGGCACCATCAACGAAAAAAAAAGCCTGCGGCTGCGCACCCGCGCACCGCAGAGCACGTCCCCGAAACACGTTCGTCGGGCGGGGACTCCCAGTCAGGAAGATAGGCGGGAACGACAGGTCGGGGAAGTCGATGGCCACATGGCCTCGGGGGTGCGGAGTGCCTCGCCCGCCTCCTCACCCCCTCCCCGAGGGAGGGGGCAGGGGGTGGGTTTGCTTCCCCATGTCTTTCCTGCCCTCGCGCCTCTTCACCCCCTCCCAGAGGGAGGG
>CAZTQN010000002.1:0-242322 GCA_964615765.1 uncultured Phycisphaeraceae bacterium
CGCCCGCGAGCAGGTGGCTCACGTCCCGTTCGTCAACGGCACGGTCATCGTCTTCGTGCTCGACCTGCCCAACATGACCATCTCCGTCACGACCGAGCAGATGATCCGCTGGGGCGTGACGGCGGAAGACCTCGACCTCCTCGCCCGCCAGAACCTCGACCGCTACCAGCCCGAGCTCGAAGTCCAGGTCGTCGAGAGCAAAGAAGGCGGCAAGGCCGCGATCCTCTCCGAACAAGACGGCTACGACGCCGCCCGCCTGCTGCTCTCGAGCCTGTACAACCGCCTCGCCCCGCACCTCGGGGGCGACTTCTACGTCGCCACGCCCTCACGCGACATGTTCGTCGCGCTCACCGGCTCGCCCGAGCCGTTCCTCACGCGCCTCCGCGAACGCGTCGAGCAGGACTACAAGCGCCTGCCCTACCCCATCACCAAGGACCTCTTCTACGTCACCCGCGACGGCGTCGCCGGCACCGAAGACTGGGACTTGGGACAGGCGGAAAACCGCGACGCGGCGTGAAGCGTGGGCAAATTGCCAAATGGCAAATTGGCAAATGGCCAAATAGCCAACTGCGCGCGTGATGTGGCACGCCATCACTTTGCCACTTCGCCACTTCGCCACTTTGCCACTTTGCCACTCCGCCACTCCGCCACTTCACACTTCCGCCCCCCCATACCCTTCGCCCGTGATCCTGCTGATCGACAACTACGACTCGTTCACGTACAACCTCGTCCAGCGCCTGGGCGAGCTCGACGCCGGCGTTGACATCCGCGTTGTCCGCAACGACGCCATCACGCCCGACCAGGCCGAGACCCTCCACGCCGGCGGGCCGCCCTCGCACCTGATCATCTCCCCCGGCCCGTGCACGCCCAAGGAAGCCGGGTGCTCCGCGGCGATGATCGAGCGCTTCGCCGGGCGCATCCCGATCCTCGGCGTCTGCCTCGGGCACCAGACCATGGGCGACATGCACGGCATGACCGTGACACGCCACGCCGTGCCGATGCACGGCAAGACCTCGCCCATCCACCACGACGGGCTGGGCGTCTACGCCGGCCTGCCCTCACCGTTTGTCGCGACCCGCTACCACTCGCTGGTCGTGCTCCCCGAAACCATCCCCCCGCTCGCGGCCGACGGCAGCGGCTGGGCCGTGTCCTCGTGGACCGACGAACCGATCGACCCGGCCCGCCCGGACGGCCCGACGCGCCGCGTCGTCATGGGCATGCGCCGCGTCTGGCCGCGCAGCCAGCCGCGGGCACTGATGGAGGGCGTGCAGTTCCACCCCGAGAGCTTCCTGACGCTCGAGGGCCCGCGCCTGCTTCGGAACTTCCTCAAGGCCCGCCCGGCCGCCAACGACTGACCCCGCGGCGCCACCATCACCCCCCGCGCCGGCTTCACGCCGCGGGCCGCGCGTCCCTAACCTCTGCTCCCCATGCTGCACCCCGCCCCGACTTCCCGGATCGACCCGACCACCGCCCGCGGCGAGCTCGCGGAGAACCACCCCGCCGCCGGCGCAACGCCCGCGCACGTGGTCCTCACGTTCCCGAACACCAACTACCGCACGCACCTGCTCGTCGCCCAGCCCGTGACCACGCCCGTCGGCAAGCGCATCCTGGGCACCATCCGCGTGCAGGCGCGCCGCGTTGACACGGTGCACACGGGCGGACGCTACGTCGAGCCCGTCTACGGCCGCCCGCGCCGCGTGCAGGGCTCCGTCATCGCCGCCGACACAGCCACCCGCACCATCGTCATCGACGCGGGCTTCCCCATTCACTGTGAACTGACCGACGCGCGCCAGCGGGCCGACGACTTCCAGCCCGGGCAGTTCGTCTCGTGCGATGTCCTCGACGGGGCGACGTTCACGCCCGCGCCGACGCACTGATATCCGTCAGCGTTATTCAATCCGACGTCGGATCCCGTCGCGGCTGACCCTTGCGCGATTGGCCATCCTCCGGCCGCGGGGCCCGCTCGCGCCGCAGTTCGCCGACACGCTCGGCCAGCGTCCGCTCCAGCCGGCCCTCGGTGCGCTTGGTCACCTGCTCGCAGGCGTCGTCCGCCGTGTACCCGTTGGCCGGCTGCCAGCCGTCGTCGTTGAACATCCACTCCGCGAGCACCTGGCTTGTGCGGACATCCATCACGCTGGCGACGGCGGTGGCCCGCATGCTCGCCGTCCGGTTCGGGATCAGCCCGAGCGTCAGCAGCGACAGGCCCCAGCCGTGCGTCTTGTCCGTCAGTTCAGTATCGAGCGTGTACACCAGCAGCCAGTCGGCGTTCATCTCCCGTGCTGCGGCGATGATCG
The DNA here is from genome assembly GCA_964615765.1 of uncultured Phycisphaeraceae bacterium. Classification (GTDB taxonomy): domain Bacteria; phylum Planctomycetota; class Phycisphaerae; order Phycisphaerales; family UBA1924; genus CAZTQN01. The sequence continues at coordinate 2,295 of CAZTQN010000002.1, forward strand.
AGTCCGGCGTGTGCGCCAACCGCTGAGCCGTGCCCGTCGCGACCGGACGCACCTGCAAGCCGCTCGAACGCTCCATCCGCTCGGCCAGGTCCACGACCGCGCCGAGGTCATCCGCCACCAGCGTCAGGTTCGCGGTCGAGGTCGTGTCGTACACGCCCGCCGAGTAGCGATTGTCGCTGCGCACCGTCACGCCCGGGTACTGCAAGCGCGCGAACGCCAGCACCTGCACCGGCTGGTCCGCGGCGGTGCCGGACGTGCTCACGCCGCTCGCGACGAGCGACGGGTTGAACATGCCGGCCGAGATCGGCGCCGCCGGCAGCGCCCTGCGGAACTGCGACAGATCCGCGGCGGGTCGGCTCCAGGTGGTGCACCCGCTCAGCAGCACACCCGCGGCGATCACCACCCCCGCACCCACACAGCGCCGGCTAACACGCGATATGGACATGCCCTTCTCCTGCTCGCCGCCTGGCCCGCGCAGCCCAGCCCCTTCAGCACGCGTCCACAGCCATCCGGCGCGGCGTGTACGTATTACCACGCGCCAAGCCGATGGTTGCCCTGCCCGGAATGTGGTGAAGATTGGAATCAGCGCCCGCGTTGGTATCGACGCCAGAAGGCCGACACCACCGGCGCGGCGAAGCGGTACGCTGTCGGGGCCAAGCGCACCGCGGCGAGCCCGAGGGCCAGCAGCCCGCCCACGCGGGACGGCGCCGGGCCGGAATCCTGTTCTGGCGCCGGGGCGTTCGACCCGGATCGCCCGGACCGCCGCGAACTCCGCTGCGATCGGCCCCGGAACAGCCCGCCCAGCACACCGCCCACGCCCGCGAGGACGCCGAAGCCGCCCGCAACCGCCGCGGCCCGCGGGGCCCACCCGCGCACACGCTGCTCCCACTGCGCAAACGCTTGTCGCTGCGAGGCTTCCGCCTCGGTACCCCAGGCCCGGATGCGGGCCTTGGCCTCGGCGACGCTCAGCGCGGTCGCGGCGGCGAGTTCGTCACGCTCGCGCGGTGTCACTTGAGCACCTTCTTGGCCCACCACAGCATGCCCGCCCCGGTCCCGAGCATCCCGAAGCCGGCGGCGAACGACGCCCACGCCGGCCCGACATGCTGGTACAGCCCGATCCACAGGGCCGCCATCACAAACCCGGCCCCAAGCAAGAGCGCTACCACGCCCGCGACCGTGAACGACAGGCCGGTGCCCAGCTTGGCGGACAGTTCCGTGATGGCGACGCGCAGCGACCGCCCCTCGGCCTCCACCAGGTCGAACACCCGCACGATCAGTTCGCTCAGATGACGGTACACGTGCGAATGCAACCCCTGGGCGACCGCATGGACGCCCGTGTCATGCCGGGGCCGCGGTGTGGCGGCAAGCACCACCACACCCGGACCAGACGCTCACGAGAAGACCTTACCGCCGGCTCAGCAGCGCACCGACCAGCAGGCCCACGCCGAACGCGATGCCGACGCTGGCCAGCGGGTGCTCTTCGACGGTGTGCTCAACCTGGCGCACGGCGTACTTGCCGCGCACGCGGGCCGAGTGCGCCGCCGAGCTGGTGCGGTCCTTCAGGTCCGTCAGACGCTCTTCAACGCGCTCTCGGGCCCGCTGAGCCCGGTCCTTCGCGACCGAGCCGAGATCCTCGGCCAGCACGACCAAGTCCTGCTTGAGCTGAGCGACATCCGCCCGCACGGCGTCCAGATCAACCCGAACCGCCGCCTCGCCCATCCGGTTGTTCCCCTGACCGCCCGTGCCCTGATCCCCGTTCATGTGCATCTCCTAAAGCCCGAACCGGGCCCGAATTTCACCGTCAAACGCGCTCAACTCTACGCAGCAGCGCGGGCGGTTGTGCTGTCCGCGCGTGCGGTGCACCCGGAATGAGTGCCACCTGAAGGCGGCCTCAGCCCGCGCGGCGCATCCCCCACGCGCCATCCCCCGGCCATGGCTTTGGTTCAGCTCTCTAGCGTGCGAAGGGCCAGGCCGTACTCGGCGAGCTTGTCCTTCACTTCCGTCAGGCTGGTGGACCCGAAGTTCTTGACGCCCATCAGTTCCGCCTCGGTGTGGCTGACCAGGTCGCCCAGCGTCTGGATGTTGAGCAGCTGCAGCGCCTTGCGGGCGCGGACGGAGAGGTTGAGGTCCGCCACGCCCTTGTTGAGCATCGCCTCGTTGCCGCTGCCCTTGAGCTGGTCCAGCAGCTTGCGGCGGGCCTGGCGGTGCGCGTCTTCCACGCCCTGACCCAGGCGCAGCCCCATCGTGCCGAGCATCTGCTTGATCTCGATCAGGCTGCTCTCGCCGAAGTTCTTGTACGCCAGCAGCTCGGCCTCGGTGGTCCGCAGCAGGTCGCCCAGCGTGCGGATGTTCATCTTCTTCAGGCACGTGCGGGCGCGGACGGAGAGTTCGAAGTCCGTCACCGGAATATCGAGCATCGCGTTCCGCTTGACCTTGTCCTTGTCCTGATCATCTTCGATGACCATGTCCTTGCTGGCCAGGACATCCTTCATGAACAGCCGCGCCCGCGGGTGGTTGGGGTTGGTGTCCAGGATCTGCTTGAGGGCCCGCTCGGCGCGGGCGAACTCGCCGCGGTCTTCGAGGAGCACGGCGAGGTTGATCAGCGCGTTGATCGGCGCCGGCGGGGTCTCGCAGGCCCGCTCGTACATCGCGATCGCCTCTTCCTCTTCCCCCGTCAGGTCCAGCAGGTACCCCAGGCGGAAAAAGGCGTGCGAGTTGGTCGGGTCGGCCTGCACGCTCCGACGGAGTTCGGCGATGGCCCCGAACTTGTCGCCCTTGTCGAAGAGTTCCTGGGCCTTCCGGGCGTGTTCCAGCCCGAGTTTCGCGTTCCGCTGCGTCTCGCCAACGCCGATCACCATGTCCAGTGAGGTCATGCTCAGGAAACTCCCTTAGGTGCGGTACCGACCAGCGGCGATTCTAGGCGGTCAATCGCCGGACGCCGTCGGGTGGGGATGCCCCTACTTCCAGCCCTCTTCACCCCCCCACCACCGCCGCACGAACCTTGGCGACTGAGCGCAGGACTTCGTCCATGGCGCTGAGCGGGATCATGGTCGCCGCGTCGGAGAGGGCGGTGCTCGGGTCGGGGTGGGTTTCCATGAAAAGGGCATGCACGCCAGCGGCGGTGGCGGCTTTGGCGAGCATGGGGGCGGCGCGCCAGTCGCCGCCGGTGACTTTGCCGCCCTCGCCGCGGCCCGGGCGCTGGGTCGAGTGGGTGCAGTCGAAGCAGACCGGCGCCGGCGCGGCGTTGGCGGGCCCCGTCAGGGTCATGAGCTCGCCCAGACCGATGAAGTCGTTGACCAGGCGCCCGTAGCCGAAGAACGTGCCGCGTTCTGTGAGCATGACGCGCTCGCACCCGGCCTGAGCGAGTTTCTTCACCGGGCCGCGCATTTCTTCGGGCGAGACGAACTGCCCCTTCTTGACGTTCACGGCCCGCCCGTGGGTCGCCGCGGCCTGACCCGCTGCGATGAGCAGGTCCGTCTGGCGGCACAGGAACGCCGGGATTTGGATCAGGTCCACGGCTCGGGCGGCCGGCTCGGCCTGGTCCGGCTCGTGAATGTCCGTCGTCGTCGGCACGCCCAGTTCACGCCCGATCCGCGACAGCCACTCCAGCCCGCGCTCCAGCCCAGGGCCACGCGGCGAGTCGATCGACGACCGGTTGGCCTTGTCGAACGAGGCCTTGAAGATGTACGCGAGCCCGAGGTCGCGGCAGGTGCGCTGCACCGCACGCCCGATGTCGAGCCCCAGTTCGAACGATTCCAGCACGCACGGCCCGGCGATGATGACCAGCGGGTGCCGGTCCGCCGCCCCGATCGTCACGCTCCCGACTTGTACGCTCCGCGTCATTTGGCGAGGGTAGCCGAGCGGGGCCGCACGACGGGCTTCCTAGGATTGGTCATGGGCACCGACCCCGTCACTTCAACGCCGGGAGTTCTCGGCGGAACGCCGTGCTTTGCAGGCACGCGCGTGCCCGTGGCCACGCTATTCGACTATCTGCAGCGCGGCTATACCGTCGCGTACTTTCTGGACCAGTTCCCGAGCGTCAAGCCCGAGCAGGTGCGTGCGGTGCTTGACCTGGCTAAAGCGGAGCTCGAGTCGATCACGCGGCACGTGGCCTGAATCTGGCGGCTAAAGCACTATGAAGCTGCTTTTGGATGAGAACATCCCCCACGATTTTCGCCATTTCCTGCCCGGGCACGAGGTCGTGACGGTCGCGTACCTCGGTTGGAGCGGCGTATCCAATGGCGCATTGCTCCGCCGTGCAGCAGACACCGGGTTTCACGCGCTCCTGACGATGGACAGCGGCATGTCCGCAGAACAGAATCTCGAGACGATCCCGCTGAGCGTGGTCATCCTTCAAGCGAAGACCAGCACCCTCGACGATCTGCGGTTGCTCGTGCCAGACCTGGTGCGGGTTCTTGAAAGTCTGCCCCCGCGCACACTCGCCCGCGTGCGGCGGTCGTGATTTACGCCCGCACGTCCGAAGCCTTGCCGAACCACGATTCCACGCCGTCGATCCAGCGGACCACGCGCTCGCGCTGCAGCACGAGAATGAACACCACCAGCAGCGTCACCAGCAGCCGGTAGAGATTGACCTTCTTCTCAAGGCACTCGATGCGTTCTTCGGCGGACTTGGGCATGGATGGCACTCCCGGCCCCCCGGCCGGCGCACAAACCACCCGGCGTGAACGTCGGGTGAATCGTCCACTAACCACATCGGCACACGGCGGCGTTACATTAGAAAATGAGCGCGGTCACGGCATCGCGGCCCCCGATGTCGCGCAAACTGTGCGCGTTTTCACGCCCGAGGTCGCTCGATTCCCGGCAGGTGGCTGCGGCCCGGGGCTTCGGGCCGGTCCGTTCCGGCCGGCTGGTCTGGGGGCGCCGGTCGAAGCACCAGACGGACCGACGCCGAGCTCCCGGGCGGACACACGCCGTCAACCTCGCCGCGCTCACCCTCCGGCCCGAAGCCGCGCAGCGTGAAGCGGCCGGTCGGGACGTGGTCGAACTCGAAGTGACCATCCGCGCCGCTCACGGCGGCGATGTCGGGGTGCGGCCCTGCCGAGCGCACGACCGACACCACACAGCCCGCCACCGGCCGGTCTTGCTCATCAACGGCTTGGCCAAGAACACGCCCCATGGTCAATCTCCATGGCCCGCCGGGTCCGGATCTCAACAACGGGCGACGGCCGGGGCACGCGCTGCCCCGGCCGTCCCGATTGTTCGCGTATCCAACCGGTCGGACTCTACAGCCCGCTGGCGCGCCAGGCGTCCATGTAGGCCTTGATCGTCGGCGTGATGCGCGTGGCGGAGTTTCCGAGCGGCGAGCCGTTGGTATGAATGCCCACGGCGGTCCGAACGTTGTTCTCGAGGTGCCACACGGGCGAGCCGCTCTGGCCGCCCGCCGTGTCCACGTCGTAGGTGATCACCGACGGCGTCACGGACTGCGCACCGCGCGCGTGGAACCATTGCGTGATGCCGCCCTTGTCGCCCGGATAGCCGGAGAGATTCAGAGCCCGGGCGCGAATGCCGGCATCGCTCTTGACCGCGTACCGGAAGTTGAACGGGGCGGTGCCCGTACTGGAACGCGCGGGCCGCGGGAGGATGATGCACGCGCAGTCGAAGTTGCGGTCGGCGTGGCTCACCCAGCGCGGCAGGGCACTGAACCGGGCGGAAGAGACGCGACCGAAGGGGAACGTGCTCCCGTTGCGACCCGGCGAGACCACCACCTGGCTCGCCCACCCGCCGGCGGAGCGGATGTGCACGCAGTGACCCGCCGTGATCACGCAGCGCGGAGAGATGAGCCACCCGGTCCCGATGAAGCGGGCCCCGGTCTTCGCGGTGATCTCGAGATGGCAGATCCCGCTCCACGGCGTGGCCGCGGTGTTGTTGATCTTCACGCGGTCATCGGCGCCGATGACGACTTCAAGAAGCGACGGCGGCCCGGAAGGCCCTTCGGCTTCCGTGAGACCCATCGCCTCGCGCCGCTGGGCGAGACGCCGCGCGAAGTTCGACACCGCCGCGGTCACGGGCGGGGGGATCCCGATCGCTCCGCCCGCGGCGGTCATGACCGCCGTGCCCACCGGGCTCGACAGCACGCCGCCCGCGGTCTGCGCACCCTGACGGATGACCTTGATGAGCTTCGGCAGCTTCTTCATCACGGCCCGGAAGAACTCGGGATCGTCCGCCCAGTCCGCGTCGACGAGCGAAGCGACGGCCGCCTCCTCCTCGAACGGCTGCCAACTCACCGTCTCGCTGTTCGAGAGCGGGACGTACTCCGGAACCTGTTCCATGCCGGGCAGAGCGTTCCCGGACTCCGACGCCGGGGCGCTTCCGTCGTCAGAAGTCGGCATGTCCAGCGCATCATCCGGGGCCTGACTCGCGTCCCCGTCGGACCAGATCGGCGCGACCGTGGCACCACCCTGCGTGTCCCCGCTCCAATCATCAGATTGTTGGTCCGCCATAGTCTGCCCTTTCTTGAGAAGCCGAGGCGATACCCGCCCGCTCGACTTCGAGCGGTTCTTACGTACTCGCAGATTCGTCCCGGCCAATGCTCTTCAACGTAACAAGTTTGCCTCATCACACAAAGCGCAAAGTACGAATACTTCGACCGGGGTCGCCGGCGAAGCTGGTTGGTGCCTCAAAATGGGTGCGCTCCCGCTCGAAACCGGCGGTTGTGCGTGCCCCGAACAAGGGGCCGACCGTTGCCCGAGCAGGCTATCTGCGGCTTGGATCCGTCGCCCGCTTCCTGGCCTCTTCCTTCCACCGCGCCGCCTCAGCGTCGCGGCCGGATTGGGCCAGCAGGGCCGCGTAGCGATCGGCCAGCACCGCGTTGTCTTTCCCGATGGTCGCCGCCTTGGAGGCGCTGGTCAGGGCCGCGTCGACCTTGCCCGCGGCGGCGCTGGCCATCGCGTGCTCGAACAGCAGCGCCGGCGCGTCGGGCATGGCCTTCGCCGCGGCGTCCATGAGCGACCAGCCGTCCTCGACCAGGGCCGCGTTGCCGGCCTGCCGCCCCGCCCCGATCATGAAGCGGGCGACGCTGACGGCGTCCCACGGTGCCGTGCGGACCATCGCCGCGGCCTCGCGCACGAGGGCGAGACCCTCGTCGATGTGCCCGATGCGGGCCAGCAGCACGCCCGCGTTGAACAGCGTGTCGGACTTGCCGATGTGCCGCCCGGCTTCCCGCGCTCGCGCGACGCCGGCGCGGGCCTGCTCGGCCGCGGCGTCGCGACGTTCCACCTGCAGCAGCACGCCCGCCGCGTTGACCTTGGTCCCGCCCAACGCCGTCGTTCGTGAGCGGGCCGCCGCGAGCTGCGCGATCTCCGCCGCCTTGGTCGATTCTTCCAGGCTCGCGAGCAGACCGGCCGCGGCGACCTGCTGATCGGGCGTGGCGTGCGGGTCTCGGCCGGCCTGATCGGCGAGCGTCGCGGCCCGGGCCCGTTCGCCCAGCCCCGCGAGCGCTTGCGCGACACCCAGGCGCGCCGACGCCTGATCGCGCGTGCGCCGCGTGAACGTCGGGCTCTCCAGCACGCTCTCGACGAGCTTGACGGCGCCGAGTCGATCGCCGCTGTCCTGCATGGACCGCGCGACGGCGCTCCGCACGCCGTGCAGCGTCGGGTGCTTGTCGAGCGCACGCCGGTACATCGCCAGGACATCCGCGTCGGACTTGCCCAGCCGCCCCATGATCTGCGCGAGCTGGAAGACCAGCGCGTCCTCCGGGCGCCCGATGTCGATGATCTCTTCGATGGCGCGGGCCGCGGCGGGGAGGTCGCCCACGAGCACCTGCGCGTAGGCGATGTGCAGCAGATCGTCGGCGTTGTAGGCCCAGCCCAGCCCGCCCTGGCTCAACGGCCCGGCGGCGCGATAGTCGTCGACCACGCCGCGGGCGAGCGCGAGCTCCGTCGGCGACGGTGCGTACACGGGCGTGAACACGACGCCGATGGGCGTGCGGAGCGCGGCGTGGCGGAGCTCGCCGCGGTAGAGGTGGAACTTGACCCAGCCGCTCCACCCGGCGACGGCGACGCACGCCGCCGCCCCCGCGACCACGAAGCGCCCGGACCAGTTCCAGCGGCCCTTGTGCTTGAGCTGCCAGCTCTGCAGGCGGACGTTCGGCTCGCGCACCAGTCGCCAGGCCTTCCACACGATGAACACAACGCACGCCGCCATGCCCAGGGCCATCAGCATGGGCACCTGGTTGAGCATGCCGCGGTACGCCCAGAACAGCACCAGCCACAGCGCGGCGAGGGCGATCTCTTCGGGCCAGGTCGGGTCGAAGCGTGCGGCGCGCAGGCGCTTGGCCTCCGCCGCGCGGGCCTTGGCCTCGTCATTGCGCGGGCGGGCGAGGATGGCCGGGCGGGCGACGCCGAGGGAGAGCGCGCCGTTCGGGCACACGCTCACGCAGTCCATGCACTTCATGCACCCGGGGTCGATGACCGAGCCGTAGTCGCGGATCTCTTCGTGCACGCGCACGTTCGAGGTGCACACCGCGGTGCAGTGCCCGCACTGGTGGCACTTGTCGTGATCGACCTTGATGCGGATGGGGGCGACCAGGTCCGCCGGGCCGAAGAACCCGCCGTACGGGCACCCGTACGTGCAGAAACCCTTGGCGCCGAGGAAGTACACGGTCGCGAACCCGCACACGAGGAGGAAGGGGATCGCGACAAACCACGGCGGGAAGGTGGCCCAGAAGTCGTGCGTCACCAGGTGATTGCTGAGGCCCGGGATCGGGTTGGATTGCCCGAGCCAGGTCGGCAGTTCGCCGCGTTCGTTCGCAAGCAGCGGCCGCACCACCGTGCGGTGCACCACGGGCCACACGAACATGTACAGCGCCATCACCACCGGGACGAGCACCAACAGGCGGGCCCGGAACGGCTTGGGCTTCACGCGCACGCGGGCCATCATCCAGGCGCACAGGTCCTGCAGCGCCACGACGTGGCACGCCCACCCGCACACGAAGCGCCCGAGGATCAGCGTCGAGAGGATCGCCAGCGCGAAGAAGATGAACCCCGCGTTGATGGCGCCCTCGCGGAGCGTCTGCATGCTCTCGCTGGGTTCGACCGGCGAGACCGTCGTCCCCGTCGCGAGCCAGTAGCCGACGTGCACCGCGATGAGCACGTGCACGAGGATGAGCACCGCGGCCCGCCAGCGACCGGCCTTGGAGGGCTTGATGCGCCCGTTTCCGCCGGATTGCCAGGCGTTGCGGCCCGAGCGGCCGGGCGTTTCTGCGGATTGGATGACCGGGAGCGAGATGGCGCCCCGGGCGCTTGCGCCCGCCGCTGACGTTCCGCAGGATGCTCCTTCGCCCGGTGTTTTCACGCGAGGTCAATCGTACGGGTCATCACGCCGCGCCGTATGCGGGGCCACTGGCGGGACCCATGCCGGGTCCAGCACCGGGACCGGCACCAGGACCATCCCCGCCGGGCCCGCCGGCGCCCAGGGTGGTCCGCACGGCCCAAAGATCGGGGTACAGCGGTCGCTGCAGGGTGGACCACAGGTACTTGGCGCCGCTGGAACCACCGGTGCCGGTGAGCCCGCCGATCATGCGTTCGACCATTTTGACGTGGTGGAAGCGCCAGATGGCGAGTTTCTCGTCGAACTCGATGAGGTGTTCGCAGACGCGGTACTGCGCGAAGTAGCGCTCGCCGCCCTTGATCGCGTCGGCGTCTTCTTGCAGGCGGTACAGGCGGGCGAGCGCCTCGGCGCACGCCGTGTTGAGTTCGTGCGGCTGGCGCGTGTCGCGCTCGAGTGCGTCACGCGGGATCGCGAACACGCCCCGGTCCTCGCGCGAGAGGTGACGCAGGAAGTGGTCGTACGGCGTGGGCCGCCCGAGATAGGTCGCCATCTCCGCCTTGGCGGCTTCGTCCTCGCCGACGAGCGCGAGGAACTTCTCGCTCTTGTTCCCGCACAGGAACTCGAGCTTGCGGAACTGCACGCTCTGGAACCCGCTGGCGGGGCGGAGCTGGTCGCGGAACTTGGCGAAATCGGCCGCGTACATCGTTTCCAAAAGCGGGATCTGCTCGATCAGCAGGTGCTGCACCTTGTGCACGCGGTCGAAGAGCTTGGCGGCCCGCAGGGGCTGGTCCGCGTCGAGGGCGGCGTTGATCGCCTCCATCTCGTGCAGCAACTGCTTGAACCACAGCTCGTACACCTGGTGCGCGATGATGAACAGCAGTTCGTCGTGGTGCCGCGAACGCGGCTGCTGCAGTTCCAGCAGCCCGTTCACGCGCAGGTACGTGCCGTAGGTCAGGTGCGAACTGTGGTAGATCGGGCCCTGGGGGCCCGAGGGACCGGACGGCGACGGCGCGGAGTGCGGGTTCATCGGACGACCTTATCCGGCAGAACGCCGGCACCACCGCCGATTGCCCATCTTCACCGACACCGGCATCCGGAAAGCCGCAAAAACCAAGGCAAAACCGGGGTTGCAACACCGTTGCGGGAGGCTCCGGCGCGGGTACTCTGTGACTTCACGCCGGGCGGCTGACGCCGACTGGCCTGAGGAGAGAGAGACTCATGCAGCAGACTTGCTCGCGCGCGGCCGCCCTGAGCGCCGTCGCCATCGCCGCCTCCGCCTTCGCCGTTCCGACCAACACCACGCTCCCGGGCGGGTGGACGTGGCAGCCCACCGGCACCGGCGCGTTCGATACCGGGCTGGTCGGCACGCCGCGCGGCGGGGGCAACGGCCAGACGCTGCCGCCCTTCGGCGATACGTCCTTCGGCGTGATGAACGAGCCCGGCACGCCGTGGTTCACCGGCGGCGATCTCTCTTCGCAGCAGTACATCCAACTGCAGCAGTTCGGGAACTTCGGCACCGGCTCGCCCCCCGGGCCGGCCGGCTTCCGCCATTACAACTTCGGGTACACCGGGCCGAACGGCCCGACGCTCGCGGGCCCGCAGCCGACCTCCGCCGGGGCCAACTTCCCGCGCACCGCGGGCGAGGCCCGCTCGGTCACGCTGAACCAGTGGAACAACACCGCGCCGGACGCCGGCGGGGTGGCCGGCTTCGGGCAGGTCGTCCGCGTGCCGGTCGCCGCGACGCTCACCGTCGGGCTCGGCTGGGGCGGCGATGAGATGATCGTCAAGGCCATCGGCGGCAACGCCGCGCAGCAGTCCCGCTTCCGCGTGGACGCCAACATCGACGCGGCGTTCTCGACCTCCGCGTTCGGCGGGATCTCGTCCACCGGCAACCGGATCAACGTCAACGGCATCACCACCTTCTTCGACCCCGCTTCCCTCGGCAACTACGACATGCCCTGGGGCTTCAACAACGGCGGGCTGGCGGCTGGGCAGATCAGCCTGACGCGCGGCAGCGCCGACGCCGTCTTCGTCGAAGGCCAGTTCGTGCAGGACCCCGGCGCGGGCATCACGCCCAACTCCGTCGGGTACTCGTTCAGCCGCAACTACGACGTGCTGGCCGCGATCTCGCAGACCGGGGCCGCGTTCTCCGTCGACTTCACCGCCGCCGCCGAGCTGTTCCTCAGCCGCGAGTTCGGCAACGCCGACGCCCGCGCCCAGCTCGGCCCGGGCATGGAGGGCAACGTGCGGCTGGTGGTGCAGTGGGCCGAGTTCCGGGCCGTGCCGGCGCCGTCGGGCGCGGCCCTCTTGGCGCTGGGCGGGCTGCTGGCGGCCCGTCGGCGCCGCTGAACCGGTTCGCAGCCACACGCGACTCAACCCATCAACCCCCGGGCGCACGCTCCGGGGGTTTTTTCATGCGTCGCGTCGGCGTGGTTAGTACGATCGGCATGGACACTTCACTGCTCGGCAAGCACGCGGTGGTGTGCGGGTCGACCGCGGGGATCGGGCGGGCCGCGGCGATCGCGCTGGCCACGCTCGGCGCCGGGGTGACGCTCATCGCCCGCAACCCGGACAAGCTGCGAGCCGCCTGCGAGAGCCTGCCCAGGCCGCACGGCGATCGCCAACATCACCACTGGATCGCGGCGGACTTCACAGACACGACCAGCGTGCGGGCGGCGGCGGAGACGCTCGTGCGGGAGGACGCCCGCGCGGTGCACGTGCTGGTCAACAACACCGGCGGCCCGCCGCCCGGTCGCGCGATCGACGCCGACCCCGCGGCGTATCTGGCGGCGTTCAGCGCTCACCTGGTCTCGGCACAGATCCTGGCCAGGGCGTTCGCGCCCGGCATGATCGCGGCCCGGTACGGGCGGATGATCAACGTGATCTCCACCAGTGTGAAGGCGCCGATCCCGGACCTGGGCGTGTCCAACACCGTGCGCGGGGCGATGGCGAGTTGGGCCAAGACGCTCGCGGGCGAGCTTGGCCCGTCGGGCATCACTGTGAACAACGTGCTGCCGGGGTTCACGCGGACGGAGCGGCTGGAGGCGCTGCTGACCTCGCGGGCCGCGGCGAGCGGGCGCGACCGCGCCGCCGTCGCCGCAGATCTCATGGCGAGCATCCCCGCGGGCCGGTTCGCGGAAGCGGACGAGATCGCCGCGGCGATCGCGTTCCTGGCCTCACCGGCTGCGGGGTACATCAACGGGATCAACCTGCCGGTCGATGGCGGCCGCCTGCCGACGCTGTAAATGCCGCCTCTGCCCGCACCGCCGCCCGAGCCGACCGACCCGCCCGCCCCCCTCGCGGTCAGGCCGCCGCGACTGCACGTGCGGTGGTCCGGCATCGCCCGCGCGGGCGTGGTGCTGATTGTCGTGGGCTGGGCGATGCTGGTGGTGCTGCTGGCGCTGGCGGTGTTCACGCCCATCGGCGTGAATCACATCGCGATCCTCGGCGGCGTGGGGATCGGGCTGACCGGCGGGGTGCTGATCGGGTTCGGGCGCTCGCTGCTCTCGCGCCGGGCGGCCGGCTCGTCGGACACGCTGTGCCCCAAGTGCTACTACGCGCTCACGGGGCTCGAGGAGCGCGGCACCTGCCCCGAGTGCGGCACGCCGTACGACATCGAGCAGGTCAAACAGGCGTGGGCGCGGTATCGGTGACCGCGGGCTTGGCAGGGCCGCCGGTGGGCCCGTCGCCCCGGTTGCGCGGGCGGTCCTGGTCGGCCTTGACGAGTTCGATCCGTCGCCACGCGCCCATGCGGAAGCGCGTGAAGAGGGCCGCCGCCAGCGCGACGATGTACACCGCCGCGGCGATCCACGGGCCGAGCGACTCGAGCCCCGGCGTGTACCGCACCATCGCCAGCCCGCCGAGCACGATGATGAGCCAGCTCAGCACGACGGTGAACACGCCGGGCCAGCGCGTGTCGCCCGCGCCGCGGAGCGCGCCGTTCAGGCTCATCGCCACCCCGTCAAAGAACTGGAACGCGGCGACGGCGAGCAGGAACAAGGACCCGTACTTGATCAGTTCGGCGGCTTGATCGGGCGGCGTCGCGCTGTCGATGAACGCGCGGACCATCGGCTCGCGGAAGATGACAAACGCGATCCCGCACAGGGTCATATACGTCGCCGCGACCTTCAGCCCGAGCCAGGCGCGAGCCTCGGCAAGGTCGGGGCGCTTCATGCCCATGCACTTGCCGACCATCGCGGTCATGGCGACCGAGATCCCGACCGTGGGCATGAACGAAAGGCTCATGTATCGGTGGGCGATCCAGCCGGCGGTCGAGTGCATCGGGCCGAACTGTCCGACGAGATAGACCATGAAGAAGGCCCAGCAGATCATCTCGTTGCCGAACATGATCGCGCCTGGCCAGCCGATGCGCACGAGGTCCTTGTAGTGTCCGAGGCTGGGCTTCCACGCCGAGCGCGTGCGGTACAGCCGCTCGAACCGTGGCGAGAGGAACAGGAGGGCCGGGATGAGCAGTTCGACCAGCGAGCCGAGGACGGTTGCGTACGCGGCCCCGGCGACGCCCAGTCGCGGGATGCCCAGCGACGCGCACAGCGAGGCGGTGAACTCGAACCACGCGTCGAGCCAGCCGACGCCGGTCTTGGCGGCCGTCGGTCCGTAGATGAGGAAACTGTTCGCGACCAGATTGACGATGTTCCCGGCGACCGTGCCGACGAGCACGACCATCGGCTTGTGCATGCCGTAGAAGTACTGCGAGATCGCGCGCGTGGTCATCGTGACGATCGCGCCGATGAGCAGGATGCGGGCGTACTCGACGGCCATCGCGTCGCGCCGGTCGGCGCTCGCCAGGGCCGCCTCGTCCAGCCCCGTGTCGCGCATCAGCCCGACGACCGACGGCACCAGAGCCACGAACGGGAGCAGGATCAGCGCCCAGAACGCGGCGGAGAACCACACCGCCGCCCACGCGTACGCCGGCCCGCGCTCCGGCTTGCCGGCGCCCAGGTTCTGGCTCACGTACGTGTTCACGACCGTGATGAAGCCGGTGGCGATCGAGATCGGCACGAACGACAGCAGCCCGCCGTTGCCCTGGGCCCCGACGTACACCGGGTCCGGGCCCATCCGCGACACCATCAACTGGTCCGCGAACTGCATGATGGTGTAGCTGGTCATCGTCGCGACCACCGGCGCGGCGACCACCAGCAGCTCCATCAGCGGCGAGCGTTCACTTCCAACCTTGTTTGCGGCTCCATCGATCGACATGCCCACGCAGCGTAGACGCGCACCGCCGCGTGTCCCGCCGTGAACGCCGATTCATCGTGGCCGCGCCGGGTCCGCTCACCCGCACAGCCGATCACGGGCTTCGCGGTACCGCGCCAGCGTGCCCTGCACCACGCGTGCCGGCAGTTCCGGGCCCGGCGCCTGCTTGTCCCACACGCCGGCGCTCACCAGTTCCTCCAGGTACTCCCGCAGGAACTGCTTGTCGAAACTCCGCTGGGCCCGCCCCGGCTCGTAGCCGTCGGCGGGCCAGAAGCGCGAGGAGTCGGGCGTGAGCGCCTCGTCGATCAGGATCGGCGGGGTGAACACGCGGGCGCCCTTGCCCGCCTCGTCCTCCGGGATGCCGAACTCGAACTTGGTGTCGGCGATGATGATCCCGCGTGAGAGCGAGTGCGCCGCCGCCGCCTTGTAGATCGCCAGCGACACGTCGCGCACGACGCTGGCGAGTTCGATCCCGACGATATCGACGGCCTGATCGAAGGTGATGTTCTCGTCGTGCCCTTCGCTGGCCTTGGTTGCGGGCGTGAAGATTGGCTCCGGGAGGCGGTCGCACTGCTTGAGCCCGGCGGGCAGCTTCACGCCGCATACCGAGCCGGTGGCCTGATACTCCTTCCACCCGCCGCCCTCGAGGTAGCCGCGCACGACGCACTCGATGGGCAGCACGCGGCAGCGTCGCCCGATGGTGACGCGCCCGCGGAGGTGCTCGCGGGCCTGCTCGCTCGGGATCGCCGAGGCGGGCACGTCCTCAACACGCGTCGACAGCACGTGCGTCGCGCTGAGTTTGCGGGACTCGATGAACCCGAACCACCACGCGGCGATCTCGGTCAGCAGCCGCCCCTTGCCCTCGATGGGCGTGGGCATGACGACGTCGAACGCGCTGATCCGGTCGGACGCGACCATCAGCACGCGTCCGCCCTCGGGGTCGTCCGGCAGTTCGTAGACGTCGCGCACTTTTCCCCGCCGGATCAGCGGCAGACGCGGTTGAAGGTGTTCGCTGGTGCTCATATCGCGGCAAGGGTACGGCGGGGCGGGGCGGGATCACTTGGCGAGTTGCACATCACCCGTATCCCCACGGCCGAAGGAACCACCGCCAGTACTTGTCTCGTTCCGCCGACGTCCCCGAAACGCCGCACTCCGGACACCGCGTCGCGTCGGTTGCAAGGTCATAGTGGCATTGCGGGCAAAGATCGACGCCGCGGCGGTCCGCCCCGCGCAGCATCCTCAAAACACGCACGGCGATCGCCGTGTGATACACAACAAGACCGACCGCAAAGCACATCGGCGCCAGCATGGCGATGTCGAACAGACGGTACCCAAACAACTGACGGTTGTTCCCCAATCGCGGCGCCGCCACTAGCGGCGCGAACGACAGTCCGAGCAGAAGCACCGTTACCACCACACTTTGGCGCAGAATTCGCCCGCTCCGCCACCAGCGCAGGGCCCGACTCACGGCCAATGCCAGTGCCCGCCGCATCACCGCCGAATCTCCTCCACCCTCGCCCGGTACAGCACGCCGCGGGCCTCGTCGGCAATCAGCACGCTTGTCGGGCTCGGCCCGGCCTGCTCGAAGCAGATCGACTCGCTGTCGCTGGGCCGCACGGGCGTCGCGCCATCGCCGGGCAGCGCGTACGCACGGCGGTGCACGCGCTCGCCGAAGAACGGCTCGCGGGTGCTCGAACGCTCGAACAGCCAGATGTCTTCGTACGTCAAGACCACGAGCATCAGCCCGTCGTCGCTCGCGTCCGCCGCGGTCACCTGGCCGGCGATGTCGAACCGTTCGAGATAGACCAGCGGGTTGACGACCCCGTGCGTTCGAGCGCCAACGCGGTACAGGCGCGTCCACGAGTCCGCGCGGTGCTTGGTGAGGAGGTAGATGTCGTCGCCGACAGTGAACACGCCCTCGCAGTCGTAGTTGAAGTCGCCGGCCGGGGCGGGCCAGGTGGTTTGTTCTGGGTAGCGGACAAAGACCTTGGCGAGGTACGCCGTGCGGCCTTCCGTGATTTCCGGCTCTTCGAGGATGTACAGGCACAGGTCGCGCCGGGCGTTGGAGTTGTTGCCGACGTCGGCGACGATCAGGCGTCCGGATGCGTCGAGGGCGATGTCCTCCCAGTCGCCGTTGATCGCCCCGCCGATGAGCGTGCCGGGCGTCTCGGGCGAGCGGACGCTGGGGATCAACGTGCCGTCCGCGCGGATCGGGTAGACGCGCGGCTCGTCGCCCGAGTCATTGAGCGTCCAGAACACGCGCGGATCGCGCCGGCTGCGCACGATGCCGGAGATTTCCTTGTTCGCGCCGGGGCCGAGCGGGCCGATCTGCTCCAGCACCAGCGGCGGGCTGCGATCAAGCACCGTCTGGGCCGCCGCGTCCGGCGCCTTGCCGACCGAGGCACAGCCGCCGGTTCCTAAAGCGCTCAGCCCGCCGACAATCCACAGCCCGGCCAGGGCCAAAACCCCTCGTGGTCTCCCTCGATGGCGGCGGCAAAAACGATTGTTCATGGGCCAAGGCTAGTGGTACCCCGGCCCCGCCGCGTCGTCGGCTACCCTCCCAATCCCGATGCTCTCCTTCGCCGTCTTCGACCCCGAACCCGCCTCCCCGGACACGGCCGGCCCGGCCCGGCTGTGGGCGCTGCGCCACGCCTATCTGTTTGGGGCGGACGACGTGCCCGTGCAGGCCGACATCCGCTTCGACGAGCAGGCGGGGTGCATCCGCTGCGAGAAGGGCTCCCGCGACTCAGCGGGGCTGTGCCTGCTGTATCGCGTGACGCCGCCGGACCACACGCTGGTCACGCTCCCGCCGTCGGCCGCGAACAAAACGCGCACCGACCTCGGGGTCATCACGCTGCAAACCTGCCTTCTGCCCGAGCGGGAAGCGCCGTACCTGCTGAGCCTGGAACTGGCGCGGCACCGGATCATGCTGGCGCTGAACAAGCTCGAAGATTGGGCCCTGTTCGATCTGCCGCCGGATGACCCGGGCATGGTGCTCTTCGAGCGGGCGCGGCAGGCGTTCATGAAGGCCGTGGTCGCCGCGGCTTCCCGCGTGCCGACCGGCAACCCCGCCTCCTGCGCCGGCTTCAGCCCGATGGCCGACCGCCTGTCGCGGACGGCCCTGGCCCTGGCGGTCGAGGCGGGGGAGCGGCTGACGCTGAACCAGGCGCGGACGCAGTTCACGCGGCGGATGACGGGTGAACTCGCCGCCGCCGCCGCCCGCATCGCGGCCCCGTCGAACGCGCTGACAGACCACGAAGTCGCGGAAAGCCGGAGCACGCTGCTGGGGACCGTCGGGGTGATCCTGCCGTCCCCGCCGCAGGTCGGCGTGACGGTGAGCCCGGAGCAGTTCACGCCGGCGCTGCAGAAAGCCGCGGCGGCCGGCGCCGACTTCCTGGTCATGCCCATGCGCTGGGTCGACATGGAGCCAACCGAGGGCAAGTACGCCTTCGCGAAGACCGACCGGTGGATCGAGTGGGCCGTGCGCACGGCCCGGCTGCCGCTGGTGGGCGGGCCGATCATCGACTTCCGGCGCGGGTGCGTGCCCGAGTGGCTGTACATCTGGGAGCACGATTACGAGACGCTCCGCGAACTGGTGTACGAGCACATCAAGAACCTGGTGACACGCTACCGGCGCACCGTCGGCACGTGGACGGTCGCCAGCGGGCTGCACGTCTCCAGCAACTTCACGCTGACGCTCGAGCAGGTCGTCGACCTGACGCGCCTGGCGGTGATGATCGTCCGCAAGCTGCAGCCGAGCGCGAAGGTGCAGATCCAGATCGACCAGCCCTGGGGCGAGTACTACGCGCGTTCGAGCACGCGCGCGATGCCCCCGATCACCTACGCCGACGTATTGCTGCAGCAGGGCATCAGCCCGGACCTGTTCGCGCTGCGGATCGAGATGGGCCAGCCGGAGCCGGGTCGCTCGACGCGGGACCTGATGGCGCTGAGCGCGCTGCTGGACAAGTTCGCCGGGCTAGAGCGTCCGATCTCCGTCGCCGCCTGCAGCGCCCCGAGCCAGCCCCCCAGCCCGGACGAGCTCGGCATCGCCGGCGAGCACGACCCGGGCTATCTGTACGGCCCGTGGAGCCCGGACGCGCAGGCAGAGTGGATGCACGGCGTGCTCAGCGTCGCGTCCAGCAAGCCGTACGTGCACTCCGTCGCGTGGCACGAGCTGTACGACCCGGCCCCGCACACGCCCGCCAGCTCGTCACCCAAACATAACCCCGCCTTCGACAACAAGCACGACGGGCTGATCGACAGCGCCGGCAACCCCAAGCCCGCGCTGGCGCGCCTGGCCGAGATCCGGCAACTGATCCGCGCCAAGCAGTCGCCGGCGGACCTGCTGATCCAGCGGCCGTAACCTCCACGCCTCTCAAGTTCGACATTTCAACTTCGCCCACGGAGATCGCGCATGGGAATCGACGTGACGTTTATCGCCTCGCTCACGCACGGGAGAAAACGCAAGAGTGCGCCGTCAGCTGAAGCGATCCAACAGGCACTCGACGCCTGTCGTGATATCGAGCCGTTTACCTTCGATACGCTGCGCGACACCCAGATCGTCGCCGGTCTGGACGGGGAGGAGGTGGTCATCGCCGTGCTCCACCCGGCGGCTCAGCCGATCGAGGTCACGGCGGACAGCGACAGCGTGATCTTGGCAGCCCGCACCAACACGGTCGGCCCCGGATACCACCGCATGCTCTACGAGTTTGCGCCGGCGTTTTTCGAACGTCTGGGCTTGACGGTCACATCCATCGAGGACGACACCGAGTTCGACAAGCACCACGACTACGTACAACTTCAGGACGCGATGCTCGGGTGGCTAAGCGCTGTCGCATGTTCGGTCCTGAGTCAGCCCGGTGCGGAATCGAACGCCATCTCGATTGGCTGCGGGATTGATGAGTGCTGGCAGGACAACTCGCCACCGGGCGTGCGCACGCCGATTGGGCACCGCTCGAACGAATGGCTCCGTCGCGTCTCGGAG
This sequence comes from uncultured Phycisphaeraceae bacterium, assembly GCA_964615765.1. Classification (GTDB taxonomy): domain Bacteria; phylum Planctomycetota; class Phycisphaerae; order Phycisphaerales; family UBA1924; genus CAZTQN01. Next base: position 21,781 of record CAZTQN010000002.1, read on the forward strand.
AACCCGGAATCGGGGATCGATTTCTTCGCTTGGTGGGACGAAGACCGGAATGCCGCGTATTGGCGCGGCCGCGCGCTCGCCCTCATCAGTTCGGAGATGCACTGGACGCCGCCCGCGAGCTCAGACAGCGTCCACATCAAGGAAGAAACCCAGCTGTCGCTGCAACGCGCGCTGGAGATGGATCCGGACATCGACCTTCCCTGGCGCGAATGGCTGGAACTCGAGGCACAACTTGCCGGTGAGCACGAGGTACCCCCACTTGTCGCCAAGAAGGCGGCGCTCGTCCCCTCGTCAACGCCCCTGATGGGATACCGGCGTGGTGCGGCTCGATGGAGCATTGGTGCTGGCTGGAGCGTGCGCCTGCCTCGCAGCGTCGAAGTTGTCCATGAAGACTCGACGATCTTCGTGTGCGAGGAATTCACGCTTCACACGTCCGTAATGTCGCTCATGGGGGAGGAAACGGAACAGGCACTCATCGCGCGGCGCGCGGCGTTTCTTGCTGAACCTCGCACGGGGGCGCTCGAGGTCTCCCGATTCGAGAAGGGCCAGGTCCTCGGCCGCATCCTCCGCGACGATCACTCCGACGAAGAAGGACGGACCACATACGCATGCGAAGCATCAGTTCTTGGGCAAATCGCGTTGCTGACCTTGAGCGTCCCGCCCGGCTTCGATGAACGCACGGCGATGGAGATCTGCGCATCTCTGGAGGGACCCCCTCCGAAAGGCGAACAAGACTGACTCGCTGGACCGCCTCATCAGTTTTTTTGTTGTCTTTCACAAAATCCCGCGCTCGACGCCTCCACGTACCCCCTGCGACTGCGCGACGGGGCGGGGGGATTCGTACGCGCCGCGGCAACGCGGCGAGGAGGTTCACGTGAGGATGAAGAAAGCTGCCCGGCTGGTCCTGGCCGTCGGTGCGCCCGCACTGGCGATCGCCGTTCCCGCCACACACGCAGAACTGGTCTACGGCGTCAACGCCCAGGGCCGCCTGCTCAGTTGGGACACCGCCACCCCCGGCACGCTGCTCGGCGGCGTCGCCATCACCAACCTGCAGCCCAACGACACCGTGCAGGGCATCGACTTCCGCCCCGCCGACGGGCGCCTCTACGCCCTGGGCGCCCAGAACAACCTCTACACCCTCAACCCCGTCACCGGGGCCGCCACGCTCGTCGCCCCGCTGAGCATCCCCCTCAACGGCGCCAACTTCGGCTTTGACTTCAATCCCACCGGCCCCGTCGCCCTCCGCATCGTCAGCAACACCGACCGCAACTACCGCCTGGGCAACCCCGCCTCGGGCGGCGTGGTCACCGAGGACACCGCCGTGGCCTATGTCGCGGGCGACGCCAACTTCGGCGCCAACCCGAACATCACTCACGTCGCGTACACCAACTCCGTCCCCGGCGCGACGGCCACCACGCTCTACGCCATCGACGCCGGGCTCGACACCCTCGTCCGCTTCGGCAACGCCAACCAGGGCACCCTCAACACCGTCGGCACCCTGGGCATCGGCGCCAACGCCAACGTCAACGTCATCGGCGGGTTCGACATCTCCGCCAGCAGCAACATCGGGTACGCCGCCGTCCAGCGCGTCGACCAGTCGACGACCATGTTCTGGTCGATCGATCTGACGACGGGCGCGGGCTCGGCGGTCGGGCTGGTGGGCGGGGGCGAGGTCATCGTCGCCCTGGCGATCGCGGGCGGGAACATCCCCGCCCCGTCCGCCGGCGCTCTGTTGGCCATCGCCGGGCTGCTGTCTGTTCGCCGCCGCGGGTGATCCCGCACACTTGGCATCAGCATGTCCAGCGTTCGGAGGTCCGCCCACCCGGCGGACCTCCTGTTTTTTGGCTTTCTCCGGGGCGTTCAAGCCTGCTGGGCACCGCCCGGCGCGCGTACCCTCCGCCTCCCCCAACAACCCCACATTTCCTCAGAGAGACCGCCCCATGCCCGCGTCCAACGCCCCTTCCAGCATGCCCCGCCTGTTCACCTCTGAATCCGTCTCCATGGGCCACCCGGACAAGGTCGCCGATCAGATCTCCGACGCCGTGCTGGACGCGATGCTCGCCGACGACCCCTTCTCCCGCGTCGCCTGCGAAACCCTCTGCTGCACCGGGCTGGTCGTCGTCGCGGGCGAGATCACCACCAACACCTACGTCTCCATCCCCGACTTGGTCCGCGAGACGGTCCGCACCATCGGGTACACCTCCGGGGACATGCGCTTCGACGCCGACTCCTGCGGCGTCATGGTCGCCCTGAACAAGCAGTCCAACGACATCGCCATGGGCGTTGACAAGGAAGGCGCCGGCGACCAGGGCATGATGTTCGGCTTCGCCTGCCGCGATACCGACGAACTCATGCCCCTGCCCATCCAGCTCGCGCACGAGCTGGTCGAGCGCCAGGCCGACGTCCGCTCCAGCGGCAAGATCCCCGGCCTCCGCCCGGACGCCAAGAGCCAGGTCACCGTCGAGTATCAGGACGACAAGCCCGTCGCCGTCGACACCGTCGTGCTGTCCACCCAGCACGACCCGTCCTGGAACGACCGGCAGGACCAGCTCCGCAAGCACGTCATCGAGCACATCATCAAGCCCGTCCTGGGCGACTGGTACAACCCGGGCATCACCATCCACGTCAACCCGACGGGGCGCTTCGAGATCGGCGGGCCCCACGGCGACACCGGCCTGACGGGCCGCAAGATCATCGTCGATACCTACGGCGGCATGGGCCGTCACGGCGGCGGCGCCTTCTCCGGCAAGGACCCGACCAAAGTCGACCGTTCCGCCGCGTACATGGCCCGCTACATCGCCAAGAACGTCGTCGCCGCCGGCCTGGCCGACCGCTGCGAGATCCAGCTCTCCTACGCCATCGGCGTCGCCGACCCGACCAGCGTGTACGTCGACACCTTCGGCACGGCCAAGGTCGACGAGGCCGTCATCTCCGACGCCATCCGCAAGACCTTCAAACTCACGCCCCGCGGGATCATCGAGACCCTCAAGCTCCGCACCCCGATCTACTCCCCCACCGCCAAGCACGGGCACTTCGGCCGCGCCCCCACGATCATCACCTACAAGGGCAAGAAGTACGACGCCTTCACCTGGGAAAAGACCGACAAGGCCGACGCCCTCCGCAAGCTGTGCGGCGGCGGCAAGCCCGCGGCCAAGCCCGCCCCCGCCAAGCCCGCCGCCGCCAAGCCGGCCCCCTCGAAGTCGGCTCCCGCCGGCAAGAACGGCGCAAGCCGCCCGTCTTCCTCCCGCCGCTGATTCCCCCGCGTCCCGGCACCCCCGCCCCGCCCTGTCGCGCTGATACCCTGCGCCATGCGGGGCGCGGTGCCGGACATCCGCGAGTGTGTCGTCGCCATCCAGGGCGGCGGCGTCTTCGGCCTCTCCCTGCTCGGGCAAGCCTCCGCCGTCCTGGAACACCGCGGCTACACCCCGCTCGCCTTCGCCGGCACCTCCGCCGGCGCGCTGGTCGCCACGCTCCTCTGGGGCGGGCTGCCCCCCTCCACCGTCCGCGACCGGCTCATCCAACTCGCGCAGACCGCCCCGCCCGGACGCCGCCTCGGTGAACTCCTCGGCCCGTTCGACGGGCACGTCGCGCCCGAAGACCTGCCCGATCTTCGCGCCCGCGGCCTCCGCGCTTCGCGCTCGCTCCTGGCTGGCAATCTGGTCGCGCGCCTCCTCGCCATCTGGCGGGCCAAGGCGCTGTACGACGACCTGCGCCCGCAGCTCGACCAGCGCGGCTTGTTCAGCGCGACCGACCTCGAAGACTGGATCGAGCACACCCTCCGCGCCGCCGCCGACCTCCCCCCCCACCTCCGCGACAAGCCCACGCCGCTCACCTTCGGCGACTATCTCGACGCCGCGTACGAGGACCCGGTCGCGAACTACCGCCCGCCGCTCATCTTGACCGCGACCAACCTCGCGCGTGGGCGGCTGGAACTGATCAAGTCGTACGACGACGCGTTCCGCAACGTGCCCGTCGCCGCCGCGGCCCGGGCCTCGGCCTCCTTCCCTTTTGCGATCCGTCCGCGCGACCTGCCGCAGATGCCCGACGGCGGCACCTTCGCCGACGGCGGGATCACCGCCAACTTCCCGCTGTGGGTCTTCTCGCAGGCGATGCGCGACGAACTGAGCGGGCACCCGCTGTACGACTGGATCGCCTACCGCCCGTGGCTGCGCCTGGGCCTGCGCGTCGTCGACGACGCCGAGACCGTCACCGACACCACCGGGCTCGCCGGCGTCAGCGCCGCCCTGGGCCGCCTGGCCACCCGCGGCACGCGCGACCAGCTCGAGTCTCAACTCGTCTCCGCCCTGCCGCACGTGCACCCCGTGCGCCAGCCCTACGCCCGCACGGGCGGCCCGCCGGGCGTGCTCGACCTCAGCGCGCTCGACCCGCCCCGCATCACCGCGATGTTCGAACTGGGCCAGCAGTGCGCCCACGACGAACTCGATCGGCGGCAGGACCCTGGCCTGTACGACCCCGGGGCCGACCTCGAACTGGTCGAGATCGAGCTCGCGGAGCTCGTCGCCCGCGCCGGTCGGCGTCTGTCTCCGACCACGCCCGACCCGGCGACGCTCTTTCGCGCCAACGTGTTCCTGCTCAGCCCGACGGGGTTCGTGATGGCGTTCTCGACGGCGGGCCCGCCCGAGCCGGGCCCGGACGACCCGCCGCCGATCTGCTTCCCGTCGACGCGCAGCGGGATCGCGGGCATCGCGTACACCGTGCGTCGCCCGATGATCTGCAACCGCCAGCAGGCGCGGGCGCTGGCGTTCGACGATCCGGCGCGGTTCACGCGCGTGTTCGAACTCCCGCCGCGTCCGGATACCCCGGCCGATCCGCCGCCGCCGCCCGCGACGTGGACGCTCAGCTCGCCGATCTTCGACCCGCAGGAGTCCCGCCTGTGGCCCAGCCATTCGGGCGAGACGATCGAGGTCGATCAGTTCGAGACCATCGGGCGGTTCCCGTTCGACCCGCCGGCGTTCGGCCCGGTGATCGGGGTGCTGAACCTTGACGGCCTGTGGGCGTATGACGCGGTGGGGCTGAACCCGGACGTGGATGCGCACCTTGAAGACCCGCGCATCCGCGACATACTCGAGATCGCCCAGGCCGCCGCCGTCCGCCTGGGCCGCCTGCTGATCTGGGACCGCACCGAACCCTGAACCTGACCAAGCTCATGCCGACCGACCCGACCGACCCGACCAAGCCCATCAAGCCCGACAACGCCCAGCGTCCGGACGCTCCCGCTCTGCGCGAGCCGTCCGCCCCGGATACGCACCTGTCCCGCTGGAACGGCGTGGATCTGCCCGTCGGCATGATCGCGCTGCGCATCCCGGCCCGCCCCATCGTCGACGCCGACCACCCCGAACGCGTGCACGCCACGGCGCTCGGCGTATACGCCTTCGCCCGTCGTCTTCGCGCGGGGAGCGGCAACTCGTCCTTACCCACGCGCGTATAGGCCGCGCTCGCGGATGTACGCGAGCACGCCCGGATCGAGCAATCGCCCCGCCGTGTCCCACAGTTCGCCCGCCAGCGCCCGCCGAATCGTCGTCGCGCTGACGTCGATCGTCCCCGTCGGCACGATCGCGTCGGCCCACATCGCCAGTTCCTGAGCCGACCAGAACTTCGTCCGGGCCAGGCCGTCGGTCAAGGTCGCGTGCGCCGGGGTGGGCGCTCCGCCGGCGCTCGCGCCCGCACCGGCGGGGGCGGCGGCCGTTCGGAGCATCACCGCCGGCGTCGCCAGACGCAGAATGTCCCGCGGGCGGTGCCAGCGGTGAAACGCCAGGGCCTGGTCGGCCCCGATGATGAGCCGCAGCGGACACCCCGCCAGCCCGCGGTCGTCCAGCCACGCACGGGCCCGTTCGAGCGTGTCGACGCTGTAACTCGGGCTGTCCGCGGGTGCGCCGTCCGCCGCGGCCCGGTCCAGTTCGTCCGTCCACACCGCCGCCCGCGGCACGCGCTCCAGCGCCAGCCGCAGCATCGCCGCGCGGTCCTGATCCGACCCCTTTGGTCCGTCGGCCTTGTGCGGACTCCGGGCCGCGGGCACGAACAGCAGCCACCCGCGCCCGATCGCGTCGGTGCCCGTTCTTCGCTCCAGTTCGTCGCGCACCAGCACGGGGAGCTGCACGTGCCCCACGTGCGGCGGGTCGAACGTCCCGCCCATCACGGCGACCATCTTGGGCCCGTCCGCCGCGCCCGTCGGCACCGGCAGATCCGTCGTCGCTCGCGCCGTCATCGCCGCACTCCCGCGCCCGCCAGCACGCACACCCGCGCTCCGACCTTCGGCAGCACGCGACGGCTGCGGCGCAGCACGCCGACCACGTGCGGCACGAGCGTGGGCTTGGTCGCCAGATCCACCGCGGCCCGCAGCACGCGCGTGTCACCCCCGGCCGAGATCCACCGCAGCACCTCGCCCGGCAGGGTCTCCTCGGGCGTATCGCTGACCCCGCGGACCACGCCCCAGCGCACGCCGCGCTCGATGCACACCCGCGCAAACGCGTGCGACTCCATGTCCACGATCGCCGCGCCCGTCTCCAGCGCGAGCGCCCGCTTCTCGCTGGGCGTTGCCACAACGCGGTCGACGGCGACGAGCGTGACGCCCGCGGCGTCGGCCCCGACGGGCGGCGTCCACGACCCGCCGTGCGTGTCGATCACCCGCGCGATCCCCGGAACATCATCCGTCGCGGCCAGCCCGCCGCACGCGCCGGCGAGGATGACGCTCACCGCCGCGCTGCTGCGGTCTCGGTCGAGCTCGCGCTCCAGCACGCGCACGATCGCGTCCTTGCCGATGCCCGTCTGCACGCAGCGCACGCGGGACAGCCCGGCCCGGCGCGTCGCCGCGGCGACCGCGTCATGCTCGATGCGCATCGGGCACAGGACAAGCACCGGACCGCCCGCTCGTTCGGCGCCGGCCATCCCGGGCTCGCCCGCGTGGTGATCCACATGCCCATGACTCATCGCGCCCGCCTGCATCGCGGACGATAGAGCCCCTGCGCCCGCGAGGACCCATACCGTGGGGCATGTTGCCGCCATTTGCTCCGTTTGCGCTGCCCGGAGCCCGGGCCCGGTTTGTGCCGCTGTCGCGCGAGCACGCGCCGGACCTGCTCACCGCACTCGATCACGACCGCGTGTGGGACTACATCCCCTGGCCACGCCCGCGCTCGCTGACGGACATGCAGGCGTACATCGATGCCGCGCTCGCGGCCCACGCCGGCGGGACGGAGATCGCCGTCGCCATGCTCGATACGCACGGCTCGCCCAGCGGGCATCCCCGCGCCGTCGGTACCAGCCGCTTCACCGACATCTCTCTCCGGCACCGTTCGTGCGAGATCGGCTGGACCATCATCGCCCCCGCGGCCCAACGCACCAGCATCAACACCGAGGCCAAGCTCACGATGCTCACGTTCGCGTTCGAGACGCTGAACTGCGTCCGCGTGCAGCTCAAGTGCGATGGGCGCAACATCCCATCGCAGAACGCGATCCTGCGCCTGGGCGCGTCGTTCGAAGGCCGCCTGCGCAAGCACCGCATTCTGCCCGACGGCTACATCCGCGACACGATGATGTACAGCATCACCGACGACGATTGGCCGCGGATCAAGGCCCATCTTGAGCGCCTGCGTGCGCCCCGGCCCGCCTGACGCCGCGTGCGCCCCCGCGCCTCACGCCGGCTCGATGTCCTGCTCCTGCACGCCCGAGTCGTCGGCGGGCTTGCCCACGGCCCGCACGGCCTTCAGCAGGGCCGGCTCGCTGAGTTCATCGCCGCGGAGCCACACCCCGCCACGCTTCTTCGCCGGCAGCAGCACCATCCGCGCCACCGCCGCGACGGCGTCGAGCGTGCCCGCGTCCAAGCCCGACGGGGCCCGCCCGCGCTCAACCGCCGCCCGCACCGCGGGCCAGATTTCCGCGACCGCCGCGGCTCCGCCCGCGGGGAGCACGTCGACCACCGGCGTCAGCCGCAGCCCGCTCCACACCAGCACCGCGGCCCGCCCCTGGGCCGCCCGCCCGACCAGCACGCCGCGCCAGTCGCTCATCCGCTCGACAGAGGCGAGCGCCCCGCTGGTCATCGCTTCGCACGCGGCGATGGCGCGCTGGGCCCGGGCCGCGACCTCGAACGCCTGCGTCGCCGCCGCCTCCCGCACCCGCGCGTGCAGGACCTCGATCACGCGCCCGCGCGTGCTCGCGCACAGACCCTCCGCCGCCTCGCGCACGCGCTGGCGGTACTGCTCCAACGGCTCGCTCCCGTCGCACGGCGCGGGGCACCGCGCCATTTCCTTGTACGCGCACGCCGTCGCCTTGGGCGCCTGCACCAGCAGGTGGTGATACCGGCACAGGTCGAACCCGTCGATGGCCCGCTCGATCACCCGCCCCGCCGCGTCCTTGTTGGCGATCGGCCCGATCAACCGGGCCGCGTCCAGCGGCGCGTGCTCCTCAACACCGGCCCGCTTGCCCAGCGCCCGCGCCTTGCCCGCGGCCGGGCCCAGGTTCGTCTTGCCCCACTCCGGATGCTCCGCGTCCGGGTCGACGGTCACGAACCACGGACGCCAGCGTTCCAGCACGACGCGGTGCGCCAGCGGCAATCGCGCCCGCGCTTCTTCCAGATACGCCGCGTCCGCCTCCACCCCCGTCCATGCCACCCGCACGCACACGCGGGCCGTGATCGCCCGGTGATCCACCCGCATCGCCGACCGCGGCTCGTCCGCGTCCGGCTCGCTCAGGCGCCGTCGGGCCAGTTCACGCAGGTTCCGCGTGGTCGCGATCAGCACGGCCCGCCCGTCGCGGGCTTCGAACACCGCCACGCCCGGCGCCTCGGGCAGCGCGCGGAACAGCGGCGCCGTCGCGGCGTCCTCCGGCACGTCCAGAATCGCGTCGTACGCCCGCCCCTCAACCCGCCCCGCTTCCCCCGCGCCGTCAGCGTTCACACCGCCAGCCCGTGGATCTCGGCCTCGAACGTCAGCTTGTGATTCGACACGCCCTGCACTTGGCAGACAAACCCGCGCCGCGACCACTTGGTCTCGCGGCACAGCAGGTACAGCTCCTCACCGGGCGCGACCATCGCGCGGAACGAGCAGTTCTCGATCCGCGTGAACGCCGCGGTCATCGGCTCGGGCAGGCGCGCGTTGTAGAGGAACACCGCCAGCTGCGCGCTGGCCTCGACCTGCAGCACGCCCGGGAGCATGGGCCGCCCGGGGAAGTGCCCCGCGACCCAGAACTCATCCTCGCGCACGCGCTTGACAGCGACGCCTTCCTTGCAGTCGTCGGAGTGCCAGACAATCCCGTCGATCTGCATCATGACCCCGCGGTGCGGGATCCAGCGTTCCAGCTCCGTCCGCCCGACCCGCAGGCGCGTCATATCGATCGCGGCGAGGTCGATGAGCAGCCCCTTGGGCCACTTCGCCCCCACGCGGGAAACCGCCGGCGTGCTCGAGTGCGCGATCGTCATACCCGCGTCCGGCTCCCGGCTTGGGCGGTCCGACGCCGCCAAGCCCACGATGGGCCCGTCGGCGATCGCCTCCCGTGAGGATAACGCCGCAAACCGTCCCTGTCACCCGCCCGCCCGCCTCCGAGCGCACCCCCGCTTGCGGGGTCCGGGCTCTCACTGATCGTGAGAGCCCGCCGCCCCTGAGCGGCTCAGTCGATCACGGCTTGGCCGGCTCGCTGGCGGTCCCGCTCCCGCGACCTTCAAGGATCGCCTCGCGGATCTCCTGGGCGATCTTCTTGACGTCCTGCATGGCGCCGCGCACGCGCGTCCCCGCCGCCTTGTTCCCGCCCTCGGCCTTCTGCACGTCGGGTTCGATCTCCGCCACCAGTTTCTTCAGCCGCTCATACGCTTCCACTGCTTCCAGCCTTTCCGAGCCGGCCCGCGCCCCACCCCGGGACTCCCCGCATCCGCCGTGCTCCGGCGATGATACCCCGCCCCCCTAGCCCGACCGACAGCCCCTGAACAAAAACCTATCGACCCACCAGCGGCAGCGTTTTCTCGAGAATCTCCAACGCCGCGTGCACGTACCGCGGGTGCCCCTCGTGCTCCAGATACAGCGGGACCGTCGCCGCCATGAGCACCCGGCGGCAGTGGGCGAGCTGCGCGTAATCCTCGTTGCCAAGCCGCCCTGCTTCGCGCAGATGCCGCGCAATCTGTGACACCGGTTTGACCCCGCACAGCATGTCCGGCTTGCCCCAGTACAGCCGCTCGAGATACAGCGCGTCCTCGACCCAGTGCCCTGGGTGCACCATGGCGAGGTCGATGAGCACGCACCCCTGCCCGGGCGTGTCGCCGGCGCGGCGCATGGCATTGCCCGGGTGCAGGTCGCCGTGGCACCAGGTCGCGATCTCGCGCGCCTCCCACCGGGCCACGATCGCGCCCAGCGTCCGCTGCACCTGCTTGAGGGCCTCGTTCCAGCGCTGCCCGTCGGCCATGCCCACGTCCTTGGCGACTTGGCGGGCCCGTTCGATCATCGCGGCCCAGTCTTCGCCGGTTGGGCGCGGCGCGGCCTGCACAGGCCGCACCGCCGCCGCACACCCGTACCACTTGGCCGCCGTCAGCAGCAGGTCCTCCACGCTCGCCTTATCCAGCGAGCGGCTGAGCGGCGCACCGTCGAGTTTCTCGATGACCAGCCAGGCCAGGTCATACCCGCCGACTTCCAGCCCATGGGCCAAGACCCGCGGCGTGATGGGCCGCGCCGCCTCACCGCCGTCGCTCCCATTCCCCCCCATCGCCGACCCGTTCCCCAAGGCCGTCGTCCAGCGATACTCCGTCGGCTTGACGGGCACCTTGACGACGACCTCGCGTTCGACGCCGTCGTCGCAGCGATAGCGGGCGTAGCCGGTCGAGGCCCCGCCGGCCTGCCACGCGGCCCGGAACCACGTCGGCGTGGTCAGCCTGCCGTCGCACGCCGCCACCAACACCGGCGCCAGCGCGCCGGCGAGCCCTTCCGCGTCTGCTTCGAGCGGGTGATGGTGGTCACTCATGCGCGTCCGTCGGTCCCCTCGCACCGCCCGCGTCGCCCTCGCCCGGCTCACCATACCCCGCCGCCGATTCGGCGTCTTGTCCCCCCGCCGCGGTCATCGCCGCCGCCAGCCGCACGATCTGGTCAACGCTCAACTGCTCGGCCCGGGTCTGCGGGGCGATGCCCATCGCGGCGAGCATCGCCGCCCCACCCCCACCACCCCCCCCACCCCCACTTCCACCCCGCTTGCCCAGGACGGCGCCGATCTGCTTGCGCCGCTGCGCGAACAGCACGCGGCAGGCCTCGGACAATCCCGCCGCGTCTGCCGTCAGCGGGTCCGGGCGGCGGCGCACCAGCACCATCGCGCTGGTGACCTCGGGCCTGGGCCAGAAGCACTCCGGCGGGGCCGTTGCGACCCGCTCCACCGTCCCGAGCGCCTGGGCCAGCACCGCCAGGGGGCCGAAGTCCTTGCTGCCCGGGCTGGCCAGCAGGCGATCGCCCACCTCCCGCTGGATCGTGACCGCGAGCGTGGCGCACGCCGCGTGCTCCACCAGCAGCGCGCTCATCAGCGGGGTGCCCGCGCCGTAGGGCAGGTTCGCGACCAGATGAAACCGGTCCACGCCCGCGGCGTGCATGCCCTCCTGCACGGCCCGCATCGCCGCCCGGTTCACCGTCCGCTTGTCCTCCAGGCAGTCGCCGTGCACGAGCGTGAAGCGCGGGTGCTTGCCCAGGCGTTCGCGCAGCACGTCGGCGAGCACATCGTCCAGTTCGCACGCGACCAAGCGCACGCCGCGTTCGAGCAGTTCCTCGCTCATCGTCCCCGTGCCGGGGCCAACTTCGAGCACGACGTCGTTCGGGCCGACGCCCGCGGAGTCGACGAGCTTGCGGATGAGGTTGTGGTCGATCAGAAAGTTCTGCCCGAGGGACCGCTTGGGCTTCACGCCGCGGCTGTCCAGCAGGGCCTTGATCTCGGCGAGCGTCTGCACCGGCCTCACCACGCCCCGGAGAGCATCATCTCCAGCGCGTGGGCCACGCCGTCGCGGTCGTTGCCGAGGGTCGTGCGCGTCGCGACGGCGGCGCACTCTGGCACCGCGTTGCCCATCGCCACGCCCAGCCCCGCGCCCTGGAGCAGCGCAACGTCGTTCACGTCGTTCCCGATCGCGGCGATCCGGGCGGGGTCGATCCCGTCGCGCTCCGCCAGCCACCGCACCGCCGTCCACTTGTTCACCGTCCGGTCGAACGCCTCGAGGATGACGATGCCGTCCTCCTCATCGCCCGTGAACGACGGGACGACGGCCCCGAAGTGGTGCAGGGTGACCTCGCTGGCGAAGGCCTCGCGCAGCTCGGCGGCCGCCTGCCGCGTTTCACGGCGCGAGCCGCACACCCCGACGCGCACGGTGTGCTCCGGGTGGGCGTCCTCCGCCAGGTCGCGCACGACCTTGACGTCGATCTTGAGCATGTCGAACCACCAGCGGCTGACGGGGTCGATGCCGGCCTCGCCCTTGGGCGAGACGACGACGTAGTCGTGCCCCGGGCGCTCGCCGTCGACGCTGGTGGCGCTCGGGTCTTTCAGCACCAGGGCCGCGTGCCCGTGATCGACCAGCACGCGCACCAGCCGGTGCACCAGCCCCGGGGTCATGGGGAACCGGTGCAGCGTGCGCCCGCTGGCGGCTTCGGCGAGGATGGCCCCGCCGGCGACGGCGAGCGGCTCGACCTGCTCGATGGTCTCGGCGATGTCGCGACACTCGCGGTACCCGCGCCCGGTGCAGACGCACACGCGCATGCCCGCCGCCCGGGCCGCGCGCACGGCTTCGATGTTCCGCGCCGAGACCCGGTGGTCGGGCCCCAGCAAGGTCCCGTCCAGGTCGATCGCCACCAGGTCGTACCGGCTCATGTGCTCAACTTTACGCCCGCCCGGGGTACGATCGCCCCCCACGGGCCGCGGCCTCTGACCGCCCGTCCCGCGGATCGGAGTTGAGTGCCCATGCCCGCTGCTTCCCTGTGCGTGCCGCTCGTTCTCGCTCAAGCCGCCCAAGCCGCCCCGGCCGATCCGCAGGCCGCCAGTTCCCCGCCGGCCCTCAGCAGCGATCAGGTCATCGCGCTGGTGCAGCAGTACGGCGTGCCGGTGCTCAAGGCCGTCGTCCTGCTCATCGTCGGGTACTGGATCTCCGTCACGATCGGCAACCTCGTCCGCCGCGCGTGCGATCGGGCCAAGCTCGACATCACGCTCGGCCGCTTCCTGGGCAGCCTGGTCCGCTGGGCCGTGCTCGCCGCCGTCGTCATCACCTGCTTGTCCGCCTTCGGCGTGCAGGTCACCAGCTTCGTCGCGCTGCTGGGCTCGATCGGCGTCGCCATCGGCCTGGCCCTGCAGGGCTCGCTCAGCCACATCGCCTCGGGCGTGCTGCTGCTGATCTTCCGCCCGTTCAAGGTCGGCGATTCCGTCACCGCGGGCGGCGTGACCGGGATCGTCAACGAGATCAACCTCTTCTCGACCGAGCTCGACACGCCCGACAACCGGCGCATCATCGTGCCCAACGGCGGGATCATCAACGCCGTCATCACCAACGCCACGTACCACCCCGTCCGCGTCGTCGACGTCACGCTGCAGATCGACGCCGGCGCCGATGTTGAACGCGTCCGCTCCGTGCTCATCGCCACCGCCAGCGCCGTCCCCGGTCGGGCGGCAGAGAAGCCCGTCGCCGCGACGCTCACCGCGCTGGCGGCCACGGAGACGTGGACGGTCTCGATGTGGGCCCGCACGGGCGAGCTCGACGCGGTGCGCGAACGCCTGCTGATCGCGTGCACCGCCGCCGTGGCGCGAGAGAAACTCGCGCCCGCGGCCCCCGTGGCCCTCGTGCGGAACGTCTGACCGCCCGGCCGCCGCAACGCTACTCGGGAACTTCGCAGGCCCGCTCGGCCCCGGGGCCGAGGGTGATGGCGTTCTTGCCCTGGCGCTTGCTCTGCAGCGCCAGCGCGTCGGCCCGCTCGAGCAGTTCTTCCGGCGTCTGCCCGTCCCACGGGAAGGTCGCCATCCCGCCGGAGATCGAGCAGCTCCCGGGCGCCTGGTCGGCGAGCTTGGGGAAGCGGTGCTCGCAGAGCTGCTTCTGGAACCGTCGCGCGATGTCCGCGACCGATTGCAAGCCCGCCGCGCTCTCCGGTGAGCCGGGGTTGCGCGGGCCCTCCGGGTCGTGGAAGATGACGGCGAACTCGTCGCCGCCCACGCGGCAGACGCGATCGCTCGGGCGCACGATCGTCTTCAGCAGGCGCACGGTTTCGATGAGGATGTCATCGCCCGCCGCGTGCCCGTAGCGGTCGTTGAACGACTTGAAGTTGTCGATATCGAACACCAGCAGCGAGACCGGGCGGCGCATCGCGCGGCTCTGCGTGATCGCGGAGGCCAGGAACCGCGAGAAATACCGGCGATTCCAGGCGCCCGTCAGTTCGTCGCAGAAGGCCTCGGCCCGGAGGCGCTCGTGCTGAACCGCCAGGGCCGCCCAGCCGGCGAGCCACGACGCGTCCTGCGTCAGCCACGCCGGCAGCGCCCCCTCGACCCCGAGATATCCGTACACACGACCGCCGTACGCCACCGGGGCCATGCCGTGCACCGAGCGGTGCCCGGCCTCGGCCTCCGCGGCGGGCACATACCGCACCGCCTGCCCGCGCAAGGCGGTGATGCTCGCCAGCGCCGCCGCCACCGGGTCGCGCCCGGCCAGCATCGCGCCCAGCGGCGTGCGCTCGTGCACGTTCACGCCGGCTTCGGCGGGCGCGGACGCGGCGGACATCGGGCTTGCGGGCGCGCTCGTCGCACCGGTTTCCCGCGTCTCACGCGGCGTGCTCGTCAGCCGGCTCTCGCCGACCTCGCTGGTCGCCACGGTGGTCACGGGCATCACGCTCGTCGGCGTGCGCGTGACGACCTCCAAACGCACCGGCACTTCCGGGAACAGCGGGCCGGCGATTCCTCCGAGACCCGCGGCCACAGGGGCCGACCCGGCATGGCCCGCGCGCGTCGGCGTGGGGGGCGTGCCGTTCGGGACGGCGTACGGATCGCTGCGATCGTCGATGTTCGTGCGGGCTTGGGCGTCGAGCGCCGGAGCGCCGACACCGACCGAGAGCCGGGCCGCCGCAGCGACCACACCCGCGACGCCCGCCGCGGGCGCGATGACGCCGTCGACACCGCCCAGGCGACCGGCCACCGCCGTCACTTCCAGCACGCGAGCCGCCGGCGCGATGCGACGCACCGCAGCCGCGAACGCCGCGGACCGATCGGGGCTGACCGCGTCGGGCGCGAGGAGCACCAGCGTGCCGCGCTGCGCGTCGGCGTCGTCGGGCCCGACAGACTCGGCGAGTTCGCCGATGGCGTCGGTCACGCTGCGCGGGCGGAGCAGTTCGAAGCGCGGATCGCGCCGGAGTTCGGCGTCGAGACCGGTGCGTCCGACGACGACGACGCGCGTGCGTTCGCCGCGGTCGGCTGGATCGCTCGGACGGCGCTCACGCTGTTCCGACACGCCGCGCCCGCCGCCCCGCCGGCCCGCAAACTCATCCGCGGTCCGTTCGACGCTCACACGCCACCTCCGCCGTCCCAGCGCGTGGGACCTCGATCCGTCGGGCCTCGCCCGCCACCCGGGACTGGGCCATTGCCCCCCGGACCGTTCAAGCCGGTCCCTCGCGGGAGTACGTTGCCGCCGTGCCGCCCGTTCGGTGCCGCGTCATCGCCGAGCAACATCCGCAGTTCCTCGTCCGTCAGCACGGGCGTGGGCGGGCGACCGCGTCCGCCGACCGGACCGGAGCTCACCGCGCCACCGTTCGCGCTGTTCGCCGGCGCCGCACCGGCGTTTGCGCCGCCGTGCCCGTGCGACGCTGGTGGAGCATGCTCCCATCCGCGCCCGCCGTCCACCAAACGCAGGTACGGCTCGGCCCCGGCGTCCGCTCCCCCGCGGGACTGATAACCATTGCCGGCCCAGCCAGAATCGTCCTGGCGGGCCGTGGGGCGGAGGTCGTAGCCCGAATGTCCGGACACCATCGTCGGCGTGCGCTGTGCGGTCGCGGCCGGTGCGGCCGCCCATTCTGATCCGCCGCCGGGCCGAACGTGAATCGTTGGGGCCGGCGCGGCATCTGCGTCCGGCCGCTGCTCGCGCGTCGGGCGGACCGCCGGTGCAAACCGGGCGGCGGTGTCCGACCACGGACGCAGTTTGGGCGTCGCGGCCCGGTCGTAGGTCCACCGCACCAGCGCTGGGGCGTACAGCTCCGCGGCTTCGATGATCTCCGCCGCGCCCGCGAGCTGCTCCGGCTGCACCAGCAGCAGCACGCCCGCCCCGCCCACGCCCACCAGCCCGGGGGCGAGTTCGTCGCCGCTGAGGCGCACTTCGCGCTGGACCAGGCACGCCTCGGCAAGCGCGGCGTACCCCTCGGTACAGACGGTGACGCGGCCGATGCGGCGCGTCAGGCTCGAGAGCAGTTCGCCCGGCAACTCACCCGCGCCCGAGTGCCACAGCACGCAGCGCGGGCCGCGTCCGGGCGCGTTTTTGCCGAGTTGGCTGGTTCCGGTCTGAAGACTCATCCGCGCTAGTCTAATCCCCCGTCGGTGCTCGGGCGCGACGGTGCGCAAATACCCTGGCTTCACACCCCGGCGCCGCCCGCACGGTCGGCATGGACGGCATCCAGCAGCGCCCGCGCGACGCGCTCCGCCCCGTTCACCGGTCCGAGCCCCCGCAAAGCCGCTCGCATGGCCGCCCGAGCGTCCAAATCGGTCAGCATGCGCACCGCGCCGGCACCGTTTTCCGCGACGTTGGCGGTCGGCTCGATCCGGTCGACGCCGACGATCACCCCGCCGACGCGTTGAAGCGGGGCGGCGTTGAACTTCTGGTGCTGATCCCGGTGGTGCGGGTACGGCAGCATGAGCGCGGGAGTGGCGCTGGCCCAGACTTCCGCGACGTTGCCGGCGCCGGCGGTGCAGATCGCCGCGTCCGCCGCGGACCACCACAGGCCCATCTGGTCGGTGAACGGGACGACGCGGGCGTCGACGCCCGCCGCGGCGTACGCGTTCTTGGCGGCTTCGTCACCGCCGCGACCGGTCTGGTGCAGCACCTGCCAGCGCCCGTTGACGAGCGCGGCACGCCCCTGCTCCGACCCGGCGAGGGCCGTGACAAACTCGTTGAGCGAGCGCAGGCCCTGGCTGCCGCCGGTGACCATCAGCACAGGCCGGGCGGCGTCGAGCCCGAGGGCTGCGCACGCCGCGGACCGGTCGAGCGTGGCCCGGGCCGAGGCCCGCACGATCGGCGGGACCTCGATCCATTCGGCGCAGCGCGGGCGGCGCTCGGGCGGGACGCTGGCGGCGCTGAACACGCGCGCGGCCCGCGGGGCGATCCAGCGGTTGGCCTTGCCGGGCACGGCGTCGAGGTTGACCATCGTCACCGGGCAGCGCTCGGCCCGGGCCGCCTGCACGAACGGGGCGGCGACAAACCCGCCCATCGCCGCCACGTGCACCGGCCCGCGGGCCCGGGCCTCGCGGATCAGCCGGCGCGCCTGCCGCACCGACGGGCCCCAGGAGGCGAGAAAGCGCATGATCCCGCGCGGGCGCAGGATGATCGGCTTGGCCGGGCTGCGCTCGAACGTGCGGCCCGCGGCGCTCAGGATGGTGGCGTCCAGGGCCCGGTCGGAGCAGACGAACAGCGCCTGCGGTGGCTGCGCATTCCGTTCCGCCGCGACACGCGCGAGTTCTTCCGCGATCGCCAGGCCCGGGTAGATGTGACCGCCCGACCCGCCGCCCGCGAAGATCACCGTGCTCATGCCGGTCGCGCCGGCGCGGGCTCGTGCAGATCGGCGAACAGCAGCGGGGTCGCGGCCTCGGCCGGCGAGAGCGTGTCCCGCTCGCCCGCGGTGCCACGCGCTCGCTTGCGCGTCGGCTTGGCTTCCAGCGCGCTGCCGGGGCTCGGCACGGGAGAACTCTGCTCATCGGCGGCGTTGTCATCCGTCGTCACCATCGCGGCGGGGGCCGCCTCGACCTTCCGCCGACGCGTCTTCCGCTCCGTCACCGCCGAGTCGTCCGCCACCGGATCCTCCACCACGGGCTGCTCGCCCGCGTCCGTTTCGTCCGCGTCATCGATGGGGCCCGCCGCGCTGCGCGGGCCGCCCGTCGAGCGGGCCGCCCCGACGCCCCCGGTCCGCGCCTGCGAGCGATCGATCGCGATCACCAGGCCCAGGGCCGCGCCGATGAGCACCCAGCCCGTCCCGCCCGAGGACATCAGCGGGAGCGCGATGCCCTTGGTCGGCCCGAGCCCGGTCACCACGGCGAGATTGATCACGGCCTGCAGGCCGATCGTCGTCATCACGCCCAGCGCGATCAGCTTCAGCACCGCCCAGCGCTCGCGCCGCACGATGACCCAGATCGCCCACACCAGCCCGACGTACAGGGCCAGCACCAGGGCCGCCCCGGCAATGCCGAGTTCTTCGCACACGATCGCGAAGAGGAAGTCGGTCGTGTCTTCGGGCAGATACTCGAACTTCTGCAGGCCGTTGCCCAGCCCGCGCCCGACGCCGGCGCCGTTGGCGACCGCGGCCATCGACTGGATCATGTGGTAGCCGATCCCCTCGGGGTCGGCGTACGGGTCCATGAAGGCCTTGATGCGGTCGACGCGGTACGGGTTCTGAATGATCGCGGCGATCGCCCCGACGACGGGTATCGGGGCCAGCAGCGCAAACTGCCACCACCGGCACCCGGCGGCGAGCAGCATCACCGCCGCCGAGACCCCGATCAGCGCCCCGGTGCCGAGATCTTCCATCACGACCAGCGCGGACACGGCCCCCGCGGCGACCAGCCCGGGCAGCAGCCCGTACCAGAAACTCCCCATCCGGCGCGCGTACCGAGCGCCGAACCAGGCGATCAGCACGACCATCCCCCACTTGGCGAACTCGCTGGGCTGCACCGAATCAAACCCGGGCAGGCGGAGGTTGATCCAGCGGTGCGCGCCCTTGCGGGGGCTGGCGATTCCGGGGACGTACGCGCTGGCGACGACCGCCAACAGGCCCAGCGTCCCCAGCCACAGCGGCCACAGCCGCAGCATCCCGCTGATCCATCGCGACAGCGCGCCGGGGCGGCGGGCATCCCCCGCGTCGGCGACCTGGACGGCAGGCGCGTCGTCCGAGACCCCGTCATTCCGCATCGACACCGGCACCAGCCGGCGGATGGGCAAGAGCGCCGTCATCAGCATCGCGACCATCGCCAGGCCCATGAGCATGGCCGTCTTGGACGTGACGATCGAGGTCAGCGTGACGGCCTGCTCCTGGCGGAGCGTCATGCCCGCCGAGCTCACCATGATCACGCCCAGCACCAACAGCGCCAGCGCGCACAGAGCCACCGCGTGTCCGGGACGAAGCATCGCCGAGGGTATCGGCCACCCCCGCCCGCTCGCTGCACATCCGCTCGCCCCTCACCCCTGACCTCTGACCCCTACCCCCCTCTCCGTCCCCACATCGCCACGCCCACCGCCAGCAGCACCAGCCCCATCGCGATCCCGTCGGTCAGGCGCGGCTTTTCCTTGGCGATCACAATTGTGAACACCGTGAACACGCTCAGCGTGATCGCCTCCTGGATGATCTTCAGCGTCGGCAGCGCGAACGGCCCGCCGTGATCGACGTGCCCGATCCGGTTCGCCGGCACCTGCAGGATGTACTCCGGCAGGGCGATCAGCCAGGAGATGGTGATCGCGGCGATCAGGCCCCAGGCCTTCTGCTTGACGTGGTAATACCACGCGAACGTCATGAACACGTTCGAGCAGATCAATAGCAGTACGCACAGCAGGCCGCGGGTCGTCGGGCTCATACCCAGCGTACCGCGGCTCGTCTGGGCCGGGCTTTATTCCAGGCCTGGCTCGCCCGCGAGTTGCCACTGGACGGTGCTGGTCTCCGGCATCTCGGCGATCGGCTTCCCGGCGCCGACGACGCCCAGATGCCGCAGCATGTTCAGGCACTGGGCCCGGTGGTAATGCCCGTGGGTGAGCACGTGCGTGAGGGCGGCGGCATAGGTGAACGTGTACGAGCGCATGCCGGTGGGCGAGTAGCCCATGAACGTGAACGTCGCGCCCAGCCCGCGGGCCCGGGCGTGCCGGGCGGCGTCGCGCAGGTCGTTCGAGATGGTGTGGTTGGCCGCGAGCAGTTCGTCAACGCTGCGGTCGCGGGCGTCCGGGCCGGGAGCGCCGGGCGGCGGGGGCGTGGGCATCGGCTCCATCGCCGCTCGCACGGGGTCGACGCCGCGGACGCGGTCGGCCCAGCGCCCGGCGGCGCTGATGATGTGCGTGATGTTGAGGTGCAGCCCGCCGGTCTCGCCCAGGCCGATGGGGAACTTCTGGTGAAACTGCTCGCGCGTCAGCGGGCGGCAGGCTTCGAGGAGTTCGCGGTTGCCCCACTCGTTGTGGGCGATCAGGATGTCCAGCACGTCGCCGGCTCGCGGCGTCTTGGGGGTCTGGCTCACGGGCGCCTCCGGCTGCCACGGGCCGAACGTGCCGGCCTGCGGCGGTTGATGACCCCGCCCCACCTGGACTCATCATTCCCGAGTCACGCCCGTCAGTCGTCGCCGGGCGCGGACGCGCCAGCGTCGAGCCCGGGCGGGTCCGTCGGCGACTGCGCCTCGCGGATCATCGACTCGCTGATGACGTCGTAGCACGTCGCCAACAGGCCCACCAGCGGGAACTTCGAACCGGCCAGCGGGCTTGAGCCCAGGCGGCGGAGCAGCGGGTGCGTGACGGCGGGCGGCTCGATGGGCATCGCCAGCGCGTCCGACGCCGGGCCGGCGTCCGGACCCCCGTCCGCCGAGCCGTCCATGCCCTGGGCCGCAAGGTCGGCCGGGTCGCTGGTGTCCCAGAACGTGTGCAGGGCGGCGGCGAGGTCGCCCGCGCCGGCGGTCGTCGCGGGCAGGTGCGGCGTGTACACCGGGGCCGCCGACCCCCCGCTGCGCTGCAGCCCGGCCAGCGCCCGCTGCGTGCGGAGGCGTTCGACCAGGTCGGCCTCGAGCATGCCCCGGAGCCCGAAGATGAGCATCTGCTGCTGGGCCAGGCGTTCGGCGACCAGGTACATCGCGCAGCACAGGTGCTTGCACAGCACCAGCGTGCCGCCGGTGCTCGCGCCGCTGCTGGCGGCGCTGCTGGCGTGGCCGGTGCTCGGACCGGTGCTTGGACCGGCGGGCGCGCCATCGCGGTTGGCGATCGCCGCCAGCCCGACGACACTGCCCGAGACAGCCGAGCGGCGCCGGAAGACTTCGCAGTCGCACGAGACGGACAGATCGGACAAGTCCGGCGGGAACAGGTGCAGGCCCGCGGGGGCGAAGAGGTCCTCGATGTTCGTCGGCAGTTCGCCGGCGAGGAGAGCCGCGCCGTACTTGGCCTGCGCGACCATCGCGGAGGTGACCGTCTCCCACTGCTCGGGCGTGAACGTGGGCAGGCGGATGGCGACCTTGTAGGCGGTGGGCATGCGCCCCTGGACGCGTGCGAGGATGGCGCCCGGGCTGACATCGAGCTGGCGCGTCTGCCCGCCGCGGGCGTACTCGAGCCCCTCGGCGAGTTGATCGCCGGGCGCGTGCAGTTCGCACAGGCGCATCCAGCGGGCGGAGGCCCACGTCCAATGAACGCTCGGCGCGGGCGGGCCTTCCTGCTCGCCGGGCTTGAGCCCGCGCGTCTGCAGGCGGATTCCGCCGACGACGCGCCGCGGGTGCAGCGTGGGCTGGGCCGGGCGGCGCTCGAACCCGCGGGGCGGCGGGCCGCCGGTCATGCTCGTGCCCGACGGGCTGATGCCGGGCGTGCTCGTTCCGGGCGCACCAGCGGGAACGTCGGACGTCGGCGTCCCGGCCTGGGAGATGGCGGGGACGGACGGGCCGGCGTCGGCGTCGGTCGCGGCCTTGGGCGTGCCGCCGGGAGGAGGGGGGAAGGGTCGCGGGGTCTGGCTCACGCGCCGGCCTCCAGCACGTCGACGTCGTCGCCGATCGCGTCACGCCGAAGCGTCAGCAGGTCGCGCAGCGACGCCGTGTCCAGCTCCGTCAGCCAATCTTCGCCCGAGCCGACGATCTCGCTGGCGAGTTCGGTCTTCTGCTCGATCATCTGGTCGATGCGCTCTTCCAGCGTGCCCGAGACGACGAACTTGTGCACCTGCACGGTGCGGGTCTGGCCGATGCGGTACGCGCGGTCGGTCGCCTGGGCTTCGACGGCGGGGTTCCACCAGCGGTCGAAGTGGAACACGTGGTTCGCCGCCGTCAGGTTCAGACCGACGCCCCCGGCCTTGAGGCTCAGGAGCAGCACGGGCGGGCCGGACCGCGCGCCCTTGCCGGCGCCGGCGCGGGAACGCTCGCCCTGGAACTCGGCGACGATCTGCTGGCGCTGCCCGGCCGCCGTGCCCCCGTGCAGGAACAGCACGTCGCGATCGAGCGACTTGCGCAGCATCGTCGCCAAGAGGTGACCCATCTGGCGGAACTGCGTGAACACCAGGGCCTTGTCGCCCGCGGCCACGACTTCCTGCAGCATCTCGACCAGGCGCTGGCACTTGCCGGAGCGCGCGGGGTTGATGGGCGGCGCGCCGGAGGCGGCCCCGGCCTCGCCGAACTCTTTCAGGAACTGCGCCGGGTGGTTGCAGATCTGCTTGAGCTTGATCAGACCCGCGAGCACCAGCCCGCGCCGCTGGATGCCCTCGGCCCGCTCCGCCGCGGCGAGCATGTCGCTCACGCACGACTGGTACAGATTGGCCTGCTCTGGCGTGAGGTAGCAGTACTCCTTGGTCTCGACCTTCTCGGGCAGGTCGGTGATGACCGAGGGGTCGCTCTTGAGGCGGCGCAGGACGAACGGCTGCACAAGCCCGCGCATCTGCGAGGCCTTGTGCCGGTCGCGGTACCGCTCGATCGGCACGGCGAAGACGCGCCGGAACTCGCCCGCAGGGCCGAGGTAGCCCGGGTTGAGGAAGTCCATGATCGACCACAGCTCGATCAGGCGGTTCTCGAGCGGGGTGCCGGTGAGCGCGATGCGCCGCGTGGCGGGCAGCGCGTGGATGGCGCGCGTCTGCTTCGCGCCCGGGTTCTTGATGTTCTGGGCTTCGTCGAGCACGACGCGCGACCAGCCGATCCGCTCCAGGTGCTCCCGGTCGCGGTGCGCCAGCGCGTAGGTCGTGATGACCACGTCGCTCGCGAGCGCCGTCGCCACCAGGCGATCGCCCAGCGGGCGGTCGGCCCCGTGGTGCACGTGCACACGCAGACGCGGCGTGAACCGCCGGGCTTCGTGCACCCAGTTGGCCACGACCGACATCGGCACCACCAGCAGCGTCGGCCCCGGGCCGGATTCCGGGCGGGCGGGCATGTCGACGGTCGCCGCGGCGGCCGCCTTGAGGGCCTCCTCCGAGATCGCACGCGGCGTGACGCCGGTGCCCATGATGCCCAAGGCTCCGCCGGTGTCGTCGGCGGTGATCGCGGGCGCGTCGGGCGTGGGGGTCTCGACGACCTCACCCCGCTCGTGCGCGAGCAGCGCCAGGAGCTGGATCGTCTTGCCCAGACCCATGTCATCCGCCAGGCACGCGCCCAGGCCGATGCGGTCAAGGAAGGCCAGCCAGCTCAGGCCCTTCAACTGGTACGGGCGGAGAGTGCCGACGAAGCCGCGGGGCGACTCGATCATCGGCATCTTCTCGCTCTTGCCCGGGTCGCCGAAAACGCTGGCGACCCAGCCGGTGGCTTCCATCCCGAGGATGGGCACGCCGGTCTCGTGAGCGTCGCTGGCGTAGGCCAGGCGCAGGGCCCGACCGACTTCCATCTTCCCGCCGGGATTCTCGCGGATGAACCGCATCGCCGCCTTGACGTCTTCCGGGCGCACTTCAACCCAGCGCCCGTTGAGACGGATCAGGGGCGAGTGCTGGGCCGCGAGGCGTTCGAACTGCTCGAGCGTCAGGCTCGTCTCGCCGACGGCGATCTGCCAGCGGTAACTGACCAGGCTGGAGAGCCCGATCTGGGCCTCGTTCCCGCTGCGGGCCCCGGGGGGGGCGGCGTCCTGCAGGTCGATGTCCTCGCTGTTGACGATCAGTCGCGCGCCCAGGCGCACCGACGGCGAGTCCCACCATTCCGGCGCTTCCACGCCGAAGCCCTGCTCGATCAGCAGCGGGCGGAACTCGCGCAGGAACTTGTACGCCTCGCTGGTGGAGAGCTCGATCGACGCGGGCTCGGCCTCTTCGAGGACGCGTTCCAGCCGCTTGTACACGCGGGCCGCGCGGCCGAGTTCGGCCAGCAGCAGTTCCTGCGGCGCTTCGACGCGCTGACCCTCGACGCTCGCGGGGCCCGGCGGCAGGGCCCAGATGTCCGCCGCGTCGAGCACGACGCGCTCGTCCGCGACGCTGCGCAGGTGCAGCGAGAGCGTCCAGCGCACGCCGTCGCCGGGGGCGGCGAGGTCTGTCATGTCCGAAAGGTCGATCGGCTCCGACAGACGCATGAGCATGCGCCACGCGCCGCCGGTGGTCCGCTCGTCCAGCCCGCCGATCCATCGGCGCACGCCCTTGACCAGGTCGGCCCGCGGCCCGGGGCGCGCGTCGATCTCCGCCGGGTCGGTCAAGAGGCCCGTCAGCCAGGCCACATGCAGATCGGTCGTCGCGTCGCGACCCTCGATGGCCTCGTGCATCGTCTCCCGGCGCATCACGGCGCGGCACAGGGCGTCGCCCACGCGCAGCATGAAGTCGCTCAGGATCGCCATCCCGTCGTGCCCGAGCCCGTCCTGCACGCACCGCGCCGACGCCGGCATCGTCCCCAGCAGCGCCAGCGCCTTGCGGCTGGTCGCCTCGTCGCCCAACCACGGCATCCACACCCCGCGGATCGACCCGCTGGCCTGCTGTTCCACCATCGGGACAAACCGCTGCTGGGCAAGCATGTGGCGCACCAGCCGGCTCGCCGAGGCGAAGAACTTGAGCGACTCGCCCGCGGCGACGCCCGCGTTGTCCTCGCGCCCGGCCATGTCCTCGATGGCGTCGAGCACGGCGCAGGCACGCTCCGCCGGGACGCGCACCGTCGGCACGCCGAACCAGCCGAGCTCGATCGCCGGCCCGGCGCCCGTCTCGTCGTCCGCGTCGACGCCAAGCGTGTGCGCCACGTGCGGGCTGGGCACGGCCCGTGCCGTCCCGGCCCGCGTGGGCAGGCGCAGCACGACCTTGGTCGTCGCGCCGTCAACCCCGTCCGGGCCCGCCTCGGTCGAGAGCGGCCCGCCCAGGGCCCGCTCGACAATCGCCGCCAGCGCCGACGTGCCCAGCACGTGCGGGTGCGCGGCCGGAGCCTCCGCCGTCGTCGCACGATCCGGGTTGTCTGCCGCGCTCGACGCCGTCCCCGGCGGGACTTCGCCCCACAGGTGCAGCGCTCCGTCGGTCCACACGGCCCGGACGACGACCTCGGCCCGGGCCCCGCCGCCCACGCGACCGGCAACGACGGCGGACGTCAGCCCGCCGGGCCCTTCGCCCGCGCCGGAATCAAGTTCATCACCCGCGTCGGGCTCGTCGGGAATTTCCCAGGCGGGCGGTTCGGCACCGGGCGTGCCACTCCCCGCCGGCACGCGCCCGCCCTCGCCCGCCCGAATCGGGCTGGTGCCCCGAACGCCCTCGTTCTCAGAGTTCACGCGCTCGCGCCCCTGCCTGTGTGCGCCACCCCGCGCGGGCTGCTCGCCGCGCCCGGGCCCGCGGCCCGGTCTGAATGCTCAATGAGGGCGGTGGGGGTCGAACCCACGACCTGCGGATTAAAAGTCCGACGCTCTACCAACTGAGCTACGCCCTCGTTCTGGCCGATCCGAACCGCGTCGCGGGCCGCATCAACCCGGAAACGCTGATGCTATGCCGCACGCGCACGCGGCCCGCGCGAAGCCGACGAGTCTGCGCCCCGGCGGCGTGCCGGCGGGCCCGCCGCCCGAACCCCCGCCCCGGCCCGCCCGGCGCCGATGGCGCCGGGCCCAAGCGCCCGTCCGACGTGCGTCAGACGATCGCCGCGGACGTGCCCAGCGGGGTGCCCAGCATCCCGAACCCGCCCTGCAGGAACGCGTCGAAGTGCTGGACGAAGGCCACCACCGGCGTTGCCGACGTCACGCGCGTCCCGAAGAACGTGCCCACGCCCGCGACCGTGCCGCTCGTCGCCCGCGTGCCGGTCACGAAGTCGAACAGGTTGTAGTTGGCGGTGGTGCGGCTGGGGACGGTGCGGCGGAAGGTCTCCGACGTCCCGTCGTTGAAGCTGAGCTGGATCTCCACCGTCGACTCCGTCGCGCCCGGGTTGTACACGCGGAGGAACTCGGCGTTGCGCGTCTGGCCCAGCGGGCGGAAGCCCTCGCCGAAGACCCACTGCGTCCACGCCGTGCCCGTCAGCGTCTGACCGCTCGAGCCGATCGACGTCTGGTTGGGCAGGCTGACCGTCACCGGCCGGTTGGCGGTGTAGGTCACGCCGTAGGGCTGACCGCGCGGGAAGCCCGGGAGCGAGGCCACGTCGATCTGCACCAGGCGCTGGGCCGGGGCGACGATCGAGCGGCGGTACGAGCTGGCGTTGCTGAAGTTGAACGTGACGGTGACGTTGGACGACTGCGTGCCCGGGTTGAAGATGGCCACGCGTTCGGCGCTCGCCGTCAGCCCGACCTGGCCCTGGCCCGTCGCCCCGGCCGTCGCCCCCAGGCCCGCCAGGCCCAGCGTCGAGTAGCCCGAACGGTCGTTGGAGTTGAAGTGCGTGATCGCGGCGACGATCGGCAGGTCCGCATCGATGCGGATCCCGAACCGGCCCTGCGGGATCTGCGCGTCCGTGAACGACGCGATGCTCCACCCGCCGCGACGCTGCGGCCCGATCAAGGACAGCGTCGTGAACGGCGTGCCCCCGTTCTCCGGGATGACCGTCATCGAGACCTTGATCGTCGAGCCGGACGGGTTGTAGAACACCACGAAGTCGTTGATGCCCGGGCCCTTCTGGCCTTCGGCGAACGTCCACACCGCCGACGTCTGCGACACGAAGCTCTGCCCCGTCGAGACGTTGAAGTCGTAGTGGCTCATCGTTGCGCCGACGGGCAGGCTGGAGCGGATCTCCAGCGCGAACGGCGTGTCCTTGCGGACGCCCGCGCGACCGGCGAACGTCCCCGCGACGCGCTCCGCCGTCCCGCCCGCGTACAGCGACGGGTTGGTGATCGTCACGCCCCCGCGCACCGTCGCCGGCACCAGGCCCGCCGTCGTCGGGTTGTCCGTCGCCGAGTCGAACAGCACGTCCGGCGCGAACGCCGTGTTCTCGTACCGCGCGATCACCACCACCCGGGCCCCGTCCGGCTGGCTGTTCACGATCGGCAGGAACGTGCTGGCCCGGCTGTTGGCGAAGCCCTCGGGGTAGTACGAAACGAACGGCAGCGATTCCGGCGTCAGCGACAGCGCCTTCGGGTCCGCCACCAGGTGGCCCGTGCCCGTCCCGCCGATGAGCGTGCTGAACTGCGTGTTCACCGCGCCCGGTGTCTCCCCGGCCAGCAGGAAGAATCGCAGGCTCGCCGTCTGACCCGGGCCGAGCGAGCCGATGTTGAACGCCATCAGCATGTCCTGATCGCCGACGGACCCGACGTCCGCGTTGGACGGGTCCGGGTCCGACGGGTTGAGCACGACCGCGAGCGGGTCGCGGACCGAATCGGACTGGGCGAACGACGGCGTGACGGTGTACCGCGTGCTCGGCGCCGCCGCCAGGGCCAGCGTCAGCCCGCTCGTCCCCAGCGTCGACGTCGCCAGCTTGGGCGTCGCGCCGACGCCCAGGTTGCGCACGTTGTTCAGCGTGCTGGTGCTCCCGCCGCTGGAGACCAGGCCCGGGTCGGCGTTCAGCCCTTCCAGCCACGCCAGGTCGTTGATGGGCGAGGAGGCGGTGTTGGTCAGCGACACGTCGACGGCGGCGAAGCGGTCGCCCACGCCGAAGGAGAACGTGCGCCGGATCGCCAGCGAGCGGTACAGCCCGCTGACCACCAGGCGCCGGTTGAATGCGTCGCTCTCGCTGGCGATCGAGACCGGCACGTCGACCTGCGAGCGGTCGCCGGTGTTGCGGAACACGAACCCGTCGAGCGCCGCGCCGAAGAACGTCCGCAGACGCGAGCCGGCCGCGAAGAAGTCCGTCCCGTTGAGCTTCACGCCGTTGGTCGTGACCCCGTCCGGGCTGGCGCCGATGGAGCCGGCCTGGTTGAGCGTGAGCGACAGCGCGTCGCCGGCGATGGTCTGCGAGCCCTCGCTGACGCCCCCGCTGACGGTGATGGTGACGCTGTACTCGCCCGTCGCGTCCGTCGAGCGTCCGCTCCCGGCGCTGGTCAGCACGTAGTTGTCGTTGCCGACGTCCGCCACCGTCCCGCCGGTGAAGCCGCCCGAGACGCCCACGTAGTACGTCCCCGCGGAGACGACGACGAAGTTGATGGCGTTGGTGTTGACGGCCTTGCGGCGGTCGGCGCGGACTTCGTTGCCCTGCGCGTCGAACAGCCGCAGGATCGTCCGCAGCGGGCCGGTGGTGTTCGTGGTCGCCAGCGAGACGCTGAGCGTGGTGCCCGCGCCCGCGGTGAGGCGGTACAGGTCGACGTCGCGGAGCCCGAAGGCCCCGTCGCCGATGGCCGCCGTGAACGTCCGCGTGCCGGTGTTCTCGATGTTCGTCGCGGTCGCGAGGATCTGCGTGTCGTTGAGTTCGAACACGCCGAAGGCGTTGTTGGTGAGGTTGAAGGTGAGCGTCCACGCCGTGAGCGTCCCGGCGTCGAGCGGGCGGTTGTCGACAACGGTGAGCGTCCAGTTGCCCGCCGCGGAGCGACCGAGGAGCTGGTCGAGCGCCTCTTCGGCACGGAAGCGCCCGGTGAAGGGCGCGGCGCCGGTCGCCAGCGAGGCCCCGGAGCCGCTGACGAACGTGGTGTTGGTGAGGTTCTGACCGGGAGAGCCGCGCCGGTTGAACAGCGTGACGACCTGCCCGTTGGGGGCCGTGAGCGTCAGGCGGAGGTCGGCGACGAACGAGTGCTGCACGTTGACGAGCACTTCGATCCCGCTGATCTGCCGCCCGTCGGGCACGGAGATGACGCTGGTGATCGTGCCCAGGTCCGGGATCGCCTGCGCCGAGTTGGACGCGGGGATGTACGTCGCCGAGTCCGTCGCCGAGGTGACGACCTCGACCGCGAGCCCGAAGGTCCCGGTCGTCTGGCCCGGCGAGCCGGAGCCGGCCGTGTTCGGGTCGTACACCGTGTTCGGGAACGAGGACACGCCGATGTAGTACTGACCGGCGGCGGGCACGAAGAACTGGATGCGCCCGTCCAGCCCGTTGAAGTTGTCGTTGGCGGCGAGCTGGATCCCGCTGGCGTCGAACAGCCGCACGTACGTGTCCAGACGGACGATCCCCGCAAGCGAGCGCGAGGTGACCTGGGCCGAGATGAGCGCCGGGCCGCTGGCGAAGACGCGGAACAGGTCGACGTCGAGCGTCGGCGTGGCGCCGTCGCCCAGCACCAGTTCGGCGAGCTCAGCCCCGCCCGAGGCGTTGAGCACCAGGGGCGTCGCCGTCGCGATCGAGTCGTTGGGCTCGAGCACGCCCTGGAAGGCGACGACGCTGAAGTCGTACACCTGGTCGCGACCGCCGGAGACGGTGCCGTTGAGGAAGTTGCCCTCGCTGTCGCGGACCGCGTCGCCACGGATGATCAGGCGGAACAGGTCACGCGGCAGGCTGCCCCCGGGGATGCCGATGCGCAGCGTGCGCCGATCGCTCGAGAGCGTGATCTGGCCCTGGTCGAGCGTGAAGGGCGACTCGTTGCCCGCGAAGCCCGACCCGCCGTTGGCCCGCAGCAGCTCGATCCGCGCGGTGTTGAGCGTGGTCTGCTCGATCGGCTCGCTGAAGTTGACGAGGATCTCGCTGACCAGCGCGGCCTGCGTGCCGGGCGTGATGGTCCGCACGACCGGCCCGGCGATCTGCGCGTCGGCCACGGCCCGGGCCGCGTTCAGCCGCCCGCCCGTCAGCGTCCGCCCGGAGAGCGACGCGACCGGGTCCACCGAGTTGAGCAGCGCGGCCTTGAGCGTCTGGCTGTTGGCGAACGGGTTGGCGGCGGCCATGAGCGCCAGCACGCCCGACGTGTACGGCGCGGCGAACGAGGTGCCCTGGATAAACGTGTACCCGCCCCCGACGTCCGTCGTCAGGATTCCTTCGCCCGGCGCGCCGAGGTCGACCGTGGTCCGACCGAAGTTGCTGAAGCCGGACAACTGATCGCGGTTGTTGGTCGCGGCGACGGAGATGATGTCCGGGTTGCTGTAGCTCGCCGGGTAGCCGCGAACGGGCCCGTCGTTGTCGTTGGATTCGTTGCCGGCAGAGGCCACCAGCAGCACGCCGCTGGCCGTCAGTTCCTGAATGAGCGCTTCCTCGCCGGAGTCGAACGCGGTATCGCCGTCAAGCGCGCCGTAGGAGGCGTTGACGGCGATGATGTTCACGCCCTGGGCCCGCAGAGCGATGATGTACTCGTACGCAGAGAAGATCGAGAAGCCGACGGAGGCTTCCTGGTTGTCCGGGAAGACCTTGACGGGCAGAATCGAGACGTTCCACGACACGCCCGCCACGCCGATCCCGTTGCCGCCGACGGCGCCGATGACACCCGCCACCGCCGTCCCGTGCCCCTTGTTGATCGGGTCGGAGGGATCGTTGTCCTGCCCGACGGCCCCGCCGCCGGTCGCGACGGCGGCGAAGTCCCACCCGTTCACGTCGTCCGCGAAGCCGTTGTTGTCGTCGTCGATCCCGTTGTTGGGGATCTCGTCCGGGTTGGTCCAGATGTTGGCGGCCAGATCAGGGTGACGAATATCCACGCCCGTGTCGAGCACCGCGATCACGATGCGGTCCGAGCCGGTCGTTGTGTCCCATGCGAGTTCAGCGCTGACGTCAGCGCCGGGCAGACCCGTTGTCGCGGGGGCACCGTCCGTTGACGGCACCGCCTGCCCGATGTTGCGATGGCCCCACTGCTCGCCGTACCGGGCGTCGTTGGGCACCAGCGACGGGGAGTACAGCCGCTCGGGCTGCACGCCGCGGAGATAGCTGAACTGCGACATCGCGCGGTCCGCCGCGCCTTCCGTGACGGCCCCGACGACCCGCAGGCGGGCGTAGCGGCCCTGCGGCGTGACGTCGATGCGGTCCACGCCCACGCCCAGGGCCGTGGCAATTTCCGCCGCGCGGGCCGAGGCGACTTGGCGCGACTGCGGCCCGTCGAACTGCAGCATCCACGAGTTGGCGATGGCGTTCTGCACCACCCCGCCACGCCAAGCGACCGGCGCCGGCTGGAACAGCCCGTCCCCGGCCAGCAGCTGACGCGATTCCAGGCCTTCAAACATCACCGGGTTTCCCGACGATGCCTCACGGACGTTTCGGCGAGTGGTGGGTCGACGCATCGCAGGCTCCGCGCAAGAAGGTCTCTCCCACGCCGGGCTCGTGCTCGCCGCCGGCTTCCCGATGGCCGACGCGCACACGGACCCGGCGAGGGTCTGGTCGTGGGTCGCAACGATAGTCCTCTACGTACCCACCCTGACAACCCGGCTCGCCCCAACAAACATTCTCTCACCGATCGGACGGCGTGTGACCGGTCCGCCCGACCAGCTCGCGGAGCAGGGCCGCGTGCCGGGCGGTCGCCCCCTGCTGGGCCCGGATGCACGCCCGACCGGCTGCCCCCAGCCGAGCCCGCTCCGCCGGGTCGTCCAGCAGCCGGCGCAGCACCGCGCCAAGATCCCCCGCCCCGGCCCGCACGATCGCCCCGGCGGACTCCAGCGTTCCCACCGCCGTCTGAAAGTTGGCCACGTTCGGCCCGACCACCGTCGCCTTGCCCAGCGCCACAGGCTCGATGGGGTCCGACCCGCCCAGATCCGCGGCGAACGTGCGCCCGATGATGGCCACGTCCGCCAGCGCGTACGCCAGGCGCAGTTCGCCGATGGAATCCAGCAGGAACCGATCTTTCCCGGCGGCCGACGCTGCCTCCCCGCTTGCCGACCGGCGCACGCACCGATTCGCCCCGCCCAGGGCGGCGAACGCCGCGTCGAAATGTTCCGGCTTGCGCGGCGCGCACACCAACTGCACCCCGGGCGGGCACGCCGCAGCGATCAGCGCCTCCTCACTCCCCACCCCGCCCGCCTCGCCGGGCTCCATCGGCGCCGTCGACCCGGCGACGACCACCGGCTTGGAGCGGTCGATCCCCAGAGCGCGGGCCAGGTCCGCCGCGCCCGCCACCTCGACCCCCGACTCCACCACCTCCATCGAGTCCCATTTCATGCTGCCCGTCACGCGGCAGCGGTCGGTGGGCACGCCCATGGCCACAAAGCGCTGGGCGTAGTCGTCGTCCTGCACCGCCGCGATAGCGAGGCTCGCGAACGTGGACCGCAGCACGCTCCGCGCTCGGACATACCCGCGGAACGACCGGGCCGACAATCGCCCGTTGATGACCGCGACCGGGATCCCCCTCGTGCGGCAGGCCCGGATGAAGTTCGGCCAGATCTCCAGTTCCACCAGGGCCACCGCGTCCGGCTCAACCGCATCCAGAAACCGGCGGACGGCGCCGGAGAAGTCCAGCGGATACCGCACGACCCACACGCCGGGCATTGCGCCGAACAAGGCCCGGGCCCGGGCGATGCCCGTGTCCGTCCCGACCGACACCACGACCTGCACATCCGCCGCCCCGCCCGCGCCCGCCAGCATGGGCACAAGAGCGCGCAGGGTGTTGACCTCGCCGACGGAGACGGCGTGAATCAGGACGCGTTTGACTGCTTGTGGGCGTTTGGGGAGGGGCGGGGTGTGCCCGAAGCGTTCGCGCCATCCCCCCCGCGTCTTCCGCGCCCACCACGGGGCCGTCACGAGCGCCGCCGGCACGTACACCGCATCCAGCAGGTTCATGCGTGCTGCGCCGCTCCGACCGCCCCCACCCCACCCCCCCTGTCGCCGATCCTTTGAAATGGGCAGGCGGGGATTCGAACCCCGGACCCTTCGCCTGTAACGCGAATGCTCTAGCCGACTGAGCTACCCGCCCGAACGGATCGGAGGTTAGCGGGCCGCGGGTGTGGATGTCGAACGTTCGCCCGCGGCGAGCGAACAACCCGAGCTGACCCCGTCGGTACCATCCACCGCCGCATGGCCAACGTCGCCGCATCCAACCCCGCGCCCGGCCCGACGCGACCCGATCGGCGGCTGCCGCCATGGGCCATGGCGATCGCGGTCGTGTGCGCGTCGGTCGGGCTGCTCGCCGCCGGCGCGCTGGCGTGGCAGCATCTGACTGGGAGCGCCCTGCCGGGCTGCGGCGGGGTTTCGGGCGCGACCACCGGCACCACGCTCGACCCGGACGCCGCGCCCAAGTCCGCGTGCGCCACGCTTGAGGCCCACTACCTGGGCAGCCTGGGCGGGATGCGGGTGGCGATCGAATCCGTCCGTGCGGGCAACCCGATCCCGAAGATCGCGCCCGCGCAGGCCTTCTGGCCAACGAGTTTTCTCGGTGCGGCGTACTTCGCCGCGTTGCTCAGCGGGCTCGTGGTCGTCGCGCTGCTCGGGAGACGGATCAGCGGGCCGACTCGGGTGCTGATTGTGCTCGGCACGCTGACCAGCGCGGCGTATCTCGCCGTCATCATCATCGACAAGAAGTTCTGCCAATACTGCATCGCCTCGCACATCGCGAATCTGCTGGTGCTCGCCAGCGTGGAGATCGGACTCATGACAAGCCGCTCGCGTGTTCCCGCCTCGAACGCTCCGTCTGCCCGCATTCCCGCGTCCAAGCGCGGGGCGTGGATCCCGCTGGTCGCGGGTTTCGCGGCCCTCGCGGGAACGAGCGTGGCCCTGGGCATGATGGAGGCCGAGCGGGCGGAGCGGCTGCACGCGGCGGCGGACGCGGCCCTGGCGGACTCGATGTCGGAACTGCAGGCGAAGATCGCCGCTGACCAGGCCGCTGCTGCCCAGCCGGCGGTCGCCGACGCGTGGCCGGCGGGCTTCAAGGCCCGGTGGACCAAGGGTCCCGACAGCGCCCCGGTGCGGATCGTGCTCATCTCGTCGTACCAGTGTCCGGACTGCAAGCGCGTCGAGGGCGAGGCGTTCCAGCTCATCGACAAGTACAAGGACCAGATCTCGCTGGGCGCGATGCACTTCCCGCTCGACTCCAACTGCAACAAGTACGTCAAGGGCACCAGCCCGCACCCCAACTCGTGCTGGGCCGCCCGGGCCGCCGAGACCGCCGGCATGCTGCAGGGCGCCGACGGGTTCTGGAAGATGCACAAGTGGCTGTTCGAGAAGAACGGCTCGTTCACCAACCAGGAGATCCGCGACGGCGTCAAGTCGCTTGGCTTCGAGGACGCCACGTTCCTGACGATCATGCAGTCCGAGGCGCCGCTGCGCCTGGTGCAGCAGGACATCGACGTCGGTGAGAAGTTGGGGCTGTACTTCACGCCGATGGTGTTCATCAACGGCATCGAGCTGCGCGGCTGGGCCGTGCCCGGCGCGCTCATCTCCGCCGTCGACAACCTGATGAAGCAGCCCCCGCCGGCGCTGACCGCCGCCGTCGACAAGCCGGTGCTGGCCGATCGCAAGTACATCGATGACTGGAAGGTCTCCGCGGTCCGCCAGATCGCCCCGGCCCGTGCCGAGCGCACCCGCGGCGAGCCCAACGCGCCCGTGCAGATCACGATCTTCGGCGATTACACCGAGCCCAACACCGCGACCGCCAACCAGGCCCTCGCGGCGTGGCTGACGAGCGACAAGGCCAAGAACGTGCAGATCTCCTGGCGGCATTTCCCGGGCGACCAGTCCTGCAACCCGAGCCTGCCGCGTACGTTCTTCCCGTCCGGGTGCATCGCGGCCCGAGCGGCGGAGGCCGCCGGGGCCGTCGGCGGGGCGGAGGCGTACTGGAAAATGCACGACTGGCTGTTCAACCTCAAGGACAAGACGACGATCACCGTCGACGAGATCAAGCGCGGCGCGACGACCCTTGGCATCGACGCCGGTAAGCTCGAAGCCGCGATGGATTCCGAGCCGGTCAAGCGGGCCATCGACATGGACATCGCCGCGGCCCGGGCGGCGGGCGTGACGCAGATCCCCGCGATCTACGTCAACGGCCGCTTCGTGCAGCGCTGGATCCGCGACAACGACGACGTCATGGGGCGCATCTACGCCGAGGCGCTGGCTGAGAAGAAGTAACCCCGGCGCGCACTCATCGTCGCTCCGCCTTTAGTCGCTCAACGATCTCGCGGGCTTGCAGGTTCTTCGGGTCAAGCTCGAACGCCCGCTCGTAGCTGGCGATCGCCCGGTCGCGTTCGCCCGCGCGGAGGAACGCCTCGCCAAGGCTGTCGTGGGCGTTGCCGGACTCGGGAAACGCTTGAACATTCAGGCTCAGAGTCGCGACGGCCGCGGCAACGTCATCCGAGTTCAGAAAGTAGTAACCCAGGCTATTGATCTGTTCTTGATCGTCGTTGTCTAACGCACGCGACGAACGTACTTGTGAGAACAGCTGCTCCATCGCCCGAGTTCCACCAACTCGGTGGGCGCGTGCAAGCGCCAGCCCGATCGGCGTCCGGGCCGGAGTCACCGGCTGACGGTACCACGACTGCATCACTGCTTCCGCCAGGCCGGACGCGTCCGCTTCGGTGTCCGTGTTGTTAAGAACAACGATGGTCAGATCGTCTTCAACGACATTGCGGAGATGCGTTTCAAACCCGCCGAGTCTGCCCGTGTGCTGGACAACCGTTAGATCGCGCCCGTCAATCGTGCGGGTCTTCACACCGATACCAAGCGCGTAGTTCTGGCGTCGCGGGCGGAGGAACTGCTTGATCCCGTCAGCGCTCATGACGGCGGTCCCGTGCCACGCCCGTGTCCACCGCACAAGGTCGTCCGCGGTGGAATACAGCCCCGCCGCGCCCGGCAACCACTCGAGGTTCACCCGCACAGCAGGCCTGAGTACGCCGTCGAACCCGCGCACGTACCCGCTCGCCCGGTACCGCTGCGTTGCGGTCTCCGCGGCCAGACCGGTGTGCGCCATCCCGAGCGGACCAAGAACGTGCTTGTGCAACAGGGCCTCGTACCGATCACCCCCTGCCCGCTCGATCGCAACCCGCGCAAGCACAAAGCCAACATTGCTGTACGCGAACCTCTCGCCGGGCGGGAACTCCAACGACCACGCACGGACTTTCTCGAGGAGGATTTCCGCCTTGTAGGCCTGGGTCCGATCGTTCGCGAGTGTCCATATCTCCGCGTTCGAGGGAACGCCGCCGGTGTGGGAGAGCAGCTGTTCGAGCGTGACGCTCCCGACGGGTGTGCCGAGCAGCTCCGGCACGATTCGGTCCAGACGGTCGGACAGCGCGAGCATGCCCTTCTCGGCGAGCGCCACGGCCAGAGCGCCGGTGAACTGCTTGGTTAGCGATCCAATCTCGAAGGTGCTCTCGCGACGAACCGGGAGGTCCCACTCGACGTTCGCCATGCCGGCACACCGCCAGAAGAGCGCTCTCTCGCCGCGAGCCACGAGCACAACCCCGCTGAACGCCTCGCTGCGAGCACGCTCATCGAGCATCTGTCCTAGTTCAGCGGCGACAACGTCCGGCGCGTGCGACGCGGCCAGCCCGCCGCTCGCCTCGGGATCCGCCGCACAACCCGCCACAAACCCGGACGGCAACACGCCGATCGCGAACACCGCGATGAACCAAGTCGCGCACCGAGCCATGCGAGCCTCCGGGAGGATGGCCCCCGCGAGCCATCCAGTGCCTCAGTTGTATGAACGCGGGACCCCAAAGGGATTCAGCCAGAAAGACCGCTCGACCCGTCTGCAGAAGCTGTACTTCGAGAATGAAACGGGTCGGTCGCACGCTTCCCTCCCGCGTCGCACACCGAAAGGGCCGCACGCTATTTGGCAGAACTCCCCACCCGCTCCCCAGCCTTCTGCAAGTCCGCCCACACCTTGGCCCGGTTTTCCTTCGTGTAACTGCGGAGCAGAAACGCCGGGTGGTACGTGGGCATGACCTCGATCGCGCGTGCGCCCTTGGCGACGAGTTCCTCCGGCGGCTGGTACGTCCACCAGTTGCCGCGGAGCGAGGCCATCGACGCGCTGGTGTTGAGCAGCGTCCGCGACGCGGGCAGGCCGAGGGCGACGATGCACGTCGGGTCGATGATGGCGATCTGTTCGAACAGGTACGGCGCGCACGCCGCGGCTTCTTCGAACGTGGGCGTCGCGTTGTTGGGCGGGCGCGTCTTGAGGACGTTGGCGATGTAAACCTCGTGCCGCTTGAGCCCGAGGGCGACGATCATTTTGTCGAGCAGTTGCCCGGCCCTGCCGACGAACGGGCGGCCGACCTTGTCTTCCTCGGCGCCCGGGGCCTCGCCAACGAACATCAGGCGGGCCTTGGGGTCACCCTCGCCCCAGACGATCGAGTGGTGATCGGTGACAAAGTGCTGGTGCGGGGCGTCGCGCTCGTAGCGCTCGCGAAGTTCGTCGAGCCGGCGCTGGGCCTCGATGCGGGCGGGGTCGGTGTCGAGGAGCGGGTGGCGGATGAGCGGGGCCACGCCGCCCGTGGCCGCGTCGGACTCGCCGCCGTCGGCCGGCTTGGCTTCGACGACCGCGGCGGCGGGGGGCGGGCCGGCGGGGCTCACCGACGGGCGGGGTGTCGGACGGAGCGCCGGGCGATCGGCCGCGCGGACAGACGCCGCTGCCACGGGCGGGGCGGCGTCGACATACGCGGCGGGTGCGACCGGGGTGACCGTGCTCGCGGGCGTCACCGGGCTGGCGGACGAAACGATCGAGACGCCCGCCGCGGGCTCGCGCAACGCGACCGGGAGCCAGTCAACACCCATCGCCTGCAGGGTGCGGGCGTGCTGCAAGAGCTCCCGGGCGGACTGCGCGTGTGCGTCGGACATGCGCGACGATAGACGACGCGCGGCGTTATTGCGGGGCGGGCGGGGTCGTGGGCGCGGGGGCCGGTGCCGGCTGAGCCGGATCCGTCGGCCGCTCCTGGCGATCCGGGGCGGGCTGCACGGGGGCCTCGCCCGTCGGCGCCGGGGTGGGGAGCTTTTCGATCGCCTGGTCCGGGCGAACCTGGCGGTCGGGCGGCTGCGCGGTCGATCGCGCGGACGGGCCGCTCGTGCCGCCCGGGGCCGGCGGTATGACGGCCGCCTTATCAAGGAACGGCGGGACGATCACCCCGATCGCCATGCCGACAATCAGGCCGATCACCAGGCCGGGAATGAACCACTTCAACGCGTTGTCACCGGTCGCCTGCTGGTCTGCCATCGCTGCACCGCTCCGAAATGCTGCTTTAACCCCGGTCGCCGCCCACCGCCCGGGGGGACCAAGTGTATGCCGTACACCCGCGGCTTCCCCGCACCGCGGGTCCTGTATCGGCTTGGGGGACGCCGATGGGACGGACTTTCCAGCGCTTGCAACCCGGCGCTGAGCGCACCATGAACCCCGCTCACTACCATCTCGGGCATGACTTCATCCGATTCGCGCATCCCCGTCGCCGTGCTTGGTCCGACCGGATACACCGGGCTGGAACTGCTTGAGATCCTGGCCCGGCACCCGTCGATGCGGGCGGCGTATCTCGCCTCGGCCCGCACGCCGGCGCCGAGCATCGACGCCGAGTTCCCCCGCTTGCTGGGTCGCCTGGGCCCGGGCGTCAGTCCGGAGTGCGGGCCGATCGATCACGACGCCATCGCGGCCCGGTGTCGGCTGGCCTTCCTGTGCCTGCCGCATGAGGCCGCGATGGAGCACACGCCCCCGCTGCTGTCGCGCGGCGTGAAGGTCGTGGACCTGTCGGCGGCGTATCGGCTGAAGGACGCCGAGGTGTATCACCGCGCGTATGCGCACCACCACACCGACCCCGCGGGCCTTGAGCACGCGGTGTACGGCTTGACGGAACTGGCCCGCGAACAGGTGCGGACGGCGCGGTTGGTGGCGAACCCCGGGTGCTATCCGACGGTCGCGGCCCTCGCGCTGGTGCCGCTGCTCAAGGCCGGGCTCATCCGGCCCGAGTCGATCCTCATCAACGCCGCCAGCGGTGTCAGCGGCGCCGGGCGGACGCCCAAGCAGAACCTGCACTTCCCCGAGGCGAACGAGAACTTCTCGGCGTACGGCGTGGGCGTGCACCGGCACCAGCCGGAGATCGCGCAGAGCCTGTCGCGCTGGGGCCTGAGCGGGCAGCCCATGCCGCGCGAGCCGCTGTTCATCCCGCACCTGCTCCCGGTGGAACGCGGGATCCTGGAGACGATCTCGGCCGAGCCGAGCGGGCCGGGCGTCGACACCGCGGGCGTGTCGCGCTGCCTGCGCGAGGCATATCAGCGGGAGCGGTTCGTCGTCGTGCGCGAAGGAGCGGACTCGCCCACATTGCGCGATGTGCAGCGGACCAACATGGTTCACCTCAGTGCCCGCGTCGTCGCGGGGCGCGTGGTCGTCATCGGCGTCGAGGACAACCTGACCAAGGGCGCCAGCGGGCAGGCGGTTCAGAACGCGAACCTGATGCTCGGGCTTGATGAGGCGGCGGGGTTGAGCTGAACGGTCAGCCTCACTCCTTCACCCCCTCCACCTTCCCTTCCTTGGTGTACTTCTCCAAGGCCCGCTCGAGGTCGACCTCGTGGATGTTGGCGAGCGTCGCCAGCCACGCCAGCACGTCCGCAAACTCCTCTTCGAGGTTGGCCCGCTCCTCCGGTTTGATGGGTCGCTTTTTGCCCATCGGGTTGGTCTTGCTGCGCGGCGGGCGGTTGTCGTGCAACGCCGTGGCCAGCTCCCCGACCTCTTCCATCAGCAGGACGAAGGTCGCCGCGGCGCCCCGGGCGGCGTCGGTTTCGTAATACCGATCGCGGATGAGGCGCTGAAATGACGCGAAAGTCAGGGGCGAGCCGCCGCTCCCCCCGCGTGGGGCGGCGTCCCGACCTTTCCCCGCACCGGAGCCGCGGGCGGCGTGCTTCTTGCTGTGGCCTTTGTCTGGCTTTCCCATGATCGTCACGGTACACCAGGCAGCCGCCCCACGCACACCGGCGCGACCGGACGGTCGGTCCCGGCTCTGCGACACTCGGGCGTCCCGGCACCCTCATAGACTCGGCGCAGGTCACCCCGTGCTGAAGATGCGCCGCGCCGAAACACCCTCCACGCCGCCCCGCTCCGCCGCCCGGCGTGCGCCCCGCGGGCTTGGCCGCGCGTCGGCGTGCCTGCTGGCGATGCCGATGCTGCTGGGCGGGTGCAACTCGGCGTTCTATCGCCATCAGGAGGACCTGCAGGGGTCGTTCGCGCAGGGGCGGTACCAGGCCGCCGCGGAGGCGATGGACACGCCGTCGGTCAAGAACCTCTACGGCGACAAGAACGTGCTGCTGTACTGGCTGGACCGCGGGTCGCTGGCGCTCGCGCTGGATGAGTACCCGCGCGCGATCGACCTGTTCGAGCGGGCCGAGTCGTACATGACCCTCACCGACCGCGAGGGCTCCGCCGGCGACAACCTGGCCCGCTGGCTGATCAACGACACCGCCGCGCCCTACCTCGGCTTCGCGTACGAGGACGTGTACGTCAACACGTTCAAACTGCTGGCCCAGCTCGAACGCGGCGAGATCCAGGGCGGGGCCACCGTCGAGGCCCGCCGGGCCGCGGCGAAGGCCGATCAACTGCGCGATCGTTACGTCCGCCTCGCCGACACCGTCGCCAAGCGCGACGCCCGCGCGACGGGGGCCGCATCGTCCGCGCCGGGGGCGCCGGCGATGGTCAACTCGCGGGGGGAGTTCGTCGAGAGCACGCTCGCGACGCTGCTGACGGCGGTCACGTTCATGAAGTCCGGCGATCGCGATCTGCAGGCCGTCGCGGGGCGCCGGCTGGTCAGTTCGATCGAGCTGCAGCAGGGCTTGCAAACGGGCGTGGATCCGCGCGCGTTCGCGGAAGTCGGCACGGCGGACCCGGCGAGCGTGAACGTGCTCGCCGTCGCCATCTCCGGGCGCGGGCCCACCAAGCGGGCCGTCACCGTCGGGCCGATCCCGATTGCCGAGTACCCGCTGTACTTCCAGCTCCCCGAACTCGTCGGCGGGGTGAGCGAGGTCGGCTCGGCGCGATTGGTGACGGAGGCCGGCGGGGCGTACCCGATGCAGAAGGTCGAGGACCTCCGGGCCGTCGCCACGGAGAACTTCCGGCGCGAACTCCCGCTGATTTACGCCCGCACGCTCATCCGCGCGACGGCCAAGTCGGTCGCGATCTACGCCGGGTCCAAGGCGGCCCAGTCCGGGTCTCGCGGCGACACCAGGACCGCGATCCAGATCGGGACGATCCTGGGCGGGCTGGCCGCGATGATCCTGACGGAAGAGGCCGACCTGCGGTCGTGGCAGTTTCTGCCCGCGCGGGCCGACGCCGTCGTTGCGCTCATACCGCCCGGCACACACCGCGTGCGGATCGAGTTTCTGTCCTCCACGGGCGGGGTGCTGTACGCCTCGCCGTGGCGGGATATCACCGTCTCAAGCGGCCCCGCCGCCCTGTCCACGCTCGCGGAGCATTACTGGCGATAGCCGCCAGGCCCGACGGGCCCCACCGACCCACGCACGGAGCACCAGATGCGCCTGAACCCTGCCGCCGTCCTGATCGCACTGTCCGCCTCAACGCTCGCCCTGTCGGCGTGCGGGCCGACGCGCCGGGAAGTCACCCGCGTCCCGGCCGACCGCGTCATCGACGTTGATTACCGCTTCAACGACTCCGACGCCCGCCAGGTCTGGCAGGGCATGGTCGACGACGCGCTGTTCCGCGGCTGGCTGGACCGCTGGTCCCAGGAAAACGGCCGTCGCCCCGTCATCCTCGTCGGCAACATCAAGAACAACACCCAGGACTACATCAACACCAAGCTCTTCACGCGCAACTTCGAGCGCGAGATGCTCAACTCCGGACGCGTGCGCGTCGTCGCCGCCCGCGATGACCGCGGCGAGATCCGCGACGAGCGCATCCAGGGCCAGGAGTGGAACAGCCCCGCGACCCGCAAGGCCCTGAAGAACGAACTCGGGGCCGACCTGATCCTCGTCGGCGACATCAACGACGTGCAGTCGCAGGACCCGTACAACAAGACCATCGTCAAGTACTTCCAGGTCAACTTCGACCTGACGGACCTCGAGTCCAACGAGAAGGCCTGGATCGGCTCGGTCGAGATCAAGAAAGTCAGCCGGGACCGGTGAACGCCCGACCCCGGGTGTCACACCGCCCGACGGCGTGACGGCTGTTCTGAACCCGGGCGGGCGCTCCCGCCCGGGTCTCCCGCCCCACCTGCCCCCCGCCTAACCCCCCCACTCCCACTCCCGCCCCCGCCCCCGCCCCCGCGCGGCGGGATTCCGTTGACGACTCCCGTCTGACGGCCCGGCGGGTTGGCGTTGACCGGTTGCCGGACCGTTACCGGCCGTTGCCGGTCGGAGGGACCCTCGACTTTCTGCCGAGCGTTCCACCCGGGGGCCTTGCTCGCCGATCCGACGTGTGCCAACCTTCCCGGGCCTGACCGGCTCGGGCAGGTTCGGGGTTCCTCCCGGATCCCGCGCAACATCTGCGGCGTATCGGGGGTGCTGGTTGACGCCGGGCGTTCGCCCGCGCTCAATCGGTACCGTCGCTCGCCGGCGGTGTCCGGGTGGTCCGCGTGCGGGCCGCGCCGGACCTGTCTGTGCCCTTCCAGTGTCCCGCCTTGGAGCGAGATCGAATATGACCACGCCGTCGCGCGTTTGTACCCCCGCCCTCCGCCGCTCACGCGGCGTGGCGACCCGGCTTGTCTGTGCGCTGGCCCCGCTGGCCGCCGCCGGGCTGCTGATCCCCTCTGTTCACGCCGCCGACGCCCGGGCGGCGGCCCTGCCCGGCGCCGGCATCAACGCCAACCAGCCCAACGCGACGGCGGACGGCCTGTGGCGCTTCCTTGACGCGATGCCCCAGGCGGTCATGGACGCCAAGCCGCTGGACCGTCCGGCGATCGGGCGGGCCGTCACGCTCGATCACGCCGTGCTCCGCAACGCGCTCCGCGCGGCCCCGCTCGAGGGCACGCCGCGGGCCGATCAGCCCGTGGTCTTCGAACTCCCGATGCCCGACGGCGCGTTCGCACCGTTCACGGCGGTCGAATCGCCGATCATGGAGCCGGGGCTGAGCGCCAAGTTCCCCGACATCCGCTCGTACCTGGTCAAGACCGTCGAGCCGGGCCTGGGCTTCGGGCGCATCGTCGTCTCGGACATGGGCTTCCACGCCACCCTGCGCTTCGCCGGGCAGAGCGTGTACATCACCCGCGCCACCGTGCTCGACCCCGTGCACCACTGGGTGTATTGGGCGACCGACTTCTCGAAGGAAGAACTGACCTTCCAGTGCCTGACGGCCGACGCGCCGGTGAAGATCCAGGACGGCCCGGCCACGCGCCCCATGGGCCCCGGCACCTTCCGGCGCGGCGACCGCACCGACGCGTCCAGCCGCAGCGGCAACGTCCGCTCGACCTACCGCCTGGCGATGGCCACCACCGGCGAGTACGCGGAGGAGTTCGGCGGGGGCACCGTCAACGGCACCATGATGGTGATCACTTCGATGGTCGCCAACCTGAACCAGATCTACGAGATCGAGGTCGCCACCCGCTTCATCCTGGTCGCCAACAACGACCTGATCATCCAGACCGACCGGCTGTTCGACCCCTACACCCTGGCCGACGACGCCAGCGCGTCCAACGCGGTCAACCAGACCGTCCTGGACGACCTGATCGGTACCAACAACTACGACGTCGGGCACGTGGTCCACTTCACCGAGCAGGCCAACGGGCTCGCCGGCGCCATCGGGACCATCTGCATCGTCGGGCTCAAGGGCCAGGGCTACTCCGCCACCGACATGCAGCAGATGGCCGTCTCACCGTTCACGACCAACATCGTCGCGCACGAACTCGGGCACTGCTTCGGCGGGCGGCACAACTTCAACAACTGCGTGCAGGGCTTCAACTCGGGCCCGCGCGACGACCCCTCCTTCGCCATCGAGCCCGCCTCGGGCGCGACGATCATGTCCTACGCCGGCATCTGCTCCTCGCAGAACCTGCAGGGCAACGCGTTCCCGATGTTCAACAACCTGAACTTCGATCAGATGTACGCCTACCTGTCCACCGGCCCCGGGGCCGCGTGTGCGCAGACGGTCGCCGTCGCCAACACCCCGCCCACCGTCAACGCCGGGCCCGACCGCATCATCCCCTCCAAGACGCCCTTCACGCTGACGGCGGTCGGCAACGACCCCGACAACCAGCTCGGCATCACTTACTCCTGGGAAACGCGCGACACCGGACCGGCGATCTTCATCCCCTTCACGCCCTCCGATGACAACGGCGAGTCGCCGCTGGTCCGCATCTTCGAGCCCACGCCCAGCCCCTCCCGCACCGTCCCGCGCATCGAGGCGCTGACGGACCCGACGTTCCAGAACCCGGCCGAACTGCTCCCGCAGCTGGCCCGCACGATGAAGTGGCGCGTCACCGTCCGTGACAACAACCCCGGCGCCGGCGGGATTGCCACCGACGACCTCAACCTCAATGTCATCGAGTTCGCCGGGCCCGTGCGCGTCCTTACGCCCGCCGCCGGCACCACCGTCCGCGGGCTCACCACCATCACCTGGGACCCGGCCAACACCAACATCCCGCCCGTCAACACGCAGAACGTCCGCATCCTCCTTTCGACCGACGGCGGAGTCACGTTCCCCGTCAACCTGCTCAACTCGACGCCCAACACCGGCT
Organism: uncultured Phycisphaeraceae bacterium; assembly: GCA_964615765.1. Taxonomy (GTDB): domain Bacteria; phylum Planctomycetota; class Phycisphaerae; order Phycisphaerales; family UBA1924; genus CAZTQN01. Next base: position 66,369 of record CAZTQN010000002.1, read on the forward strand.
CGGCGATGGTCACGCTCCCCAGCCTGACGACCATCCGCGGACGCATCAAGATCGAAGCCATCGACAACGTCTTCTTCGCGATGTCGTCGGCCAACTTCACCGTCAACCCGCCCATCCCCGGCATCTCGATCTCGCGCCTGGGCAACCCCGTCCTCAACGACCGCTCGGGCAACGGCAACAGCACGGGCGCCGCCGACCCGGGCGAGACCGGCGTGCTCGTCTCCGTCCCGCTGATCAACGTCGGGGCTACGCCCGCCGTCAGCGTCACCGGCACGCTCACCTCGCTCACGCCGACGGTGACCGTCCCGGGCAACTTCGGCATCTGGCCCGACCTGGGCTACGGCGTGAACGAGCTGAACTCGACGCCGTTCTCCATCAACATCTCCCCGAACCACCCGTGCACCACGCCCATCAACCTGCGCCTGGTCGTCAGCTACGCCGGCGGGACCACGGGCAACATCGACTTCACCATCCCCTCCGGCGTCGCCGTCGGCGCGGGCATCGATCAGGTCTATTCCTACGTCGGCTCGCCCGTCGCGATCCCCGACAACTCCATCAACGGCGTCAACATCCCCATCAACGTCGCCAACTTCGGCACCATCGCCGATCTCAACGTCCGCTTCGGCTCGACCACGTGCACCGCGGGCCTGAACGACCCGCTCGCGGCCCTGGCCCACTCCTTCGTCGGCGACCTGGTCATGACGCTCACCAGCCCGCAGGGCACCACCGTGACGCTCATGAACCGTCCCGGCCTTTCGACGCCCAGCTCGGGCAACAACTTCTGCTCCACGCTGCTCGACGATGAAGTCGCCGGGCCGACCATCCAGACGATCACGCCCGACCAGGCCCCCTACCCCCCGACGCCGACGCGCCCGGCCTTCCGCCCGGCCCAGGCGCTCAGCGCGTTCCGCGGCCAGAACGCCAACGGGACGTGGATCCTCAACATCTCCGACCGGCGCGCCTTCGACACCGGCGAACTGCGGGCCGTGTCGCTGGTGCTCCGCCCGAACAACGAGGCGGTCTGCTCGGCCCCCGCCGCGACCGGCGCCTGCTGCGCCGCGGGCAACTGCAGCATCACCAACCAGGCCGAGTGCATCTCGTCGACGTTCAACGGGACCTACCAGGGCAACAACGTGACGTGCGGCCCGAGCACGTGCCCGATCCCGAGCGGGGCGTGCTGCACGGGCGCGACGTGCGCCGTGATCACGCCCGCGGCGTGCACCGCCGCCGCCGGCCGCTTCATCGCCGCCGGGTCCGCCTGCAACGCCCCCGGCAACAACGTCACCCCGTGCTGCAAGGCCGACTTCACGCAGACCTCCGGCGTCAGCGTCCAGGACATCTTCGACTTCCTCTCCGCCTGGTTCTCCGGCGACACCCGCGCCAACTTCAACGGCGGGGCCATCACCGTCCAGGACATCTTCGACTACCTGGCCGCCTGGTTCACGGGCTGCTGAGGCCCGAGCCAAGAAACCTCACCATCACGCACGCCGCGGACTACCCCGCGGCGTGTTTGTTTTTGGCCCGGACCATCAGGCGGCGACGCGGTCAATCGCGACGCTGATTCAGCCCGCGGAAATCACCCGCGTACCGCGCGTCGGCGAACTCGTACTCAACTTTCCGCCCCCTGATTTCCATCACCAGCGCTCGCGGACGGCGGATCTCCACCGCCGCCAGCGGCCCGAGCAGCACGACCGCCGCGCCCAGCCCGGCCATCTTGCGGTACGCCCGCGACCACGTATCCGGAATGACGAAGAAGAACACCACCCCGACCGCGACACACCCGAGCACCCACAGCACGCGGCGCGTGCGGCGCTGCCCGAGCGCCTTCACGCGGCAATCCCAGCACGCCGGCGCTTCCACGGGCCCATACCCGTGCCGCGCCGCCCGACGCCACAGCCCGCGCCGATCGCCGATGTGCAGCGTCGAGCCCGGCCGCTCGGCGCCGCAGCAGATGCACCGGGCCGGAAAGACCGGGGCCGCGTCGCGGTCGAGGGTGATGGTGACGGTCTCGGGCATCGCCGTCCTGCCGCCAAGCCCCCGCCCCGAGCCGCGTTCGTCCGCCGCGTGCGCCGACGTTTAGCTGCTGCCCTTGCGCATCTGCTCGATGCCCTCGGGGAACGGGTAGCTCGGGAAGACGCCCACGTGCCCGAAGCGCCAGTGGTTGGGCGCTGGGTAGACGTCGCCGCGGAACCCGGCGTTGTACATCGTGCGGAGCACGGCCTCGAAGCTCGGCTCCTTGCCGTCGGGCCCGTGCAGCTTGTTGGCCCGCGCGTTGAGGAAGCTCACGCTGGCGACCGGCTGGCGCTCCTTGCGCCCGCGCAGCATCTTCACGATCGTCGCGAAGCCGCGCGAGAGATCCTCGAGTGTGAAGTGATCGCGCCCGTTCGGCCGGAGGATGGCCAGGATCAGCAGGCTGTCGAGGTCGTACTTGAGCACGTACGGCTCGCGATCGCGGGCGGCGTGGATGGAGACCGAGTCCTGGAACATCTTGGCGAAGCTCGTCACGCCGCGGGCCGTCCACTGGCTGGCCGGGATGAGGTCGACCAGTTGGGCGACGATGCCGTGCGAGTTGTCGGTGTCGTTGACGCCGCAGATGACCGAGCGGTACCGCCCGTCAAGCATGTCGCGGAGCATGTCCTGCCCCCACATGACGCGGATCCGCTCAACGGCCCCGGGCCCGACGCCGGCCCCGATGGGCCCCGCGGGCAGCAGACTGACACGATCCGGAAAGCCGTCGGTGCGCATGAGCATGTCGGCGTCGTCGTCGTAGAGGCGCGAGCCGTTGGTCGGTTGAGCGGGCATGGTGGGCTCCTTGGTCTGCCCCATGTTACGCGTGCGCGGCGGGCATTCCGCGCGCTCGGGGCAACCCACGGCCCCGACTTCGGTACCGCTTGGGGCAGCCACGATCATGTTTGCACGCCCGTCGCAACCCCTCACACCTCGTTGCCCCGGGTGCCGGCATGAACTCCGCACACTGCCGGACGGCCCGTGCCCGGAATGCGGACGCCTGTTTAGCATCGCGGAGCTGCGCGACATCGCGAAACAATCGCACAGCACCGGCACGCTCGCGCAGGCGGTGCCCATCGGGATCTGGATGATCGTCGGACTGATCGCGGCCGCCGCCATCATGCCGAATCATGCCAGAAACACGCTTGAGTATTTTCTTCTGAACGCGGTGCTCTTCGCGATTGCTTGGGGCGTGACGGGCGCGGGTGTACGGGAATGGAAAGTCGCCGCGACCATCGGCGCGCTCGCCGGCGCAGCCGCGATATTGCTGAAGGCCGTTCATCCCGCATCCGAGTTCCCCAACCGCCCCGCCGGCGGAGACCATGCATGGGTCGCGGTCTGGCTCGTCGTCATCGCCCTGCTCGCGCCCGCCGTGCGCTCTCGCTCGGTCTGGAGCACGTGCGTGCTCTACGGCACAGCCGCATTTTCCGCCAGTCTGTTCGCCCACCTGACGCTCGGGGGCCCGCACTGGTCCAATCTCCCCGACCCGCGGTCCGGGCAAGTCCATCGGCAGTACCCGCTCACAATCGCGGAAGCCCGCGTGTTCCTCGCTGGCGTCACCGTCGCCGCGCTCGCGATCACAACGATCGGTGTCGCGGGTTTGAAGCGGCGCGAGCGAAGGGGCCGTTCGCCCTAGCTCAGATCGGCGGCATCGCCGCCCGCAGCTGCGTCTCCGCCCGCGGGCCGTGCATCTTGCTCCGCCCCGCGACGCGGCGGCTCCACGCCACCACGCTCCCCGCATGCACGGGGCACGCCCGCGCCACCACGCCGAAGGCCTCGATCTGCCGGCGGACGCGCTCCGGGTCGCCCGGCGCATCGACATGCACCCGCAGCACATCGACCCGCTCCAGCCACGACAGGTCCGCCTCGAACACGGGCCCGGCGATCCCGATGGCGTCGATGTGCAGGTAGTCGATCACGCCGCGCTGCGGGCGGCGTTCGTCCAGCACACGCCGCACAATCGCGCTGATGGTCATCGACGTCACCGTCTCGCGCAGCGGCGTCGACGGGCGCTCGGCGGTGCCGGTCTCGAACACGCGGACGCGGCTGTCGCTCGGCCCGCCGATGCGCACGCGCCCGTTCTCAATCCACGCCGCCGCTCGGATCACCGCGCTCTCGCCATGCCCGGGCCGATCGCCCGCGAGCCGGCGCGACTCGTTCCAGAGATCCAGGTTCTCGCGGCACATAACCCCCGTGCCCGCGCCGGGCTCGACGCTGACGACCGTCGCCCCCGCGTGCCGCGCCAGCAGTTGCCGCGACGACAACCCCCAGCCCGCGCCGATGTCGAGAATCAGCGGCTGCGGCGCCAGCGGCGCCGGCGCGGCGCACGGCACCCGCGTCAGCCGGTCTTCCAGGTGCACCGCGCCGTCCTGCGTCATTGGCACGCGCAGCGGCACGCCCTCGAGCGCCGTAAGCAGCACGTCGATCGACGCCGCGCCCGGTTCCGCCCCGTCACTCCGCGGCTCGCCGGCGGCGAGCGCGCCCAGACGCTCGCGCGTCCGCGCGTCGATCACCCACGGGAATCGGGTCGCCGGTTCGATCACGGCGTTCATGCGTGTGTGCCGACGCCGTGCAGCGGGAACCGCTCGCACAGCGACCGCACCTCCCGCTTGACGCCCGCGAGGGCCGCCTCGTCGCCGCGCGACGTCAGGGCCCGGTCGATCCACCCGGCCAGCAGCGCCATCTCGCTCCGCCCCAGCCCGCGCGTCGTCACCGCGGGCGTGCCCAGGCGGATCCCGCTGGTCACCTTCGGCGGACGCGGGTCGTCCGGCACGCCGTTCTTGTTGCACACGATCCCCGCCTTGCCCAGCCAGACCTCGGCGTCGGCGCCCGTCAGGTCGGCGCTCTTGGCCCGCAGGTCGACGAGCATGAGGTGGTTGTCCGTCCCGCCGCTGGTGATGCGATAGCCGTGCTGCGTCAGGCTCGTCGCAAGGGCCTTGGCGTTGTCGACCACGTTGCGGGCGTAGGTCTTGAACTCCGGCCGCAGCGCCTCGCCGAAGGCGATCGCCTTCGCGGCGATCACGTGCATCAGCGGCCCGCCCTGCGTCCCGGGGAAGACGGCCCGGTTGATCTTCTTGATGAGCTCGTCGTCGCTGGTCAGGATCAGCCCGCCACGCGGCCCGCGCAGCGTCTTGTGCGTCGTCGTCGTCACCACGTGCGCGTGCGGGAAGGGCGAGGGGTGCACGCCCCCGGCGATCAGCCCGGCGATGTGGGCCACGTCCGCCACCAGCAGCGCCCCGCACGCGTCGGCGATCTCGCGGAACCGCTTGAAGTCGATCACGCGCGGGTACGCGGAGTACCCGCACATCACCACCTTGGGCTTGTGCTCCAGGCACACCTTCATCGCCGCGTCGTAGTCGATCTGCTCGAACTGCGGGTGGTCCTTGGCGTAGTGCAGCGGGTAGTGCACCGGCTTGTGGTACGTGCCGGAGAAGTTCAGCGACATCCCGTGCGACAGGTGCCCGCCGTCTTTCAGCACGAGCGACGCGAACGTGTCCCCCGGCTTCATCAGCGCCATGAACACGGCGGTGTTGGCCTGAGCGCCCGAGTGCGGCTGCACGTTGGCGTACTTGCAGCCGAACAGCTTGCACGCCCGCTCGATCGCGGTCGACTCCACCTGGTCGTGGAACTCGCACCCGCCGTAGTACCGCGCCCCCGGGTACCCCTCGGCGTACTTGTTCGTCAGGCACGTGCCCATCGCGTGCATGACGGCGGGCGAGACGTGGTTCTCGCTGGCAATCAGCTCCAGCGTGTGCTCCTGCCGATCGCCCTCGAGCGCGATCAGGTCCGCGATCGCCGGGTCCTGAGCGCGGATCAGATCCAGCACGTTGGCCGTTGTGTCGTCGATATCCATGGGCACAAAGGATAGGGGCTCGCGGCGTATCCGGTTGGACTAGGGCAGCAGTTGACCGAATCGCGGCATCAGTTCCGGACTGACCCGAAGCGCCACGCACATCGCGCCCAGGAAACCGATCAACACCATCGTTCCGGTCACCCGGTGAGCATGGTCCAGCCGCAGGTAGGTTCGGGTAAACGCCAGCCACCACCTCCACGCGAGCACCGCAAACCCCGCCAGCGACAACGGCAAGCCGACCCACCACCATTGGTAATGAACCATGTTCTGGCCCCACACAGTCCAGACCACACCGAGCACCATCACCATCACCAGCCACGGCAGAAAGCAGACTGCCCCGCGCACCAGGTGCACCGCCTTGACCTTGGCCTTCGACATCGTCTCGACCAACGCCAAGTACGGGAGTGGAATAAGCGCGCCCCACATGATCAGCAGTAACGTGGTCGCCGGAACACTATTGATCAATGGTGATCCATCAACGTACACATACGGCTGGACCACGCAGATCTCGACCAGCGTCCAGTTCACGAAAGGCGCCGGGCCCGCCGGCGCGAACCGCCCGACCCACAACTGATCCCAGTTCAACTGGACGGCCGCCGCCACCGCGAGACCGTGAAGAGCCCCCAGAAGCAGCGCCGCAAGCACCAGCACCCGCCCGAGCCGGATGGGCGCCGCCAGCGGCATCCACCGCCAGAACGCCGGGCGAAGGGCCAGCGCCCATGTTCGGACAAACGTCCGTGCCAGTCGCTCCGCCGGCGCATGCTCGAACGACCACCGCGGCGAGACCCGCTCCGGCCGCACCACGTCGACCCAGTCGAACTCCAGCCCGCACTCGCTGCACGTCCCACGAACCGGGCAGGACTCCCGCCAGGTGCTGATCGTGCCACGCTGGTCATACCCGCACCGCGGACAGGTCGCGTCGCTGCGCCGCTCGCCCATGCTCTTGCGTAGTGCATCATCCTTCAAAGGATGCACAAAGTTCAAACTTCATCGCGGGCCCGGCCTTCACCCCATCAACAAATACGCCCACCACGCCGTCGCCACGCCCGACAGCACCGCGGGCACCGCCAGCACCATCCACACCATCCACGCCCGCCGAACGCCCCACCCGCGCCGCAGCACCACCAGCCACCACACCAGACTCCACCCCACCAGCCCCATCACCAGCAGCGGCTCCGGAAAGTCGCTCAGACGCACCGGCTGGGCCGTGTTCCCGCCCCACCGCCCCATCGCCCCCCCGCCACGCCACTGGAACGACACCTGCACCATCAGGACCACGTTCCGCACCGCGCGGAACACCGCGAGGGCCGGGATCCACGCCAGCCCGTACACCGCGGCCCGCCACACGTGCCCGCTGTGCACGCCCACCGCCCGCCGCGCTGAAGGCAGGATCAGCACGAGCAGCGTGAACATCGCCTGCGTGCCGATCGTGAGCCAGACCGCCGCGGGCCAATCGCGCAGCATGGGCGTCACCAGCCCCGCCGCCCCGGGCCCGAACGCCGTCCGCGGCACAACCACCACCGGATACCCCAGCGCACTGACGGCGTACCCGATCCAGTCATTGAGCGACACCGCGGGCGGCCCGCCGGGCCCGAACCGCCCGCCCGCCGCCCGTGCGTTGAGCACCACCGCCCATCGCGCAAAGCCGAGCCCCGCCGCGACCAGGTGAGCCGCCCCAAGGGTCAGCATCAGCCACACGATCCAGCGTCGCGGGCGGATCGCGTGATCAACGCTCAGCCGGCGCCACAGCGTCATCGTCAGCGCCCACCACAGCGTGCGCCACGCGGTGGTCGTCAGCCGCCGCCACCAGTACACCCGCCCGGCGAGCCCGGACCGCCCGCCGCTCCCCGCTCCGCCGCCGCGCTCGCGCGGCGCCGGGTCATGCTCGATGAACCCGGCGAGCACGCGCCGCTCAGGGTGCAGCACGTCCGTCCACGCAAAGTCATGCCCGCACTCGCTGCAAGTGCCACGCACCGGGCAACTGGTCGACTGCGGATCGTCCGCCCAGACGCTGACCGCGCCGGACAGGTCATATCCGCAGCGGGCGCAGACGGGTGACGGCATGGCCGAGGGTAGCAATCACCTGCGAAACACCAGCCGCTTGAACGCATAGCCGATCGCGAGCACGGCGGTAAGTCCGAGCAGCCAAGGCCCGGGATAGGTCGCCGCACTCGAGCCCGCGGCGTTCAGCACGCGCCCGGCACGGCGCGCCAGCGTCTCCGGGGGCGGTGGAGGCAGCCGACCGGATAAGTACCGCTCGTACCGGCTCGGCTCGACCGACTTGCGCTCCTCCGCCGTCGCGAGCCGAAAGCCTGAGTAGTTGGCGATCTCGGCGACGACGGGATAAGGCCCGTATTCTGCTGGCCCCTTCTCGATCCACTTAACTTCCCGCGCCGGAAACCGAGCCGGGAACACCCCTTCCGCCAGCACGCCGGGGTACTCCAGCCGGATTATGCCCCCGCGATCCAGCCGGACACGAACTTTCGCCATCGCTCCCGAGCGATCAATCCACGCTGTGAAGCCCTCGATCTCCGAAGAAACCACGCGCAGGTCTCCGTCCCGCGTGATCTTCAGATCCGAAGCCTCGGCGAGCGTGCGTGCGGTATGTCGCGCGAGCGTGATGTACGACTGCTTGACCCACTCCAAGCGGTGAGTCCACTCGCCCGATCGGATGCGAGCGCGATCAGCGTTGAAGTCGTCCGGGAAACGATCGATCGATGCTGCTGTCGGATAGATGTCACCGACACCGTGACGCGGCACCTCGTACTCGGGGCCCCATAGCTCGCGCACCTCGCGGTTGCGCATGTCCGGTGTCCCAAACAAAAATCGCTCGAATCGCAAAACGTGTTCAGAGTCGCGGACAATCCATCGCCGGTACACGACCTTGACAAAGTCGACACCGAACTCTTCATTGCGCACGCGCACCACGACGCCTTCGGGCTGCAGTTCAATCCTCCGAATGTTCTCTTCCAGGATGCCGCTGTGTACCTCGGCTTCGACGTAGTAGCTCACGTCCTTGACGTGCGCCTCGGCGAGCGCTCGAACGGCGTCTTGCGCGGATTCGCTCGGTGCCTGCGCACGACTCGTCGACGCCGTCAGCGCCAACACGCAGGCCACCCGAAGAAATCCAAGACAGTTGTGCGTCATCGCTGTCGTGATTGCCTGCGGGCAGTCGTCGTCGACGCGAGGCAATCGCCCCGTCGAACGCCGAGAACGAGCAGGTTGCGGATCATGTGAACCTTCCTGGACCCCATCGCGTACCAGAGGAGTCGACGATGGGCCGCACTCATCCCGTTTTGATCAAGATAACTCTGATCAACAAGAGATGCAATCACGACCATCAACATTTACACATCGCGCACTGACCATCGTCGAGTTGCTGGTGACACTCACCATAATCGGGGTCCTGCTCACGCTCGCCGTGCCCGCGGCACGCCGCGTTCGCACAGAAGCCGCACGTGTGAAACAAATCTCCTTTGCCGCCTCCATCGCCGGAGCCGTGTCCGCTTACGCCGCGAGCCACGCCGACGCGCCCCCGGTCCTGTTCTCAACCCCAGACGCCTGGCCCGAACCCGCACAAACATTGGCCATCGACGGCGAACAGTGGTCCGGCTGGTGGTGGTCCAATCCGCGCATGTTCTTTCTTGCCTTTGATCCGCAACTTCCCGCCGAAGTTCTGCTGGGCGAGCACGCCGTCGGCGGTGCTCACCGACCGATCGCTCTCAACCGCGGCCCCTCCTTCTACATAACCCCCTGGTCGCTCAGCGGAGCGTTGTACGCCGCGCCCGAGTACTTCGTCCCCGAGCGGCAGGCCCCGCTCAAGGGCTGGCGAGCGCAAGCACTCTCCGAGATTTCACAGCCGAGCAACAAAGGCCTTGTCGAGCAGTTCGTCGCGCCGCCCACACGCGTCGGGCCCGCACAACCCGGCGATGTGCCCACCCATCAGTACATCGGCTGGGCCGACGGCTCGGCGAATCGTCAACTCATCCGCGCCCTCAATCGCACCGTTCGCAACCGCTTCGCCCCGTGGGGCGACCCGGGCGGCGATCCTTGGGGCCCGCCGGGCATCAGCAACACGCACTGGGGCGTAAAGGGTCTGGACCGCTAGCGCGTCGGCTTACCCGCCGCTGAGCGCCACCGCACGCTCCGCCAGCCCGCTCGCCGTCATCGACTCGCCCAAGTCGATCGGCACGTACACGCCGCGCTCGTGGTCGCTGTTGAGCACCGCGGCTTGTTCGCTCAGCACCAGCGTCCCCTCCGGCGCCTTCTCGTGCCCGAGCACGAACAGGTCGATCCCCCACCGCTCGCCGAGCGTGCGGATCTGCGCTTCGGTCTGGCCGCGTCCCCACACCATCATGTGGGCCGAGCCGACCCGCGCCGTGTAATCCCGCGCTTCCAAGGCCCGCTCGAGCACACCGGGCTCGAACGCGTCCGCCGCGCGGCTCATCGTTTCCGGGCTCGGCAGCGAGTGCGCGCACAGCACGCGCCGCTCCACGCCGTGCTCGCCCGCGCCCGCGAACACCACCGCCAGCGGCAGGCTCATCACCAGTTCCCGCACCGCCGCCCGCACGTCGTCCGCGCGATCGTCGAACGTCGCGTCCAGCGCTTCATCAAACGCCTGGTTGCACCGCACGCCGTCTTTCGCGACCTGCTGCCCCGTCGCCTGCGCCAGCTCGTGATTCGCGAGCAGCACGTGCACGAACTCCGGGTGCTCGGCCTTCAACGCCGCGGCCCGGGCCAGCACGCGGTAGGAAAAGTCCATCCCGTTGGTCAGCCGCTCGCCGTGAATCAGTTCGTGCAGCGTGAGATGACTCACCCCCGCGCCATCCACCTCGCTTAACGCGCCGCCGCCCGAGCCGTCGTCGGCCGGCGGCTCCAAACCCGCCGCGCGGCACAGCCGCATCAGGTGCAGCGGATGGTCGTGCAGATCGCCGGTCGCGATCAGCCGCCCGCCCGCCGTGCCCCGGTCCGCCGGGCTGACGCGCACGAGTTCAATCGACCCGGCTCCGGCCCGGCGGCACGCCGCATCTCGACAGGCCTGCGCGCCACGCCGCAGCGCGTCGATGACCGCGTCCGCGTCGCGCAGATCCAGTTCGGCAAAGACGCGTGACGCCGCCCGACGCGTGCTCATGACCGCTTCGAAGGCGGCTGGTTGGAATCCGGCGAGTTGCCGAGTTCCTGTTCGTCGAGCCCGGTCTGCCGGAGCTCGTCCACGCCGTCCAGCCCGGGCCCCGGATCGATCGGCGGCACACCCGGCTTCCGCCGCGGGCGACTCACCCCGGCCGTCACGCCCGACCCGCTCCCGCCCTTGGAGCCCGACGCACCGCGCGAGCCGCCCTTGGACCCGCCCGATTCGTCACCGCCCCCGCGCGAGCCGCCGCTGCCCCCCGAGCTCCCGCCCAGCCGGCGCGTCGCCAGCAGGCGGCTGCGGATCAGGTTCAGCCGGTCGGCGACCAGTTCCATGTTCGGGCGCGCGTCGGGGTCGATCTCGACGCAGTCCATGATCAGTTCGCCCAGCGTCTCGGGCACCTTCGGGTTCAGGTCCCGGATGTGCTTGGGCCGCGGGATCATCTTGTCATCCAGCGTCCCCAGCAGCGAGTCTTCCTTCCCCAGCGCGCTCGGCACGTACTGGTTGGTGAAAATCCAGTACATCGCGGCGCCGAGGTTGTACACGTCGGTCTTCGGCGTGATCGCCCGCCGGTGCACCTGCTCGGGCGCGATGTAGTCCGGCGTGCCCTGGATCCGCTGCTTGACCGTCCCGATCTTGCACGACTGCCCGAGATCGATGATCTTCGCGTGCATCTGATCGTCAACGATCACGTTGTTCGGCTTCATGTCCGCATGGACAAAGCCGGCCCCGTGCATCTCCGCCAGCCCCTGGGCCACCTGCTCGAACACGAACAGCGCGTCCTCGAACGTCTTCGGGCGGCTGACCTCGCAGCTCACCCCGTCCACCAGTTCCATCACCAGCCACAGCTCGCTCGTCCCGCCCAGCAGGCTCTCGCGCTTGCGGATCACCTTCTCGATCCGGCGGACCTTGTCGCTGTTGATCTTGCTGGCGACCAGGTACTCCTGCTCGGCCTGGTCGATGAACCGCTGGTCCTTGTCCGTCTCCTTCACGACGTGCTTCAGGGCCCAGACCTGCTTGGTCTTGGGGTCCTGCACGACGTAGATCACCGACGCCGCACCGCGGCCGAGCTCCTTCAGGACCTTGAAGCCCTCGACGATGTCGCCGGGTTGTTTGGTTTCAAGCGGCACGAAGGGCTCTTTCGGAGTCGGAACCTGGCAGGTGGAAGCGCGGCGCGATAAGACCCGGGAGAGTACCAACCCCAAGCGGGGTCGGCGAGCGACTCCGGGGCGATCGGCGTCCGACCAAAGCCCGAAAGTCTCCCGCACCGGGTGACCCCGCGACGACGTCGGCAACCAACGGCACCCCGGGGGGCAGAGTATCGACCGGTCCGGCGCGCGGTTCCACGCGCCGGTCGCCACCTTGGGCGTCCCGGCGAGAGATATACGGCGCGCGACCGCCCGCCCGGCCGCCTCATTCCGAAATTTGTCCGGTTATCCGCCCACGCCGCGGACCACGTGCTCCGGGAACAGCCGCCCGGGGTCCGACACGCCCGGGGCGATGTCCGAGTGCAGGTACACCCGATCGCTCGGGATGTTCAGCTGCCGACGCAGCGATTCGACCAGCACCGTGAGCTGCTGGATCTGGGCCGGCGTAAACGCGCGGCGGTCGCCGTCGCCCACCAGGCAGATCGAGATCGCGTGCAGGTTGTACCACTCCCCGCCCGGGCCCGCGACGTGCGCCCCGGGAAGCTGGTCCAGCCAGCGGAACCCGATGTGCACCTGCCCGTCGTCCATCCCCGACCCGTTGCCGACGATGAAGTGATGCCCCAGCCCGCGGATGCCCCGCGTCTCGTGCTCCCGCGCGATCGAGAGCGGCGAGCCGATCATCGAACCCGAGTGGTGTACCACAATCGCCTGCCACCGCTGGGTATCCAGCGGGACGTGCGTCTGCGTCACCGGATCGACCCGCTGGCCCGCCGTCGGAGCCACGCCGATCGTCGTCGCCGCCGCCAGCGGCGACAGGCTCAGCCCGTCGGCCCGCGGGGCCGGCTTGCCGTCCAGCAGGAACAGCATCCCGCCGGCGAGCGTCATCGCCGCCATGAAGGAAATCCAGACGATCTGGGCACGCGTGGCGCCGCCGGCAGCGACCGGGGTCTTCGCGGGTGCGGTGCGTCGGGATGTTTGCGGGCGGCGTCGAGTTGGCATGGCGTCAGGCTCGGCAGTTCAACTATACAACTCCGATCGGCGATGCGTGCGCTCTCGCTTCGCAAAATCGCGCAACATCCTGACTCCGCGCGGGGATCCCTGCTCCGGGGTCCGCACACCCGGCATCGATTGCCCCGTCCGCGCCACCGCTCCGTTTATTCGGACAGCCCCCACGTCCAGATCACACGCACCGGGACCTTTTCCCCGTTGACCCTCAACATTGCCCTGCCGCCGCCCGCCCCGCTACTCCTTGGGCGCAAGACGTGCCCGAAGATTGGGCTGACGCCGACCGAACTTGTCCTCGGTGTACTGCTGCGCGAACTGCGACCGCACCGCGTCATACCGATCGAACGGCGAACGAACATCCCGCGCCGACAGCAGCGGATCGGAACATCCCCCGCTCAGGCCCCCGATCACCACCAGCGCAAGACCCGCGCACCCGCGGAGCACCCACGCGCGCGTCGTCCCGACCGGCTGCGTCATCAACACTCGGCGTGTGCCGCTTGGCTTCATGCCGCCATCTTACCGCGCCGCGCCCGCGCGCTTCGAGAAGTCCAGCCGCCCGTCCGGACCGACACCGATCTGCCCGCGGCTCGTGAGTTGCCTCAGCCCCTCGTACACCGCCGCGCACACCGCCGTCGCCAGGTTCAAAGACCGCTCCCCCGGCGCCATCGGCAAGGTCACCAAGCGATCGGGAAACCGCTCGAGCAGCGCGTCGGGCAGCCCGCGCGTCTCCTTGCCGAACACCAGATGATCGCCGTCCTCGAGGGGCACGTCCCACACCGACCGGGCCGTCTTGGTCGTAAACAGCCACAGCCGCCCCGGCGTCACGCTCGTCGCCGCGACGTACGCGTCAAAGTCGCGATGATGCCGCGGCGCCAATCGCGCCCAGTAATCAAGCCCCGCCCGTCGGCACGCCTTCTCGCTGGTATCAAAGCCCAGCGGCTCGATCAGGTGCAGCCCGCACCCCGTCGCGACGCACGTCCGACCGATGTTGCCCGTGTTGTTCGGGATCTCCGGCTCGTGCAGCACGATCTCGAACACCGGCCTGCTGTCTGGCTCGCCGCCCGTCATGCGCCACGATAGTCCGGCGATCCGCAACCCACGACATACGCTCCCCCGCCTTCATCGATCTCGCGGAGCCGCATCATGCTGATGAACATCCTCCAGTTCCTCGGCGGGCTGGTCCTCCTGCTCGTGGGCGGGCGGCTGCTCGTGTCCGCCTCCATCGATACCGCACGCCGCCTCAACATCTCCCCGCTCATCGTCGGGCTCACGCTCGTCGCCTGGGGCACCAGCGCGCCGGAACTGGCCCTGAACGTCATCTCCGCGATCAAGGGCCGCAGCGAACTCGCCGTCGGCAACGTCGTCGGCGCCAACATCTGCAACATGGCCCTCGTGCTGGGCTTCAGCGCGCTGCTCCGCCCGCTCCTGGTCGAAGCCCGCCTGATCCGCGTCGAACTGTGGGTCAACGCCGTTCTGCTCACCGGCGTCGCGCTCGCCGGCATCATCTTCGGCTTTACGACCTTCGTCGGCGTGGTGCTGCTGCTGGTCTTCGCGGTCTACAGCGCCGGCACCATCTTCGCGGCCCTCAGCCAGAGCCGCCGCGAGCGCCCGGGCGGGGTCTACGCCACCGCCGCCGAACTCGCCGCCGAGCGCCAGGCTCACAAGCAGGCCCAGGCCGAGATGATGGACCCCGGCCACACCAACCCGGACCACCCCGCCGCGCCGATGTCGTGGCTGCTGATCGCCGCCTGCTTCGTCGGCGGGCTGACGCTGCTCTCGATCGGGGGCTCGCTCGCGTCCGACGGCGCTTCCGGGCTGGCCATCGGCATGGGCATCCCCGCCGCCGTCGTCGGCGTCACGGTCGTCTCCATCGGCACCACGCTGCCCGAGCTGGTCACCAGCATCCTCGCCGTCCGCCGCGGCCAGACCGACCTGGCCATGGGCAACGCCGTCGGCTCCTGCCTGTTCAACGCCGGCGCCATCCTGGGCCTCTCCACCGTCCTGGCCCAGCCGCCCTTCCTCCCCGCGATGACCGTCCCGCTGATCATCATGGGCGGCCTTGGCGCACTGCTCATCCCCATCAGCCGAACCTTCGGCCGCACCGTCTCCCGCGCCGAAGGCGCCCTGCTGCTAGCCATCTACGTCGGCTTCCTCGTCTGGATGGGCATCAGCGTCCGCTGACCGCGGAGCCGCCGCGCATCGTTCTCAGAACCGCCGGTGCGCCGGCTTCTCCTCCGGCGCCTTCACACCCAGGATCGCCCGCGCCAGCGCCAGGTCCCCCGCGTGCGTCACCTTGATGTTCGTCGGCTCCCCGGCCACCACCAGCACCTTCTCTCCAAGCCGCTCCACCAGCTGCGCGTCGTCCGTGCTCGACAGATCCTTCTGCCCGTACGCCCGCAGCAGCAAGCCGCGCTCGAACACCTGCGGCGTCTGCACCGCGACGATGTTCGTCCGGTCCACCGTCTCGCGCACATGCCGCCCGACCGCCTTGTCCGCCCCGCCCCCGACGCCCCCCGCACCCAGGATGCCCGCCAGCGGGTCCGGCGCGAGCGACTGCACGCCCGCCGGGTCGACGCGCTTGAGCGTGTCCGGCGCGTCCATCCCGGGGATCACCGCCGCGTGCCCGTCTCGGGCGGCGTCGAAGACGCGCTCGATCAGCCGCTCGCTGGCGCACGGCCGGGCCGCGTCGTGCACCGCCACGTGCGTGCAGGTCTCCGGCACGTGCTTCAGCGCCAGCGCGACCGTCTCGTAGCGGTGCGTCGCCCCGCCCTGGCACAGCCGCACACCCAGGATCCCCAGCTTGTCCGCGTGCCGGTCCTTGAACCCGCGGTACGCCTCCGCGTCCGCCGGGCCCGCGACGATGATCGCCGCGACGTCCGGGTGCTTGGTGAAGAGCTCCACCGTCCGGTGCAGCACGGGCCGCCCGCCCAGGTCCTCGTCGATCTTGTGCCGCTGCGGCGTGGCCCCCGTCGCGTCGGTGGACCGCAAATACCGGGCGCTCGCGCCCGCCGCCGGGATGATCACCGCGATCTGCATCCCGCAGGATAGTGCCCATCGCCCCCGCAAAAACAACGCCGCCCCCGGGCCTGTGTCCCCGGGGGCGACGCGTTCAACCGAAACCTCTCACGTCAACTCAGCGGCGACGACGGCGGGCCACCAGCACCGCGCCCATCACGCCCATCACGCCCGCGCTCGGCGACGGAACCACCTCGAAGCGGAACCACGCCACTTCCTGCCCGTTCTGGCTCCCGACGCCGTTGGTCGCCAGGATCGCCGACGCCCCGTTGATCCGCAGCCCGAAGTCCGTCGCCGAGCGGCTCAGGTTCTCCGGCCGCGCGATGGCCCCCGCCGCGATCGCGTCGAGCTGCACCGTCGGCACGCCCGTCCCCGTGCCCGTGAAGAACGGGCTGGTCGGGTCCGTCGTGCTGAACGCCGTGCTCGTGTGCGTGTTGCCCGAGCCGATCGCCACGTAGTACACGCCGTTGCCCAGCGTCGACGTCAGCGCCGCGTCCAGCAGGTTCAGCCCTGGGCGGTTGTCGTTCGCCGCCACCAGGTTGAACGCGCTGTCGTACAGGAAGATCTCGCTGTCGCCCACCAGGTTGGGCGCCAGCGTGATCGCGCCGGCCTCCACCTGCCCGGCGTCCGTCGGCGTGATCTCGGTGTTGGTCATCGTCAGCGTGTACGCCTGCGCGCCCGAGCCCGACAGCCGCGCCGCGCGAACGTAGTTGTCCGTCGAACGCCCGACCGAGTACCACTTCACCGTCTGGCGACCGTTGCCCGACGCCGTGAAGTCGATGTCGCCCGCCACGAACCCGTTGTTGACACCGCGGATCGACAGCACCGCCAGCGACGTGTTCGACGACAGCGTGTGCAGCGTGATCGTCCCCGGGTTCACCGACGACCGCACGCGGAAATAGTCCGGGTCCGTCGCGGCGCTGTTGGTCGTCCCGGTGATCTGGTCACCGCTCGCCAGCGTGAACAGGTTCGCCGCCCCCTTCGAAGCATTCGGCTCGACTTCCGGGAACACGGCCGCCTGCGCCAAACCCGCCAGCGCCACGCCCGTCACAAACGTCGACACAAAAACACGCATCGTCTCTCTCTCCTCATGCCCGCCGCTTCCGGCGGACGACCGTCCGGGCCCGCCGCACACATCGCAGGCAGGCCGTTCACTTCGGACGCTCACCATACGGACTTTCCGTCATCGTGGATGGTTTTTGCCGTTATAATTTCCCCGGTTCTGGCCAGGAGTTTCGCCATGGTTTGGCGTACATTCGGCCCGACTGGTCGCCCAGTTTTCCACACCGCCTCCGCCTCACCGTCCACGACCCAAGACACCGGCCACACCTGCTCGCACATCACCTCCTCGAGGTCTCTCGCACATGCTCACGTGGGTGCTCGCCATCGCCGGTTCGCTGCTCGTGCTCGCGATCATCGCCGCGCTCGTCCTGCACCTGCTCGGCAAGAAGATCCCCGAAGAGCACACCGCCTCCGCCACCATCGGGATCCCCGCCGTCCCGACGCAGGTCTTCGCCGTCATCGACGACATCGCCACCCACCCGACGTGGAACGCCGACGTCACCAAGGTCGAGATCCTGCCCGACAAGGTTCTGGGCGGCAAGGGCGAGCACGGCGGGCTGGGCGGCGTCGCCCTCCCCCAGTGCCGCATGCACATGGGCCGAAACTCATTCGTCCTCACCCGCACCCGCTGCGAACCGCCGCGCCTGCTCGAACGCGTCATCGAGGACGACAAAGGCCCCTTCGCCGGCACCTGGCTCTACACCCTCGCCCCCGCCGTCGTCAGCGGCAAAGACGGCACCCACCTCCGCCTCACCGAGACCGGCCGCATCCGCGCGACCATCCCCCGCGCCCTGATGAAGCACTTCTTCGGGTACCACGTCTATCTCAACAGCCACCTGACGGCCCTCGCCGCCAAGTTCGGCTCCGACAACCAGCCCCGCAAGGCCTGATCGCGGTCGCTCGTCCCTTACCGCCGGCGCTGGCTCTCGGCCGGGTAATCCGGGAACAGATCGCTCGTGCGCCGATCCGGGATCATGCTCGGCACGTCGAACGTGATCTGGTTCCGCGACAGCGCCGTGCCCGTGGCCTGGTGATACCGCGCGATCGCCGTGTTGTACTCGATCAGCGCGCCGATCTCCTGCTGCTCCGCCGCCGCCAGCGCCCGCTGGCGATCGAACTTCAGGTTCAGGAACTCCGGCGTCAGGCTCTGGATGGTCTGCTCGGCGACCTCCAGCTCGCGCAGGTCGGCCGCCGCCGCCACGCGGGCCGCGCGGCTTTGCTCGATCAGCGCGTAGTTGTTCTGAATGTCCCGCAGCGAACTCTTCACTTCCAGCGCCACGCCCTGCGTCGTGTTCCGCAGCGAGATCACCGCCTGGTTTCGCTCCAGCCGACGCTGCCGGAAGCCCGCCTCCGCCGCCCGGTTCCCGAGCGGCTGCTCGAACTGCACCTGGATCTGGTAATCAACGAACTCCGCCTCGCCCAGCCGGTCGTACGCCTGCCCCGGCGAGCGGTCGAGCCCGTTGATCCGCGCCAGCGCCTGCACGTCCAGCCGCGGCAAGCGCGCGTTGTCCGCAACGTTCTCCCGGATCGACGTGTTGTCGATCGAGATGATCGCCCGCTGGATCTCCGGCCGATTCGCGATCGCCGCCTGCAGCGCGTCGTACAGACTGAACTCGACGGCCTGCTCGATCGGCCCGTCGGTCGGCACCAGGAGCGCTTCGCTCCCCCCGACGGTCAGCCGCGGGTCGTTCATCACCTGCTTCAGCCGGTCGCTCGCGTCCCGCAGCACGCGCTGCGCCTGTGTCAGGTCGCGCCGGCGCGAGGCGACGTTGGACCGCGCGTTGGACAGGTTCGCCGGCTTGGCGTCGAACCCCTGCCGCGCTTCCAGCGTCCGAAGGGTCTCCTCGCCGCGCTCCAGCAGACGGTTGATGATCTTCAGATCCGCCTGGGCCCGCACGAGGTTCCAGTACGCCGTCTCGGCCTGCGTCACCGACTCGATCAGCGTGCGCTTGAGGTCATGGATGCTGTCCAGTTCCGCGTTCCGCGCCAGCCGCACGTTCGCCAGCGCCACGTCCGACCCGAAGTTCCTGAGCAGCGACTGGTTGACCTGCACGACCAGGTTCGTGTCGTACGCCGGGTTCGGCGAGACCGTCAGCCCCGGCGTGTTGTTGTCCGTGTAGTTGTACTGCGTCTGGATCTGCACCTGCCCGCCCGAGATCAGCGGCTTGCGCAGCCCCGCCGTCACGTCCGCCTGCTCGATCGTGTTCCGGTTCACGCTCGACTGAAACCCGCCCACCGCCGAGCTCGTCCGCGGCTGGTCCAGGTTGTTGTACTGCGTGTTGGTGAAGAACGTCCAGTCAAACACCGCCTCCGCCGCCGCCAGCTGCTGCTGGTTGATCGCCGGCGCCAGCCGCGCAAACTCCACGTTCAGGTTGTTCCCCGCCGTCGTCATCACCACCTGCTGCAGCGTGATGGCGACCGTCTGCTGCTCGTCCCCGTACAGCGTCACGCCCAAAGGCGGGATCTTGCTGGAGTACGACCCCGGCCCCGCAATCTCTTCCAGTTTCTGCAGCGTCGGCGCATCGATCCCCAGTTGCCCGACGCGGTCCTCCCGCTGAAGCCGGAACCTCTCCGGCCGATCCGCGCTCTCGGCCAGTTCCCGCTGCACCGCCTCCCGCACCGACCGCCGCAGCTCCCGCTCCGGCCGATCCGACAGCGGTGAGGTGCACCCCCAAAGCCCCGTCAGCCCGACAAACCCGGCGGATCCGACCAGCACCGCGAGCCCCGCCGCCGCCCGCAGCCGCCCGGCGCTGCGCCCGGCGTGACGCGATTTGGGGAAAGTGCTGGGGTGGTTGGGGACGGGCACGGGGGGAGAAGGTATGGACATGCCGCGGTCGAATCAAAGCGGACCCGCCCCCCCCACCCCTCCGCTCAACCGAGCCCCCCCACCACCGCCTTCGGGGGTCCTCGCTATCCGCACCGGACGCTCCGCAGTTGCCCGGTCGGGCCCGCGAGGCCCGCTCGTGCGCGATCCGCACGCCCATCAGCCGATACACACAACGGGCGATGGTCCACGCCGCGCCGCGTAGCATCGCTCACGGGGCCGGGTGACGGACATCCACCCGGCCCGCCGCCTCTCGCAAACGCTCCAAGGAGTTTGCCCCATGCGATCGTCTCTCCGGTTCGGCAGCGCTTCCTGGGTGATCGGTCTGGCCGGGCTCACCGCCCCCGCCCTGGTCGCCCCCGCCGCCGCTCAGGTCAGCGATGTTCAGCCGTACTTCGTCGTCGTCACCGGCGACAACCTCATGCGTGCCGACGCCGGCAGCATCTATTACGCCGTCCGCCGCCTGAAGGCTGGGGAAGTCCTCCGCGTCGACGGCGAGACCCGCGGCTGGCTCCGCGTCGAGTACCTCCCCGGCACCCAGGCCTACGTCCCCGCCGCCGAGGCCGACGCCGCCGGCGGCGCCGTCAAGCTCAAATCCGCCAGCAAGCTCATGGCCGTCGACGCCGTCAACGGCGTCCGCCCCTGGTGGCCCCTCCTCTCCGCGCCCCTCCCCGCCGGCACCGCCTTCGCCTCGGCCGAGCCGGTGAAGACCTCCGACGGCGCGATCGACGGGTACCTCGTGCCCGCGCCGGCCCGGGCCCGCGGGTTCGTGGCCCAGTCCGCCGTCCGCCGCGCCACCACCGCCGAAGCCGCCACCTACACGGGCGCCACGGCCCCCGCCGGCGCTCCCGCCGCGACCGGCGCCGGCGCCTCCACCCCCGCCCCGCGCCCGACGGTCACCATCGACCCGGCCCGCGGCACCCCCGCCGACGCTCCGAAGCCGCCGGAAGTCGCCACCCCCGCCCCGGCCGGCGGCACCTCGACGACGACCACGTCCACCACGCCCGACCCGACGTCCCCCACCGGCACGCGCACCACCTCGACCACCCAGACCACCACGCCCCCGCCGGGCTTCGAGGTCGTCGAAGGCACCGGCCGCACGACCGTCACGCGGGAAACCTCCACCGAGCCCGTGCCCGGCGCCACCACCCCGGCCGCGACCCCGGCGACCCCCGCCGAGCCCGCCGTCGCGCGCGACGCCTCCGGCGTCCCCATCACCCAGCGCGTCAGCGACATCAACACGCTCCGCTCGATCTTCGACCGCGGCATGCGCGGCGAATCGCCCGCCGACGTCGAAGAAGCCATCCGCGAGTTCCAGGCCTCCCTCGCCGCCCTCTCGAGCGCCGACGCCAACCTCGTCAACGAACTCAATAAGCGCCTGGAAGCCCTGCGCCTGCGCCGCGATCTGTTCAGCGCCCGCGCCACCGCCTCCGCGCTGACGACCCAGATCGACGAGCGCCGCCGCTCCATGACCACCGCGCTCGCCGAGGTGCAGCAGCAGGCCGTGTACACCATCGTGGGCACCATGCTGCCCAGCAACGTGTACGACGGCAGCCGCGGCCTTCCGCTCATGTACCGCGTCGACGCCCCCGACACCTACTCCACCCGCACCGTCGCGTACGTCGTTCCTCGCGACGGCATCGACCTGATCACCAAGACGGGCAAGGTCGTCGGCATCATCGGCGAATCCAAGCTCGACCCGGCCCTGGGCGTCACCATCGTCTCCCCGTCCCGCGTCGACGTGCTCAACTTCGTCGAAGGCCGCTACCGCATCGAGTCGTCGGAATCCGTCGAACGCTCGACCACGACCACCGAAACCCGCACAGAGTGATCACCGCCAGCGGATAACCAGACTGGTTACACCGGAATCCAAAACCGGCCCCCAGACCCGGAAAACCGCTGTCTTTGGAACCAGACGGTGCTCGTCCGCGAACACACCGGGACGAGCCATCGCCTGTCCGGTTCGACGCCCGGCGATTTTGGTGTATGCTCCGATTCGTGCGTTGCCGCCGGGGACGTTCTGTCTCACGCAGGCGGGCTTTGGAAGATCAGGCTTTGGACAATGAAACGCGGAGGTTCCCGGGTCGCCGTGGGGACCAGCGCGCCGGCTCGAGAAACTTGAGCCTGAGCGTCCGAATCGGCTGGCGACACGCAAGCTCGGGCGTCCGGGCACGTATTTGAAGGTTGAGTCGCTCGATCAACGGCACACGGCAGGCAGACGACAAGGCACACGCAGACCGACCTTGACCCGGGCCGCCAATCGCCCGGACCACAGCGGAGACCTTGACATGGACGCGCGTCGCATTCGGATCCGTCTCTCCCGCGGCTTTACGCTCATCGAACTGCTGGTCGTCATCGCGATCATCGCGCTGCTGATCGGCATCCTGCTCCCCGCGCTGGCCGAGGCCCGCAACGCCGCCCGTCGTACGGTCGATTATGCAAACCTCGCTCAGGGCATGGTCGCGCAGAACACCTACGGCGCCGAGTCGAAGGACTCATTCATCAATCCCTTCGACTCCGATATTACTCGCAAGTGGGAGGGCTATACCGCGGGGGGTAGGCCCATCATGTGGTATGACGTGATTTTCCCGGAATACCAACAGTCAGCCGGCAACGGCTGGCTGTTCCGCTTTGAACACCCCGTCTACAACACCGAAGGCTTCAGTGTCATTTGGATGTCTTGGCTCTCCCAGTGGATCGATCCCGCGCAGTGGACCCAGTCAAAGTGGTCCGTCTCGCCCAACGATCGGTGGCTGGGCGATCGCGCCAAGCAGATTTTCAGCAGGCGCGGACAATCGAACGGGTGCGGAGGCGAAACGCTCCCGATCGTCGATTCCTCGTACCTTCTGTCCCCAACGACCTGGCTTCGTCCATCTCTCTTCAACTCTCCGATTCTTTCGCCAAATCCTTCCTATCGCGTTCAAGACGCGACCGCCTTGGCCCGCAATCGGTTCGACCAGGTCACTGTCGCCAGCGGAAAAGTGATCGCATGGGCCCGTCTTGACGGGACCAACCGCCGTCGCACCGCCACAGGCAACTCCTCCCCTGATAAATCTCCCTGGTACAACAATCCCTCGGCGACAACTATCGCGGCGACAGCGGATGGGAGCGTGACGTCCGTGCGCATGGCGACGCTTCACCGCTCGACAGCTACGCCCACGGTGGAGAACGCCCCCTTCCGCCCGATCGGTAGCTGGTCCGGGCGCGACTCGTTTTACACAGACGACTGCGCGCTGTTCGACGCCCGCAAGTACGGCGACCCCATCGAGTCCGGCTCTACGGACTTCCCCGGCGGCCCCTGGCCCGCCTTCTTCTGGGCCACCCGCGGCGGCATCGGCGGTCAGGACATCCAGCGCTGACCCATCTGCCTCGCCCCGCGACCGCCCGCTATTGTCCGCCTAAACCATGAAGCAGAAGACCAAACTCATCGTCGCCGGCGCCGTCCTGGGTGTCCTTGCGATCATCGTGATCGCCGTCAACATGGGTGGCGGCGGGGAAGAAGGCCCGCCCAAGGAAGTCGTTGACGCCGCCGTTCAGGCCGCCAACGAAGCCGCCGCGACCCAGGAAAAAGTCCCCGACCCGCCCATCCAGCGGCGCACCGGCATGACGGCCAACCCCTAAACACTCTTCCCTTTCCGCCGCGCTACTCCGCCTGAATCCGCCGATCACCGGCGCTCGATCTTTTCCCCGGCCGGTGGTCTCCGCCCAAGCGGCTCGCCGGTCCAACTCGGTTTCCCACCCCGGCCCGACCGCCCACCCGCGGCCGGGCTTTGCCCATAGGCCATCCAATCCCCCTCCCATGACACGCACCGCCCACCGCGACCAACCCGACCTTCGCCCCCGTCCAGGCTTCACGCTGATCGAGCTGCTGGTCGTCATCGCGATCATCGCGCTGCTCATCGGCATCCTGCTGCCCGCGCTGGGCGAGGCCCGCAAGTCCGCGCGCCGCGCTGTGGATTACGCCAACCTCGCCCAAGGCATGGTCGCGCAGAACGCCTACGGCGCCGAAGCCAAGGACTCGTTCATCAACCCCTTCGACAGCGACCTGACGCGCAAGTGGCAGGGTTACACCGCCGGCGGCACGTCGGTGATGTGGTACGACGTCATCTTCCCCGAGTTTCAGCAGCAGGGCGGCGGGGGCTGGCTCTTCCGCTTCCGCCACCCGCAGTACACCACCGAGGGTTTCTCCTTGCAGTGGCGCTCCTGGGTCTCGCAGTGGATCGACCCCACCCGCTGGTCCGAGCGCCAGGGCGTCGTCTCCCCCAATGACCGCTGGCTCGACGCCCGCGCCAAGCGTGTACTGGGCCCGCCCAACCGCTGGGACGACTGCGCCGAGATCATCCTCCCGATCATCGACACGTCCTACCTGCTCTCGCCGACGACGTGGCTCCGCGCTTCGCTGTACACCTCGCCGATCCTGGCGCCCAACCCGTTCTACCGCGTCACGCCCAACGACTCCAACGCGCTGGCCCGCAACCGCTTCGACATGGTGACCATCCCAGGCGGGAAGGTCATCTCCTGGCTGCGCGTTGACGGCTCGACCAACCGGCGCGTCTCCGTCAACGGCTCCCGCGCCGATATCAGCCCGTGGTACAACAACCCGTCGGCGAACACGCTCGCCGCGACCTCCGACGGCAGCGTCACCAGCGTTCGCATGTCCACGCTGCACCGCGCCATCGCCACGCCGACGATCGAGAACGCCCCGCTCCGCCCCATCGGCGTGTGGTCCGGGCGCGACTCGTTCTACGACGACGTGTGCGCCATTTACGACGCCCGGGCCTATGGCGACCCGATCGAGTCCGGCTCCGCCTCGTACCCCGGCGGGCCGTGGCCCGCGTTCTTCTGGGCCACCCGCGGCGGGATCGCCGGGCAAGACCTCCGCAGGTGATCCACCCTCAGACGTTCGATCCCTTCTCCCGACCCCACCCGCTTACAGTTGATCATGCCGCCGAGCGAACGCAAATCACTGATGGAGATGGCCGGCCCGTCGACGGGCAAGACCACCGCCGGCGGCAAGGCGCGATCGCCCGAGGCCAAGGCCGGGCGCTCCGACGATCCCAAGCTCAACAGCCGCACCACGCGGATGGTCGTCCTGGGCGTGGTGATCGCGGTCCTCGCGGGGATCGCCATGTGGACGTGGCGAACGCCCGAGCCGCAGCTGACGCCCGAGGAAGAGCAGGCCCTGCAGGCCCCGCCGGAAGAGATCCCGGCCCAGACCAACCCGAACCCGGCCGACCCATCCGGCCCGCCGCCCGAACCACCGTCGCTCGAGTAACCCGCCCGCGGCCCCCGCGCGTCCCGCTAACATCCGCCCGTGCTCCGTCTGCCGAACGAGTGGGTTGCCCGGCTTCGACCGGCCTTTGACGGGCGGCGCGTCTGCGTTACCGGCGGCGCGGGATTCATCGGCGGGCACCTGGTCGATGCGCTGCTCTCCCTGGGCGCGACCATCGCCGTCATCGACGACCTCTCCAACTCAACCGCCGAGCACGTCGCCGGGCTGATCGATCTTGAGCCGGAGCGTGTCCGCTTCGTGCACGGGTCAATCCTGGACCCGAGCGCGGTGCGTGACGCTTTGGAGTCGGCCCAGGTCGTGTTCCACCTGGCCGCCTTGGCGAGCGTGCCGCGTTCGCTCGCTGACCCGCGCCGGACGTGGTCCGTCAACGCCGAGGGGACCGTGCGCGTGCTCGAGGCCGCTCGGGCCGCGGGCGTGCAGCGCGTGGTGTATTCCGCGTCCAGCTCGGCCTACGGCGGGAGCACGAAACTCCCGAAGACCGAGACCGACCTGCCCGACCCGCTTTCCCCGTACGCCGCCAGCAAACTCGCCGGCGAGCACGCCGTCCGCGCCTGGAGCCGCTCGTTCGACCTGCCCGCGGTATCGCTCCGCTACTTCAACGTATTCGGGCCGCGCCAGCCGGCCGACTCACCCTACTCCGGCGTCGTCGCCCTGTTCGCCCGCAAGATGCTCGCGGGCGAAACGCCCGTGATCTTCGGCGACGGCAACCACACCCGCGACTTCACACCCGTCGCCAGCGCCGTGCTGGCCAATCTCCTCGCCGGCAGCGTCGACCGCCCGTTCCGCGGCGAGGTCGTCAACGTCGGCACCGGCATGCGCATCACCCTGGGCGATCTGGCGACCCGCCTCGGTCAACTCTGCGGCATGCCGCACGTCCTGCCCATCCACCAGCCCGAGCGCCCCGGCGACGTCCGCCACTCCCTAGCCGACCTCACGCTGGCCCGGCAACTGCTGGGCTACGAGCCCGTCGCCGACACCTGGACGGCCCTCGCCGAGACCGTTGAGTGGTACCGCTCCACCATGGCCGGACGCGGAGACGCCGTCTGATGCACCGCTTCCTGCAAACCCTCGGCGGGCTGTACCAACTCCTGCGCCTGGGCCTCGTCACCCGCTTCCGCCTGCGCGGGGCGTACTGGCAGTGGCGTCTGCACACGGCGTACGGGCGCGGCTGGCCCGACTCCCGCCGCCGCCTCGTCCACGACGTCCTCGAATACGCCCGCTGGGTGCACCGCATGCGCCGCGGGCGCTGAACCCCCCGCTACTTCCCCACGCAGAAGGTCGCGAAGATCCGCCCGATGATGTCGTCGGGCGAGACGGCTCCCGTCAGTTCCCCCAGCAAATCCAGCCCCGCGCGCAGTTCGCCGGCGATCAGTTCCGCGCCATCCAGCCGCGCCGAATCGCGCTGCGCGTCGGCCAGTCGCCACGCTGCGTCGAAGCGGTCGAGCGCGAGGGCGAGCGTGCGCGCGTGCCGCGGGGCCACGCCCGCCAGCCCGCCGCCCGAGAGCGACCACGCCGCGTCCGCGATCGCCCGCCGAAGCATCGGCACGTGCCACCCGTCCAGAGCGCACACCGCCAGCCCCGCGGCGGCGGTGTCCGCGTTCTGCTCGTCGGGCAGTCTCTCACCCGCCAGCATCGCCCCGGCCAGGTCGGCCTTGGTGCGCACGCGGATGATGCGGGCCCCGTCGCTGATGGGCAGATCGAGGGCCGCGAAGCGTCCGCTGGGGTCGCAGTGCAGCACGATCGGCGCCTCGGCGATCGCCCGCCGCGCGCGGGCTTGGCCGGCTTGGTCGATCAAGCCCGCCGCGTCGCTCGGCTCCTTTTCGCGCTTGTCATCATCAAGCCCGGCGGCGTCGACCAGCATCACCACGCACGCGCACCCGGCCTCGCGCGAGCAATCGAGCGGCTCGACCAGCACGTCACGCGTCGTCCCCGCGATCGGCGACACCACCGCCCGCGCCCGCCCCAGCAGCGCGTTGAACAGCGTGCTCTTGCCCGCGTTGGGCGCTCCCGCCAGCACGACCCGCGGCTGGCGCTCCAGCCACTCCCGCCCGCCCGCCGACCCGATCTCCGCCGTGATCTGCCCCCGCAGATCACCGAGTTCCTGCGCCAGCGCCCCCGGGCCGATGGGGACGACGTCTTCCTGATCCGTGAAGTCGATCCCGGCCTCGACCAGCGCCAGCAGCCGCGCGCTCCGCTCGCTGAACAGCCGGTACCGCGCCCCGGCGACCCCGCTCAGCAGCCGGTCGGCGGCCGCCAGTTCGTCCCGCGTCCGCGCCGCGATCGTCGCCGCGATCGCCTCCGCCCCGTCGAGCGACAGCCGCCCGTTGAGAAACGCCCGCGCGGAGAACTCGCCCGGCTCGGCGTCGCGCACGCGCCCGCCGGGGCCGACCAGTCCCGTCAGCACCCGCATGACCCGGTCCACGATCGCCGGCCCGCCCGGCACGAGCAGTTCGATCGTGTCCTGCCCGGTAAAGCTCCGCGGCCCGTCAAAGCGGAGCACCAGCACCGGCACGCCGCACAGGCTCGCCAGGGCGCACGCCCCGCCCGCGCCGGGCATGGGCGTGAGCACGTCCCGCAGCGCGTCGCGCACGCCGAGCCCCGACAGCCGGATCAGCGCCCGCTCACCCCAGCCGCTCCCGCTCGAGACGGCGACGATGACCCCGTCCATCACGCCCCCGGCCGGCGGCGGAAGATCGCCGCGATCCCCGACTCCACCTCGCCCCACCGCGTCTCGGGCGTCTTGTTGACCGTCACCCACCCATCCCCCACCAGCACGCCGCACACCCCGGGCACGCCGAACAGGGCCCGGGCCAGCGCATCGCCATCCGCCTGGGCGGCGGACCGGTACGACCGCAGCGCCGCCGCCCCACCCGTCGCCCCACCCTTGCCGGGCACGGGCGCAGGGTTCGCCATCGCCTCGGCCCCCTTGGGCAGGACGTACTTGCGGGCGTTGGGGTTGGGCGTCGCGTGGAACTCGAGCATGAACCGCGCCATTCGCTCCTAGGATCGACCGCCGAGGGCCCGCCGGGCCCGTTCACTGTCCTGGCGCCAGTGTATCAATGACATCCCGCACCGATCGCCGATCTGTCTCCCGTGCTGGACCGCGTCACACGCCTGCTTGAGCGGATGAACGCCTACCCCTGGTGGCAGGTGGCGGCGGAGCTCGCCGTCATTTGGCTGGTGGTCTATGCCGTCATCCGCTTTGTGCAGGGCACCCGGGCCGCCGGCGCGCTCAAGGGCACGCTGATCCTCCTGGCGATCGCCACTCTGTTCATCCGCATCGTCGGCCAGCAGGACGCGTTCCAGCGCCTCCGCTACCTCTACGACAACTTCCTCACGCTGCTGGCGATCACGCTCATCGTCGTCTTCGCGCCGGAACTCCGCCGCGGGCTCATCCGCCTGGGCGAGGCCCCCCTGCTCCGCCGCACCGGCGGGCTGACCTCCAGCGTCCCCGAGCAGATCAGCATCGCCTGCGCCTACCTCGCGAAGGCCAAGTTCGGGGCCATCATCGTCATCCAGCGCACCGCCGAACTCCGCGGCCTGGTCGAAGGCGGCACGCCCATCCAGGGCCGCCTGACGGCCCGCCTGCTGCAAACCATCTTCTTCCCCGGCTCGGCCCTGCACGACCTGGCCGTCATCGTCCGCGGCGAGGAGCTCGTCGCCGCCAACGTGCAGCTCCCCCTCGCCGAGCCCGCCGACATGCCCGACCCGACGCTCGGCTCGCGACACCGGGCCGCCGTCGGCCTCTCGCGCGAGTGCGACGCCCTGGTCGTCATCGTCAGCGAAGAGACGGGCTCGATCTCCATCGCCGAGGGCGGGCGGCTGGATCGGCACCTTTCCAGCGACGAACTGCGCGAAGAGCTGGTGGCCCGGCTGACGCGCAAGCCCGCCGCGAAGGGCGCCCGCGGCTCCGCCGTCGACAGCCCCCACGCCGCCGACGCCCCCGCCGCCACCGACCTCGACCACCCCGACGACGCCCACGTCCTGCACGCCGACCTCCGCGACCCGCGCGACTGACCACCCGGAGTTTCGCCCCGATGCGTCTTGCCGACATCAAAGCGATGGCCCTCGCGACCGTCATCGCGCTGCTGATCTGGATCTACGCCGAGGGGCAGAGCCTGACGGCTCGCTCGCTCAGCGTGCCGGTCGGCCTGTCTGCCGACGCCCAGTCCGGGCTGGTCATCCAGATCGACGACCCCGGCTTTCGCGGCCTGGCCCGCGTGCGCCTCGAAGGCTCGGCCCGCACCATCGACGACGCCGCCAACCTCCTGACCACCAACCCCGTGCGCTTGCTCCCTGGCATGCCCGGCATGCCCGACCAGCCCGGCGAGAACCGGACCATCAACCTGCGCGAAGCCATCAGCGCCCTGCCGGAACTCAGCGGCCTGGGCTCGTCCGTCGCCGACGTCGACCCGACGACCATCACCGTCCGCGTCGTCCGCGTGCTGACGCGGGAACTGCCGGTGCGTGTCGACGTGCCGGCGGACGTGCAGCTCGACGGCGAGGCCCAGGCCACGCCCTCGCAGGTCATGCTGCGCCTCCCGCAGGCCGCCGCCGACACGCTGCCCGAGTCCGCCGTCGCCATCGCCACCATCCCGACCGAGGACCTGGCCCGCCTGGGGATCGACGGCCCGAAGGTCGTGCTCGCCAAGGTCCGACCGCCGGCGGGGCTGGAGAACGTCCCCGGCGTCGCCGTCGCGCCCGAGACGGTGAGCGTCACGCTGCGCCCGCGCCGCGTGGTCGAGACCTACCGCCTGCCCAACGTCCCGATCTGGTTCAGCCTCCCGCCGACGGAAGACGCCGGGCGGTGGTCGATCGAGATGGTGGACAAGTTCCTGACCGACGTGACGATCTCCGGCCCGGCCGACGCCGTCCGGCGCGTGCGCGATGGGCAGGCCGTCGTCCGCGCCGTGGTGGAACTGGGGAGCGACGACCTGCAGCGCGGCGTGAGCACGAAGGCCGTCCGCTTCACCGGTCTGCCCCAGGGCATCACCGCGACCGCCGCCAACCCCGAAGCCCGCCTGCGCGTCTCCCGTCGCGCCGCCGCCACGCCCGCCGCGGGCGACGTTGGTCCGACGCCCTGACCACTTCCTCCGCGCTGCGTGCGCCGCTGAATACGCCGCTCACGTCGATCGACGGGTCGGCCGCTTACGCGCCGGCGTCTCGCCGCGGGCCGATCGGTCGGCGCCGGCGGCGGGGTCGCCCTCGCGCTGCCGCGCGACAAATAGCAGTTCGTTCAAGCGCTGCTGGTCCGCCGCGCTCAAGTGGGCGAGCTGCGAGCGGTGCAGATCGAGCACGCGCTGGTCCAGGTCGCCCAGAAGCTCCCGCCCCTTGGCGGTGATTTTCACCATCACCACGCGCCGGTCGCTGGTCACGCGGCAGCGCTCCACCAGCCCCGCCCGCACCAGGCGATCCACCAGGCGCGTCACGTCCGGCACCGGCGAGACCAACTGTTTCCCGATCACCTGCGTCGCGACCCCCTCGGACCCGTGCCCGCGCACGATCCGCAGCGCGTTGTACGTCGCGTTCGACAGCCCGAACGGGCGGAAAAACCGATCGAACTCCCCGCCCAGCACCGACGCCGTCCGCAACAGATTCAGATACACCTCCTGCGCAAGCACGTCGAACGGTTTGCTCTTCCCGATCTCGTGCTGGAGTGATCGTGTCATTGCGGCGTGTGGCGCGGCTGAAAAAAGCCCGCGCCTTCGACCACTCTAGACCCACAAAGAACGAAGCCGGGGATCGCCGCCCCCGGCCTCGCTCTCAGGAGAACACATCTGTCTCCGCGGCACGACACAATCGTCCGGGTTCACACCAGTGCGGCGGGCGGGATGGCCGGCCGCGGCGCGTCCGTCTCGCTTCGGCGGAACTGCTCGCCCAGCTCCGTCGAGGCGCCGATGAGCGTCCCGGCGTCCGACCCGAGCGAGCACACCCGCACGTTCAGCCGACGCTCCGCCGCGAGAAGTACCGCCCGCGTCTGCACCAGCTTCGACGCGACCGACGGGACCTGCTCCCAGCGGATCTGATCGAACCGGCGCGGCTCCCGCCCGTTCGGGCACGAGAGCGGGTCGCGCTCGAAGACCCCGTCGACGTCCTTGATCAGCCGCACCTCGGCCCGGAGATTGGCCGCGATGAACACCGCCGTCAGATCGCTCCCGCCGCGGCCGAGCACGACCGGCTCGTTGTACTCGTTGATCGCCTCGAAGCCGGGGAACACGATGACGTTGACGCGTTCGAAGGCGCGCTGGATGGCGTTGGTGTCGAGCGTCACCGGGGCGGCGTCGATGTGCGGGCCCGACGCCACCAACCGCACCGACCGCGCGTCCAGGTGCGCGTGGGCGATCCCCACCTGCCCGAGCGCCAAAGACAGCAGCGCGGCCGACGCCTGCTCACCCGTCGCGAGCAGCGACGCGACCGCCGGCCCCGACGGCGCGTCCGTGATCCGCCGCGCCTGCGCCAAGAGGCGATCCGTCTGCCCCAGCAGCGCCGACACCACCGCGATGACCTTTCTGCCCGCGCGGACCTGCCGGTCGATCTCGCTCACGATCGCCCACACGTCGCGCTCGTGGCTGAACACCGACGAGCCGAACTTGAGCACCAGGATGCTGCCGCTGTCGCCGCCCCCGTCGGAAGCCGGGTCGCCGCCCGGACCGCCGGGACTGCGGTCTGGGGGCACGGAGATGATGGGACGCTCGATGGTGATGCTGGCCATGGTGGGGGTCTCTTTCTGGCGCGGCGGCCGGGGGTGGGGAGGCTGGGGATCAGGGGTTCGTGTTGAATGCTCGTGATCGCGAGCGGCGGGATGAGCGTGTCAGTGGTTCATGTGTCCAAGATCCTGCTCATGCCCGCGTGAACATCAGTTTGGCGGGTTCTTATGTGCGCGGAGCGACAGCCCGCAGGACCCGGTCGGTCCTGCCCGCCCGCGATGCGCGGGGCGGCGTGCGTTTTACGGTGCGGCAAAACGACAAGCACCACCGTGTTTCCGGGTTTGGCCCGGACGGTGGTGCTCGAGGTCAGCCTTCAGGCTTCTCGAAAGACCCTTATTTCATCGGGTCCTCCGAGCCTCGCGCCGGTCCACCGTCCGGGCAACGCATAAGCATGCAAACACACGTTTGCTGCTGCGTCATTTGGTGGTGGGCTTTGCGGAGGCAGGTACGCACGATGGGGTCCTTCGGGGCGCGGCTCGCGCCAGGCAGATCATAACTCACGATCGGCCCGTCGTCAATACGCCCGGCACAACTATCGGTTCGCCGACTTCGCCGCTTCAGTTGCACAGGGCGCATAATCCCGTCATGCCCCCGGCGGCCCGCGTCATCCTCCACGTCGACATGGACGCGTTCTACGCCGCCGTCGAACAGCGCGACGACCCCGCGCTCCGCGGGCGCCCCGTGCTCGTCGGCGGCCGGTCCGGGCGGGGCGTGGTGACCACCGCCAGTTACGAAGCCCGCGTGTTCGGCTGCCGCAGCGCGATGCCCACGGCCCAGGCGCTCCGCCTGTGCCCGCACGCGATCGTCGTCAAGCCGCGCATGAGCGTGTATGCCGCCGAGAGCCGGCGCGTCCGCGCCATCCTCGACCGCTTCAGCCCCGACGTCGAGCCCGTCTCGATCGACGAGGCCTTCGTCGATCTCACCAACGTTCCGACCTGGCGCGACCAGGCCCCCGAAGCGGCCCGCCGCATCAAAGCCGCGATCACAAGCGAACTCGCGCTGACGGCGACCGTCGGCGTGGCCTCCAACAAGTTCCTCGCCAAGGTCGCTTCCGACGCCGGCAAGCCCGACGGGCTCACGGTCATCGCCGACGCCGACGCCGCCCGCGTGCTGGCCCCGATGTCCGTCGGCGTGCTGCTCGGCATCGGGCCGGTGGCGCGGCGGCGCCTCGAAGCCGTCGGCGTCCGCTCCGTGCAGGACCTCCTGAGCGCCGACGCCTCGGCCCTCGAGTCGGCCCTCGGCACGCAGGCGCTCGCCGCGTGCCGGCGCATGGCCATCGGCTACGACGATCGACCCGTGCACACCTCGCGCACCGCCCGCAGCATCGGCAAGGAGCGCACCTTTCACGCCGACATCGCCGACCCCGCGCACCTCCGCGCCGTCATGCTCGACGAGCTCGAGCACGCCGCCCGCACGCTCCGCGAGGACCGCCTGCTGTGCCGCCGCGTCGCGCTGAAACTCCGCCTGCCCGACTTCACCACCTTCGCCCGCTCGCTCACGCTCGCCGCACCCACCGACACCACCACCGACCTGCGCGACGCGGCGGACCGGCTGCTCACGGAGTTCCTCACCAGCCGCAAGGGCCGCCCGTGCTCGCTCCGACTGCTTGGCGTCCGCCTGGAAGATCTCACGCCCGCGAGCGCCGAGCCCGGCCTGTTCGACGCGCATCAGAAGGCGGCCCCCAGCGCCGCGATCGACGCCATCACCGACCGCATCGCGCACCGCTTCGGGCATGACTCGATCAAGCGCGGCGCCGCCCTCGGCCCGGCCGCGGCCCGCGACACCGAGGGCGTCTCGCGCCACCCGCGCCAGGCACCGCCGGAACAGGGAGAGGGTTGAACGCGAAGGCGCGAAGGCACGAAGAGATGCAGAACCACGGACGCTAACGCCAAATGCCGGACCGTGATTTCATCGCGCGATCATGACGCTCGCGCTGCGCCCCGGCCTCCCCCTCTCCCACTTCGAGCCTTCGCGCCTTCGCGTTCAAACGCACCCGATCCCCCGCAACGCCGCCACATGCGGGGCCACGTCGTGCACCCGCACGATCCGCGCGCCGCGCTGCACGTGCGCGAGCGTGAGCCCGACGCTCGCGTGCACGCGCTCTCGCGGCGGGGTCTGGTCCGGCAAGCCCGCCGCCCGGGCCGTGAAGCTCTTCCGCGACAGCGCGCTCATCACCGGTCGCCCCAGCCCGCACAAGCGCGGCGTCTCCGCGATGAGCCGCAGGTTGTCCTCGACAGACTTGCCAAAGCCCAGCCCCGGATCAACGACGATCGCCTGCGCATCAACGCCCGCCGCGAGCGCCGCGTCGATCCGCGCCGCCAGCACGCCCGCGACGACGTCGACAACGCCGGCGCCATCGCTCCGCCCGTACCGCGTCGCGCCCGGGTGGGCTTCGTGTGTTGAGTACCGATCCGCCGCCGGGCGGACCGGGCGGTGCATCAGCACCACGCCGCACCCGCGGGCCGCGATCAGCGGGAGCAGGGCCGGATCATCGAGCCCGCCGGAGACGTCGTTGACGGCGTCCGCGCCGGCGTCGAGCGCCGCCGCGGCGACCGGCGCGAGCGTCGTATCGATCGTGATCACCGGCGTATCGCCGCACGCCGCCCGCACCGCGCGAATCACCGGCACCACGCGCCGGATCTGCTCATCGGCGGGCACGCTCGCGGCCCCGGGGCGCGTTGATTCACCGCCGACATCGACGCCGTCGGCACCGTCTTGGACCATCGCCACCGCCGCACGCGCCGCGGCGTCCACCGTGTCCCAAGCCCCACCATCCGAGAACGAATCCGGCGTGACATTGAGCACGCCCAACACCCACACGCGCCCGCCCGACCACACGCGCCCCGGCCCAAGCCGCCACGCCGGCGCGCCACATGCCGCCGCGCCCGACTGCACCGGCTTGACCGTGTCGTCCGCCATCGGCACCTGCCCGCTTCGCCCGCTGGCCGCCGCCTCGTCACCCCCGGCATTCACGCCCTGCGGGGCCGGCCCAAGGCAAAAATAAAAGAGGGGCCGCGGCACGTTGCCAGCGACCCCTCGGGGGGGGGGGTGCAGTGTTGTACGAACAGTATACCGTCAGAATCGCGGCTGTCCAGTCCGTCCGGGCTGACCGGGCTCTTGTTGCCCGTCTTGTGGATCATTTTGTCCGCCCATCTGGTCCATGAACGCTTCGGTGATGCTCAACCCGGCCTTGATGACCGGCGCCGGCACGAAGAACGAGAACCGGGCCTGCCCGTCGTCGCTCGCGATCGACGCCCCGACCGGCGGGATCGTCTCCGGGATCTTCTCCATCGGGACCTGAATCCCCATCATCCCGAGGAACGGCAGCGTCTGGTCCAGCGTCGGACGAACGCCCCAATACGCCTCGGCGATGCGGTTGGAGGGCAGGTTGCCCCCGGTGGCCGCGATCCCGGCGTCCTTTTGCAGGCTTTGCTCAGGGTTCTTGCTGACGCCGAGCGCCCTGCTCATCAGGTCCGTGTTCTTGGTGAACGTCATGTAGACGCCCGAGTCGGACTTGGCCAGGTACCCGCCCGGTGCGCCCTGAGGGCCGAACATCATCGCCAGGCCCTGGGCGGCCATCATCGCCTCGTCGTTGTCACCCGGAACGATCTTGGCCTCGTACACGTCGACCGGCGTCTCGCCGACCTTCGCCCCGCCGTCCGTGTACGTGACGTTGATCTTGGCCCCGTTCTGCTCAGTGCCGTTCATGGCGAGCAGGCCGGACTTGGCTTGTGCGGCGAACGCGCCCGGGTTGGGCGAGGCGACGTACGACACTGACTGCGTCAGCAGGCCCGACATCAGCCCCGCGATCGGCACACCGATGACCACGGCCTGGCCGCTCGCGTTCTCGACGCTGCCGATCCCGGCCGCGAGCATCGCGTCGTTCGGACCGGCCGCCTGCTTGGAGAAGTCGGTCCACAGCGCCTTCATCCCCGCCAGCGACGTGTCAATCGCGCCCGCGAGCAGGAACGACTGGTTCGGAAGCGCGCCGAGCAGCGTGCCCGGCTTGCCGCCCTGCGCGAACGCCTTGCCCAGGTACGAGCCTTCGTTGAGTCGGACGTTCATGTCCCCCGCGATGCCCGTCGCCGAGAACCGGACCGACCCCACGGCGACGTCGGCGTCGCGCGTCAGCGTCTCCAGGACCCACGTCATGGACGCCATCTGGCGTTCCATGTTCGCGGCGTCCTGGCCCATCATCTCGGCCTGCTCCGCCGCGGCTTTCTTGGCTTGCTCGATCAGCACCGGCACCAGCGGGCGGATCTGCTCAACGTTCACGATCGTGAACAGGTCGGCCCCGTCGGCGAGTGCGTCGCCGGCCTTGCCCAGGCGCCCCTTGAGCGCCTTGTCGCCGGACTTGCCCGTGAACGACGCGACGCGGGCCTGATCGATGCCCAGCACGGCGTACCCGCCGCCGACATCCCGCGCAAAGCCCGGAACCCCGCCCGGGAGCGTCACGGTGTTGACGCCGTCTTTGGCGTCGGCGGCCCCGGCGGGCTTCGCGTCCGCCGTCAGCGCCTGCACGAACTCGCCGTAGTTCTTCACCGGCACGAGGATGACCGAGTCCGGCTGCGCGCCGAAGGCCTCAAGCCCTTCGCCGTCGCCCCCGCCCGCGGCCTTGGCCTTGTCGGCCATCTCGCGGAGCTTCTCCGGCGTCGGCGCGAAGAACACCAGGGCCATGCCCTTGGTCGCGTCGACGGACGGGCCCATGCCCCCCATCGCCAGAAGGTCTTCCACCGTCGGGATCGGCACCGACGCCTGCACCGCCTGGCCCAGGGCCGAGAGATTCTTCTGGGCCTGGTCGGGCGAGCCGATGCCGATCACGACCATGGCCTGATCGGGCACGCGGTCGAGCACGGCGGGCGCCGCCTGCGCGGTGCTCAGCCCGAAGGACATCCCCGCGACCCCAACCACGCTCGCAACGATCCTCGCACGGTGCATCAAGGCATTTCTCCAGGCAAAGTCGGCCGCCCGCCGTCCGGCCCATCCCCATCCCGGCCCACCCTCGAACGGGTAACGCTATCCCCCACCCGCGGCACGGTCCCTCCGGCAAGGCGCGCCTCAGGGCGCGCTCCCGCGCCGTGCGCACCGCTCCCCGGGCATGTTGTTGGGACTAGACCGGTCCGGGTTGCACAAATCGGCGTCGTGCCCCCGCCCCCACCCCCCCCGGCTCGGCGGGCCCGCACGCCCCGCAACAATCAACCATGACCGCACCCACCACGTCCGCACAGCCCGGCGCTTCGGCACCGCAGTTGTCCGCCGATCCGCTCGCCCTGTGCATCGCCGGGCGGGCCCATGCTGAGCGTGCGCGCGACGTGCGCAGCCCGTACAGCGGGCAGGTTGTCGGGCGGGTCGCGACGTGCAACCGCGAGGACGTGCACGCCGGGATCGGGGCGATGCTCGCGGCCCGCATCTCGCTTTCGCGACATGAGCGCAGCGTCATCCTCCGACGCGCGGCGGACCTGCTCGACGCCCGCGCCGAAACGCTGGCCCGCCAGATCACCGGCGAGACGGGGCTGTGCCTGCGCGACACGCGCATCGAGCCCAAGCGGGCGGCGGAAGTGCTGCGACTTTGCGCGGCGGAGGCGCTCGTCGATGACGGGCACGCGTACGCCGGCGATGTCACGCCGCCCGCCGTCGGCGGCAAGGCGCGCCGCGTGTTCACCATGCGCCAGCCGCTGCGCTGTGTCGCCGCCATCACGCCGTTTAATCACCCGATCAACACCGTGGCGCACAAGCTCGGGCCGGCGATCGCGGCGGGCGCGCCGCTGATCCTGAAGCCGTCGGAGAAAGCCCCGCTCAGCGGCGTCACGCTCGCGCACATCCTGTACGAAGCCGGCTTGCCGCGGGAGATGCTGAGCGTCGTGCTCGGCGATGGGCAGCAGGCGATCGAGGTGGCCCGAGCGCTGGTGACGGACCCGCGCGTCGAAGCCGTCACGTTCACCGGCTCGACGGCGGCGGGCCTCGAGATCGCGCGGACCGCCGGGTACAAGAAGATCGCCCTGGAGATGGGCGGCAACTCGGAACTGATCGTGCTCCGCGACGCCGATCTCGACCTCGCCGCCACGCTCGCGTGCGAGGGCGCGTTCCGCAACTCGGGCCAGCGTTGCACCGCCGCCAAGCGCCTGTTGGTCGATCGATCGGTCGTCGGCGCGTTCACCGAGCGTCTGCTCGCCGCGGCCCGCGCGTACCGCGCCGGCGACCCGATGGACGACGCAACGATGGTCGGCACGGTGATCGATGAAGCGAGCGCCGTACGCCTGGAACAGATGATCTCGGAGGCTGTGGGCATGGGGGCGCGTTTGCTGCTGGGCGGCTCACGCCGCGGCGCGCTGCTCGAACCGACGGTGCTCGCCGACGTGCCGCGTTCTGCGCCGGTCTTCTGCCAGGAAGCCTTCGGCCCGATCGCCAAGGTGGTCGCGGTCGACGGGCTCGACGACGCCATCGCGCTCGCGAACACCGGCGACTACGGCCTGTCCACGTCCGTCGTCACGCAGAACCTCGCCTGGGCCACACGCGTCATCCACGAAGTCCGCACCGGCAACGTCAACGTCAACGACGTCCCCGGCTACCGCACCGAGCATGCGCCCTTCGGCGGCGTCAAACTCTCCGGGCTCGGCGTCAAGGAAGGCGTCGTCGAAGCCACCCGCTGGATGTCCAGCCTCAAGACGTTCTCGCTGCCTTGGGCGTGAGTCGTTAAGCATCAACTCAGAGGGCTCGGAGGACTCTGAGCCAACTCGGAGAGAAACGAGCGTGATCAAGGCAAGATGCAGGCAGTATCTCGCCCTGTCCCCTGACCTCTGACCTCTATCCCCTGCCCCTGTGACCTCTGGCCTCTATACCCTACGGAATCGCTGGAGGATCATCGTCGGTGCCGCTGCCGCTGAACAGGGCGTTGGTGGGCGCGTCGGGCGGGCCGCCGGCGGAGGCGCTGACGGCGTTGTCGACGAAGCGGCCGTCGGGAAGGACGCGGTAGCCGAGTTTGCGGAGCGTGAGCGTCTCGGCGTGCCCGTCGGTGAAGACGACGTCGACGGCCCCGCCGTGGCGAGCCTGCGGGCCGGAGCGCAGACTGCCCGCGTCACCGGAGCCCCGATCGCTGGTGGA
The DNA here is from genome assembly GCA_964615765.1 of uncultured Phycisphaeraceae bacterium. GTDB lineage: Bacteria > Planctomycetota > Phycisphaerae > Phycisphaerales > UBA1924 > CAZTQN01. The sequence goes on from CAZTQN010000002.1 coordinate 105,512, forward strand.
TGTCAGGCGCGGCGGGTCGAGCGTGTACGCGTGGTTGCCCAGGTCGGTCATGCCGGTGCCCTGGTTGGCGTAGGGCGTGCGCGACGCTTCCGGCGCGCCGGCCGCGGTGCCCAAGGCGTCGAGCCCGAGCGCCGTGCGCGACGCGCTCACCAGACGCGAGCGCATCACCGGAAAGTTGTAGTACTTGCCGTTGGAGAGGCGCGAGTTGCCGAGGAACTGATAGTTGTACCCGTACGCGGCGTTGCGCTCGTCGGTCCACGTCGGCGCCTGCGGGCAGACGTAGACCTTGCTCACATAATCCTGGCGATCATCCCCGCTCGGTTCGTGAAACGGGTACACGCCGACGTACGTGCCCATCGTCGCGATCCACGTCGGGCGGTACTTCTTGCCGTTGCCAACTTCGAACCAGTTGTCCGGGTTGGCCGTCGCGCCCGCCAAGCGCGGGGGCTTGTGCGGGACGCTGATGTCCTTGTTGTCGTCGGCGTACATCGTCCAGCCCAGGGCCAGTTGCCGCAGGTTGGAGAGGCACACCGTACTGCGCGCCGAATCACGCGCGGCCCCGAGCGAAGGGAGCAGAATGCTGATGAGCAAGGCCACAATGGCAATGACGACCAGCAGTTCGATCAGGGTGAAGCCCGGTGCCCGACGCCGCATGAGACATCCCTCTTGCTTTCAGGCATCACGCTAGCACCGCAATAAGGGGCTTCCATGAATGATCTAGACGTTTTATGGACGTTTCGACCCAAGAATCACACCAACGTGAACGATCTTCGCGTACACTCGCCTGGAGGGGTGTCCCGGCGATGTCCAACGTGTGGCCGCAGTTCAAACGCATGCGTCTCGAACGGACCGTTCGAATGGACTCGTTCATGCGCGATCAGGAGCTGTGGTGGCGTGTGACGGTGTTCCACGGGCGCGCTGCGGCGGACGGCGAAAACAAAATCCCCCCGAACAGTGCCCGCGACGTGGCGGTGACACGGTCCGAGGGGATTTCGAGCGGGGCTGAAGACGCACCGCCGATCGTGGTCGAGGCTCGCGACATCACTGACGCGGCGCGGCTGGCGTTGCGGCACGCCGCGGCGTCCGGGCTGTGGATGCCCGACCTCGGGCTTCCGGGTCCGGCGAGCGACGGGCGGCCTTAGTTCGCGAAGAACAGTTGCAGGAAGTCGATGACGTCCTCGGCGTTGATGTCCCCGTCCTGGTTGACGTCGGAGATGCACTGCTGGGACGCGAAGCCGGCGACGATGTCGAAGATGTCAGCGGCGGAGCGCTGCCCGTCGCGGTTGAAGTCGCCGCGGCTGGTGACGGAGAGCTGGGGCGTGGTCGACAGGCGGGGCGTGCCGCCGGCCTGATTCCAGAGCTTGGGGCGGTTGGCCGTCTGCACCGTGCTGATCACGCCGATGAGGCGGAGTTCCGGCTCGGGGTCGACGGGGTTGTTGCTGGGCACTTCGATGAACACGCCGCCGCCGGAGTCGTGCAGGTTCACGGACACCCACGGCCCGCCGGGGGGGCAGCGCTGGCAGGTCGGGGCGGAGCCGAGCGTGCACCACGAGAAGGAGAGCGAGAGCGCGTTCGACGGGGCAGTGGTCGGGATCAGCCCGCGACCGACGCGCAGGCCCCAGGCCTCGCCGGATTGCCAGCAGTTGCCCGACCAGCCCCAGCCGGCGACAACGATGTTGGAGAGCGCGGGCACGGCCCGGTCGAGCTCGACGCCGACGGGGCGGATGAACTTGGGAGCCCGCTCGAGCCGGGCCAGCACCATGTCGGAACCGGGCGTCGGCGCGTCATAGAACGCGGTGATGGCGATCTCCTGGTACACGCCGTGACACGGATCGCCGTTGACGGCGGAGGTGTTGGCGACCAGCCCGGACTCGGCGCGGCGGAAGCGGACGTAATAGGGCCGGGCGATCGGGTCGGGCAGCGGTTCGTACGCGGTGACATCGAGCTCGTGCCGGGCCATGATGACCAGGTCGCGGTCGATCAGCACGCAGGAGCCGGAGACAAAGCCCCCGCACGCGAACGGGCCGCTCGTGAGGAACAGCCCGACCGCGTCGAAGCGTCGGTCGGTGCAGGCAGGGTGCTGCCCGTTGACGACGCCGAAGGCGGGAACTGAGCAGCACAGAGCGATCACGACCGCCACTGCGTGCGCAGTGATGGCTTTGCAGGCACGAATCACCATGGACATTCCTGGTCCTCTGCGACGCACGGCGAAACACACACACCAGCCGGTGCACGATGACCAACGCGTTGTCGACTCGGCCCGGGTCGGGCGACACAGTGCGTCGGCAAGGCATGCCGACCGACCCGCAACCGGCCTCGTCGGAACGCGTCACGTCCCACGAAACTCAAGCGGATTGACGCGAGCGGCTCGGTTCGCAAACTGGCCTGGTGGTTCAATCAGGCCGGCTCACGTTTCACGCCGCGCGTCCGAGGTCATCGACCGGACATGGACCTCCGGTGAAAGCGATCTCAGACGATTTCGGACTATATCAGAAGGCGGTGAAGGGTGCAACCCCCATGAGCCCGCATTCATGTCTCACTCACGGGGGAATGTCGGGATCGTCCCGCAGACTTCGAGCCCGAAGGCTTCCAACATCGGCATCGGGCGCGCGTTATTCGAAATGAGTAAAAGCCTGGAAAGACCGAGCGCCCGGAGGATTTGACCGCCCACGCCGTAGTCGAGCATCCGGGCCCGCAGGAGCGTTTCCGTGGCCGTCAGCGGGCGTTCGCCCTGTCCCGCTGGATGAAAATCCCCGGGCTTCTCCGCCCAGTCGGCCGCCCGCGCGCTGCCCTGGATGAAAGACTCCAAAGACCGTGCGCCGCTGCCGGCCGGTGTATCGACCACGTCAGGCCGGAGGTAAATCACGGCCCCGTGCCCCGCGCGGGTGATTCGCGCCAGCGCCGCGTGCAGCGTGGCCCCGGTGGGTTCGTCGGCGGCGGAATCGAGATCGAAGAAGACATCGCCGAGTGTGGTTGCGCGGTGCATGCGGACGAGCGTGGGCTGGTCCGAGCGGACCACGCGGTCGTGCGCGTCCAGCTCGCCCACACCGCCGGCGCACAAGGCCAGGTGCGGCATGGTGTCGACGAGGGACCGGAAGACCAGCCCGGTGAAGTCGCCGAAGGGCGTGCGCACGGGCACGCCGTGGGGCGAGCCGACCCGCCGGACGAGCGTCTCGCGGGCCAGGCGGTGCTCGACAATCTGCCGCACGCTGGCGATTCTGAAGTTGTGTTTCTGGGCGAGTTCGATGAGATCGGGCAGGCGGGCCATCTCGCCGTCGTCGCGCATGATCTCGATGATGAGAGCCGCGGGCGTGAGCCCGGCCATGCGGCACAAATCGATGGAGCCCTCGGTCTGCCCGACGCGGACGAGCGTGCCGCCGTCGCGGGCCCGGAGGGGGTTGATGTGCCCGGGGCGCACGAAATCGTCGGGCCGCGAGGCGGGGTCGATGGCCATCTGGATGGTGCGGGCCCGCTCGCGCGCGCTGACACCGGTGGTGAAGCCGTGCTTGGGGTGCCCGTCGATGGAGACGGTGAAGGCGGTGGAGCGGTTGCTGGTGTTGACGGGGACCTGCGGGGTGAGGTGCAGGCGGTCACAGTCGGCCTCGGTCATGGAGAGGCAGAGGTAGCCGCGGGCCACCGAGAGCATGAAGTTGATGGACTCGGGCGTGGCGAACTGCGCGGGCAGGACCAGGTCGCCCTCATTCTCACGATCTTCGTCGTCGATAAGCACGATGAACTTGCCGGCCCGCAGGTCGTCAAGCACGTCAGCAATGGCAGAGAGCGGCATGGGTTGGTGCAACGGTAGCCGACGGATGTCGGAACGTGCACCCGTCAGGGTTTATTCGGTCGGCGAGGTGAGGCCGGCGCAAATCCTGCCGCTTTTTTGTTCTACACCGTTGACAGCGGTCTAGGCCGTGCTACGTTATGAACCACGAACAGGGGGTATCTGCGCCTTCTGTATTGGGTTTGCCGGCTGCGCCACTGCGCCCGAGCACCCATCGGAGAGAGGGTCGGGGTTCTGAGAGAGACCGTGTTCTCTTGTTCCGCGCGTCACGGCGTGCGGGCTAGGTCGTGCGAGCCTTCGCACGACGGAGGCGGTCTGTCATGCGTTTGTTTGGACTCGCAACGGGGATGGTGCTTGCTGCGTTCGCCGGCGGCCTTGCGGCTGACCAGGCTCGGGCCACCGTGCTCACGTTTGACATCGACGGCGCCACCGATTTCCAGAACTTCAGCGATCTGTACCAGCGGTACGGCGATCGCGTCGGTGATCCGACGTTCGACAGCATCAACCCGCAGTTCCATTACGGATCGGGCGGCGGGCCGACGAACAACGTGCAGGTTGTGTACACGCCCGGCCTGCTCTTCGCCACCAGCCGCGCGCCTTCGGCGCGCATCTACGGCAACCTCGAGAACGTGCTGTACCGCCAGTTCGGCGGGAACAACATCATCGAGATCGGGCTTTTCGCCGACTCCGGGTTCGACGTCGAACTGTTCTCGTTCGACCTCGCCGCGGTGCTGTCGACGGCGATCCCGGCCCGCTTCGTCCGCGTTGAGAACGCGGCGGGGCAGGTGCTCTGGCAGGACCCGGCTCCGTCGGGCGGCGTGAGCATCCCGGCCGTCGACGCGATGGGCAACCCGACGCGCAAGACGTACGACTTCGTGTCGCTGCTGGGCGCGCCGATCCGCAGCAACGCGGTCCGCATCCTGGTCGACACGGGCCAGATCTCGACGAAGGTCGATCGCATCGGGATCGACAACGTCAAGTTCGGGCAGACGCCCCCGCCGGTGCCGACGCCGGGCGCGGTGGCCCTGCTGGCCTGCGGGGCCGCGCTGGCGGCCCGCCGGCGCCGCTGAGCGCCGCGTCAACTCATTCGACTCGTCGTCGACACCGCCGACGAGAGAACGCACGGGCGCGCTCCGGGGGAGCGCGCCGCGTGCGCTTTTGGGCCAGAGGTTTTTCTCAGCGCGGCGGCGTTATCGCTTGCGCGGGGGCACGCCCCGGCCGGCCTCGATGCCCAGCATGCGCAGGTTGCGCACGTTGGCCTTGAACGTGAGGTCGAAGATGTCGCCGATGATCGGCACGCTGCCGGCGAGCGCGTCGATGGCGACGTTGCCGAGCATCGCGGCGATCTGGCGCTTGCTGGCGCCGAGCTTGCGCGCTTCGTACACGATGTAGAGGGCCAGGCCCGCGCTGAGGGCATCGCCCACGCCGGGGACAAGGCCGATGAGCGCGTCGAAGCCGACGCGCGTGCGCACGCCGGGGAGTTCGATCGCCGAGTCGAGGAACGCGGCGAGAGCCGTCAGTCGCGCCACACGCCGGGCCCGCTCCTCGGCCGGATCGGCGGCGCGGGGGCCGGCCTGGTCCGGCGAAACGCGGCGCGCGTACGGCGCGTCGTCCGGCGCGGGCCGATCGAACGGGGAGTAATCGCTGTTCAATGGCGGGTTGGTCGCGGGCATGGTCCAGTGTGGCACAAGGACATGATTCGGATGAAGCGACGCGGCGTTTCAGCAAGCCGGAACAGGGCCGGCGGCGGGCCGCTTGGGCCTGCCGACCCGGAGGGTCAATCGTCCTGAGCCGCGCCGAGCGGGCCGAGAACGTCGCAGCAGTGCGACCGCCCGAAGGCCCCCGAAGACCGCGAGCGTTCGAAGCGGCCGGCGAGGATGCCGTCGATGGCGGCCTGGACTTTCTGGCGGACTTTGTCGAGTTTCATCCGCGAGAAGGGGAGCACGCCGCGGGCCGGAGCCTGCAATACCCAGTACTCCGCAACGCCCTCAAGGTTCGCGTCTTCCGCCAGGTGACGGGCCCCGAGGGCGTACAGACAAAGCTGCAGATCATCGGCGGCGGGCTCGAGCTTGGCGCCGGTGGCTTTGCCGGTCTTGTAGTCGACGATGCGGCGCAGCACGCCGCCCCCCGGGCCGGTGATCTCGTCGATGCGGTCGACGCGGATCTGCACGCTGTGCGGACCGAACGGGATGTTGATGGTGTGCTCGATCTCGAGGACGTTGGGGTCGTCCTGGCGTTCGAGCTCGAACGCGGCGGTGAGCAGCGCGCGGACCTGCTGCAACTGGGCCGCGTCGACGGCTTCGTCGCTGGGCCACGCCGCGCGGAACAGCGACTCGCCCATTGCCAGCAGTTCGCTCACGCCGAGCTCGGCGGCGCCGAAGAGCCCGTCGGCCTCGGCGTTACGCCGACGTTTGGCGAACTCCTGCAACGCCGCGTGCACCACCAGCCCGACAATCTGCGGATCGCCGCGTTGCTCGGGCAGGCCCAGTCGATGGCGCACCAGATAGCAGCGCGGGCAGAAGAGGTAGAGCTCGAGCTGCGAGTAACTCGTGTGAAGCGGGCCGGGGGGCGTGTGCTCGCTGACGAGGCGTCGCCACGCGCCGCGCGAGCCGCGGGCGTCGGCGTCGGCCGCGTCGGCGTCGGCGAGCAGGCGGGCCAGGTCGGGATCGACGGTGGCGCCCGGATCGCGCGAGACGGCGACGACGTCGGCCAGGCGAGCCGCGGCGCTCGCGAGCGCGGCACTGGCCCGCTCGACGGCGCCCGCGCGCGACGCGGGATCGATGTGCACGGCGCCCTCGAGTTCGTCGAGCGCGGCGGCGGCGGCGGAGCGGGCGTCACGCCGCGCGTCGGCGAGCACCGCGGTCCGGTCGCGCTCGGCCGGACGGCCCGCCGGGTCGTCCGTCGGACGACGCCAGATCGCGTCGCGCGAGCCGAGCGCGAGCCGCCCGCACTCGGCGAAGATGTCGCCCGCGGGACGCACCACGATCGCCTTGTCGCACGCCCCGCCGTAGCGGATCTCTTCCAGAAAATGCACGGAGCGGCTGCGCGTCTTGTTCTGCTTCGCGAGCAGCACCAGGCGGCGCTGGGCCCGTGTGCAGGCGACGTAGAAGATGCGTCGCTCTTCGTCGGCGCGGCGTTCGTCGGGGCTGCGTCTGTCGCCCAGCCGATCAACCAGGCCTTCCGGCAGATCCTCGGAATCGTCCGACTTCACGCTCGGGTACCCGCGCGGCGCGACACGCGGCACGAACACCGTGTCGAACTCCAGACCCTTGGCCCCGTGGGCCGTGAGCAGACGGACCGCGTCGCGACCCGAGAAGCGGTCTTCCGCTTGGCCCGAAGGCGTGTCGACACGCTCCGCGAGTTCGGGCTCGGCGAGCTCGGCCGGGTCGAGATCGTCCATGTAGCGCACCAGCGCGCGAAGATCGCCCGGGGCTTCGAGGCGCGGCTGGCGCGCACGCACGAAGCCGAGCATCGCCGCCAGCGCCGTGACGCGGGCGGCCCGCGCGCGGCCTTCCGGCAGGTCCGCGTGCACCGCGTCGATCGTGCGCACGATCCGGTCGACCGTCTGCTCCGCCGTACCCGTCGCGTCGGCGCCCGAGAGATCGTCGTACCACTCCAGCAGGCGGGCGACGCCGGGCTCGTCGGCGGCGTGCTGACGCATCCAGGTGATGAGCGTCGGGTGCTCGTCGGTCTCGACGCCGCCGTCGCGCGGGCGCGTGGCGGAAAAGGCGCGGGCGATGGCGCGGACGCGCTCGATCGGCGTCGACAGCGGGGCCCGCAAGAGCAGCGCGATCAGCGCGTACGACTGCCGCGGGTCGGCGATCGCCTGGATCATCCACAGCACGCGCTGCACGCCGGGATCGTCCGTCCAGGATCCGGCCCGCTGCACGACGCTCGGCACGCCCTCAAGATCCAGCGCGGCCCGCGTGCGCGACAGGTCCAGGTGATTCCGCGCGATCACGGCGTACGACGTCCACGGGCGCGGCGGGCGGGCGGCGGCGTCCGGCTCGGCCCGGTCCAGCAGGATCATCGCCGCGATCGCTTCGCCCTCCTGCCCGTCCTGGTCGAGCATGACCAGTTCCACCGGGCTGCCGCGCGGCGCGGGCGAGGCGGGCCGCAGCGACTTATCCGCGCGAAAACGCCCGCCGGCCTGCGCGATGATCGCGGCGGACACCTCGACCACGCACGGCGAGCAGCGGTAGTTCTCGTCAAGCACCACCGTGCGCGAGCCGCGCCAGCGGTCGGCGAAGCGGGCGAACGCTCGCTCGTCGGCCCCGCGGAAGGCATAGATCGCCTGATCGTCGTCGCCGACGACCGTCAGGTCGGGCGTGGATTCCGGCGGCGCGATGGCGGCGAGCAGTTCGATCTGGGCCGTGTTGGCGTCCTGGAACTCGTCGACGAGCACGTGCCGGAACTCGTCGCGCACCAGCGCGCGGGCGCGGGGGCTGGTGCGCAAGACATGGATGGCGAGGCCGATGAGCTGTGCGAAGCTCAGCCAGCCGCGTTCCCGGCAGGCGCGGTCGAAGAGTTCCGCCGCCCGCGCGTGCTCGAGCAGGTCGGTGAGTCGGAACCGCTGCGCTTCGGCGCCGGCGGCGTCGAGCGGGGCGCCCGCACCGTCCTGCCCGAGTTCAAGATTGGCGCGGGCCCGCGCGACGAACGCGCGGACGTCGTCCGCGCTGAGGGCGTGGTCGGCCAACAGGTCCAGGTGGCGCGAGATGTCGGCGATGACGGCGTCGCGCTCGTGGGCGGCGCGGTGCGCGAACAGCTCGTGCCGCGCGACCAGGTCGCGCAGCAGGCGCTTGCGCTGGGCCGAGTCCATGATGTCGGGCCCGCCGGCGGCGTCGAAGAGGGCGCGTTCGCCGGTACGGGCGGCCCGGAGGCCGATCTCGCCGGAGAAGCGGCGGATGAGCCGGAGCGCAAGGCCGTGGAACGTGTGCGCGTGCACGCGCTGGCCCGCCGGGCCGATGAGCCCGGCGAGGCGGTCGCGGAGCTGGGCGGCGGCGCGGGTGGTGTACGTGACGGCGACGACGCTCTCCGGGCGCACGCCGCGCTCGCGGATCATGTGCGCGATGCGCTCCGTCAGCACGCGCGTCTTCCCGCTGCCGGGCCCGGCGAGGACGATGAGCGGGCTCCCGGTGTGCTCGACCGCGGCCCGCTGGGCCGGGCTGAGTTTCGGCGCGGCGGCCGCCGCCTCCTCCGAAGACAGGCACTCCGGCCCTGACCCCGACAACCCCGGCTCGCGGTGCACGGCTTACTTCCTCCGCATGTACAGGTGCACGGCCTGGCTGGTGTACGTGTGCGTCTCCGGCCCGTCGGCCCCGTCGATCGTCAGCGCGACGTCGGCCCTTCTGACACTAAAGCCCGGCCCGGCGTCGACGGCGTCCTGCTCCTGCTCGGAGAGTTCGGCGAGTTCTTCGTCGCTTTCCTCCTGAATCGCCTGCGCGTCGAGGTCGCCGCCGACCCACTCGCGCTCTTCGTCCGGGTGGTCGCGCCGATCGCGCCGGCCCTTGCCGCGACGCTCGCCCCGCGGGTTCTCCGGGCGCGGGCGCCCGTAGGCGTCGAAGCGGGCCCGCTCCGGACCGGCGAGCGGGCGGCCGGAATCATCGAGCACGGCGACATGCCGAAACGGCCACGGCGTGCGCAGCACCAGGAAGCCGGTGTCGCTGAGCAGTTCGACCAGTCGGGCGCACTGCCGCACGCACCGCTCCCACCCGAGCGGCTCGAGGATCAGCGGGTAGGGCGGGTCCATGAAGATGAGGTCGACCGGGCGTGGGCAGCGCGACAGACCGGCCGGGCCGAGGGCGTCGCCCAGCACCAGTTCGCACTCGTCGTCGACGCCGAGCTCTTCGACGTTGCGACGCAGCAGTTCGAAGATGCGCCGGTCGCGCTCGACCATGACGACGCGCTGCGCGCCGCGGCTGAGGGCTTCGAGCCCGATGGCCCCCGTGCCGGCGAAGGCGTCGAGCACGACGGCCCCCTCGCAGTTGCCGCGAAGGATGGAGAAGACGGACTCCTTCACGCGGTCCGGGATGGGCCGCGTGGTGGAGGCGTCCTTGGGGGTGTGGAGTTTTCTGGAGCGGAACCTCCCCGCGATGATGCGCATGGGCCATTCGAGCCCTGCCGGGGCGCGTGGTCAACTGGAGAGCAAACTAGCATCCGGCATGACGATGCCGCGACGTGGGCAGGAGCCGAGCGAACCGCGGGGCACCGAACCGGGCGGTTCTCCCCCGCCGGGGTCGACCCCGCCGGGGGGTCGATCGCCGACGCCGCCCGCCGGGCCGCCTTCATCATCCCCACCTCCCCAAACCCCCCCACCGCCACAGCCGCCGGCGCGCCGACCCGGGCAGCCGTTCTGGTTCCTGTTCGAGATCCACGAGGATCCGATCTTCGATCACCCGCTGTGGCTTGAGCATGCCAACACCGTGCCGTGCGTGCGGGTGGACGTGCGGACGGAGTACACCGTGGATGGCGCGTTCACGTGGCGACCGGCGGCGGGGCCGGAGACAACCGCGTCGGCGCTGATCAAGCTGCTGTACCGGCTGGAATCGGGCTTCGGGCCGCACATGGGGCCGCGGGCGCGCGCGTTCAACTGGTACTTCCAGCTCGCCGGGCTCGGCGCGGTGTACGACGCCGAGCACCACCGGGGCTATCCGAACGTGCACCCGCTGCTCGGGCACCCGGAAGATCACCTGCGCTCCGGGCGGCGTGGGCCGTTCGCCAAACGCGGGATCGAGGTCAATCGCGCGTGGACGGCGGAGTTCGCCGAGATCGTCGCCAAGACGCTCAAACAGCGCGGCTTGCCCGACCCGGTCGCGTCCGTGCTCGCCAGCGAGAACGGGGTGAAGGACGACTTCGGCGGGCACCTCGGCAATCCCGACACCGGCTGGGTGCCCGAGGCGCTGCGCGACCCGCGGGCCGACGATCGCGCCCACACCATCGACGGCGTCAACACCTTCCGGGCCTACTTCGACGCGGCCCGGTGCATAGACGGCTCGCCCGTGCCCGCGTACAAGCACGACGCCCAGCCCGGCATGCCGCCCGGCCGCCACCCCGTCAACGCCGAGAGCAGCGAGCGGTACCAGGGCGCGCTGCGGCGCCTGTGGGAATGGGCCCGGTGGAAGGGGTTCGCCGAGCCGCTGCGCGACGCGTTCGCGAGCGAAGGGCGGACGCCGCCGCCGGTGGGCGAATATCAGGCCGGGTCGGACTCGAAGGCCAACCCGGTGATGGCCCGCCCCGGGCACCTGCTGCACCAGATGGACGGGTTCTTCAAGTGTCAGTTGCAGTGCCCGGACTGGTACGGCGACCTGCCGTGGGGTCTGCTGGAGGACACGTACTTCTCGTCCAACCACGCGGGCTGGAACACGGAGAGCAACTGGTACCGCGCGCTGAACGTGGACACCCGGGCCGAGCGTTCGAGCCCGACGCGCCGGCGCCAGGTCGCCGCACTCGAACTCGCCAAGCGCACGCTGCGGGCCCACGCGCTGAGCGCCCCGCAAGCGCCGCTGGCCCCCTACTGCGAGAGCCTGCGCGGCATGACGCTCGACGACATGCAGGACTATCTCCGCACCTGCCGCGATCTCGGCGGGTTCGGTGTCAATGTGTTCATGCCCAAGAGCACGAGGGCGGCTCACGACGAGTGGTACCGCATCGTGCGCGCCATGGCCCAGTGAGTCTTTAGCGAGCGCTTAGCAGCGCGGACTCAGCGGCGCGGGTTCCGGGCCGGGTTCGGCGGGCCCGGGCGACGCGGCGGCTTCGGGCCCGTCGATCGCGGGCCCGGCTCCGAGCGGGCCATGTTTCCCTCGCCTTCCGGCGACGGCGCGGGCTGAGCGGGACCTTGGCCCGAAGCGTCGTCCGATCCGTTCGCCGATGAGCCGTCCGCGGCGGTGTGCTCCGGCTCACTCGCGTCGCCGCCGTTCGCCGGCGCTCCGGTGCGGCTGGCGACGCGGGCGAAGATCAGGCGCCCGGCCGCCGTCTGCATGGTGCTGGTGACTAGCAGCGCGACATCCGGCCCGCCGACGTAGTCGAGCCCGCCCTCGGCGACGACCATGGTGCCGTCGTCGAGGTAGCCGACGCCCTGCCCGGCCTGCTCGCCGGGCTTGATGAGTTTGACGGAGATCTGCTCGCCGGGCACGAGGGCGGGGCGGAACGCGGTCGCGATCTCGTGGATGTTGAACACCCACACGTTGCGGATCTGCGCGGTGCGGGCCAGGCCCAGGTCCGCCGTCATGACGCGGGCCCCGAGCAGTTCCGCGAGTTCGACGATGGCCTGATCGACCGCGAGCGCCTGCACCGGGGTGTCGTCGATGGAAAGGTCCAGCCCGCCCTGGCGCTGCAGGCGCGTGAGCACGTCCAACCCGCGCCGCCCGCGCGTGCGCTTGAGCTTGTCGCCGCTGTCGGCGAGCGTCTGCAGCTCAGCGATCACGAAGCCGGGGATGACCAGCGGGGACTGCAGGATGCCGGTGGCGGCGACATCGAGAATGCGCCCGTCGACGAGCACGGAGGTGTCGATGACCGTCGGCCGCACGCCGCGGAGCTGCTTGCTGAACTCGACGTACGGAATCACCAGCCGGAACTGGTCCTGCGTCTGCAGCACGGTGGAGATGCAGAGGTAGCAGAGCGCAATGCCGAGCATGACTTTGGTGGTGCGCACGACCGGGCGGAGGGCGTCGAGCTCGGCCCCGTGGGGGATCCAGGTCTGCAGCACCAGGTCGATGATGAACCCGAGCGCGATGGTGGCGAGGATGCCCGTCAGCCCGCCGAGGAACACGCCGGAGATCGCGGCGATCTTCTTGTTGGGCGTGAAGATGTCGACGGCGAGCACGAGGGCGAAGAAGACGACGGCGATGAGGATCGGGACCCAGTAGTTGATCGCAAGCCCGACGCTGGCCTGCCCGAAGTTCGACTGCCCGGGCTGCTGCAGGATGAGCAGCAGGGCGACGGTGAGCATGAGCACCAGCGACCCGACGCGGATGGTGCGGAGCGCGAGCGATTTGTGCCGCTGCTGCTGCTCGAGGCGCGTCGTGGGGCGGGGGGACATCACTGAAGTTTAGGTCGGAACCGGCGAACCACGCCCGAACGGGCGGGCAAGCACGCAACCGCGCGGAGCGATGCGGCTATGCTCAGGCCCTCGGTCCCTCTGGTTGACGGCCGGGCCCGGTGCACGGGTGTGCCTGTGAACCTGGTCAGGGCTTGACCGCAGCAGCCATAAGCGGCGTGCGCCCGGTGCTGCCGGTGTCCTGGCCGTCTACCAAGGGGATCGGGGGAAGGGGTTAGGGGCGAGAGGTCAGGGGCGAGGGGCCGGAGGTCATGGGGCAGTCCGCCGGGGGAGCAGGGCCGGGGCGTCCGGGCCGAGGTCGTCGTCGCGGGCACGCGGCGGGGGCGAGAACGGCTGGCTGACCCGCTCGAAGATCGCCGGCGCGATGTCCACCGTGCCCCAGCGCGGGCTGCGGACCTTCATCACCCGCTGATACTCATCCAGCCGCACGGCCCGCAGCGCGTACCACGCGCCGCGATGCTCCATGATCTCCTGGAACAGCGCGTCGGGCGGCTGCACCTCGCACCAATACACGAACACGAACGCGGCTTCGAAGCCGGGGCCGAAGAGTTCCTGCCAGGTGCGCAGCGAGGAAATGTCGTCGAGCGTGACCCACGACTCGAGCCGGGCCGTCAGCCCGCCGGCGCGGGAGGGCGCGACGCGCCGGCCCTTGACGTCGATGAGCAGGTTGCTGCCCGAGTCGCCGTAGATGACAAAGTCGAAGGACTTGAGCGCGGCCCCCGTGTGTCCGGCGGCGGGCTGGCTTTCGCCGGGCGCGGGGGCCAGACGGAGCGACGCCCCGTCGGGAAGCAGGGCCTTGCGGGCCTCGTCGACGGCGACGTAGGGGATCCGGCGTGAGCGCAGGAACTCCTCGAAGGCGCGTTCGTAATGGAATCGACGCTGAGCCATGCGTGGGCTCAGGCTAGCAGGTCGCGCGATGGAGAATCACGCACGGTTGGGTCAGAACGCTCGAGCGACGCGGACCGCTTAGCGGCCGCGGGGCATGCGAGACCACTTGTCGGCGACGTTCAGCGAGCGGCCGGCGCGGCGCTTGCGGTTCATCATCTTGCGGCCGTTCTTCGTGGCCATGCGAGCGCGGAAGCCGATGGCCCGCTTGCGCTTCACTTTGCTGATCCGCTTCGGGTAATGCATGCCCATCGGGGCGCTCCTTGGCTAAAACCCGGGGCCGCTTTTACCCGGGCCGCGACAATAGCGCTCTGCGCGACGGCGGACCAGCGGGCCATGCTGAAATCCGGGCGTCCGGGGGTTATACCGCGAAGCGCTCGGCGGAGGCGCTGGCGCGGGGTGGATCACGGGGCAAACCGCCCGCGTGTGGTATATTTTCGGCCAGTCGGCGGCCGCGTGCGGGCCGCGGTGTTCGGAGCGGTTGCTCGGTGGCCGCCGGCGGAGCCTTGTCCACCCGGTTCAGGGTGCACAAAAACGCAGCGTCGGCAATCGAGCAAACGCACCGGCAAGCTGGCCAAGCCCGGCGGGCGCACGCCATCGGGCGCGGGAAGGTCGATCGCGGGCCATGGCGGCCGCGATGGGTGCGTGATGAACGCTGAACATCTTGAGATCGCGCAAACGCGGATCGGGCATCGCTTCACGGACACCGGCAATCTCGTGCGCGCGCTCACGCACGCCTCGGTGGCGGAGCTGCGCCGGGATTCCAACGAGCGGCTGGAGTTTCTGGGCGATGCCGTCCTCGGGCTGGTGTGCTGCGAACTGATTTTCCAGGCCTTTCCGGATTATCTCGAAGGCGAGATGACGAAGATCAAGTCCGCCGTGGTCAGCCGGCAGACGTGCGCGGCGCTGGCGCGCGACCTCAAGCTCGACGATCTCCTGGTGCTGGGGAAGGGGATGCAGGGCCAGCGGGTGCTGCCGCAGTCCTTGGCGGCGGCGACGCTGGAAGCGGTGACGGCGGCGATCTATCTGGACGCGGGCCTGGACGCGGCCCGCAAGTTCTTGGTGCCGCTGCTGCGCCCGCTGATCGACCGCAACGCCAACTCGGGGCACCAGGACAACTTCAAGAGCGTGCTGCAGCAGCACGCGCAGCAGCGGTATGGGGCCGCCCCGATGTATGTGATCCTGGACGAGAAAGGGCCGGACCACGCCAAGTGCTTCGAGATCGCGGTGGAACTGGGCGGGAAACGGTTCGCGTCGACCTGGGGCTCGAGCAAGAAGCAGGCGGAGCAGGCGGCGGCGCTGGCGGCGCTCCGCGAGATGGGCGTGGTGCATGTCGACGACGCCGGGCTGATCCGCGTAGCGGGGCCGTGCGCCCCAACGGCTGGCGGGGAGGCGGCGGCAGGCGGGACGGGTGGGAGTGCGGGTGAGCCCGGAGACGGTGCGGGGGTGGTGGCGACGGGGCCGGGGCTGGCCAGCGCGGGGTGAAGCGGGCGGAGGGTGAAAAAAGTGGGACAGACGGGAAGTGGCGGCATATGGTTGCGGACGCACGCCGCGAGGCGGGCGTGGGCGGCCCCATCGTCTAGCCCGGTCTAGGACACCTCCCTTTCACGGAGGTAACGAGGGTTCGAATCCCTCTGGGGTCATTCAAATCACTGCGGCCGCGGGTCTGATCGATCCGGGGTCGCAGTTGTGTTTACGGACTGTGCGATTTGGGACGCATGGTCGGGCCCGGGACGGCGCGGCGGGGTGTTTTCGTTCAGATCGGTTGGCGCGGGCGTGGTATGGGGGTAGTCTCTGATACCGGCGCGGTGACTGCGCTTGGGAGGAGAGAGGACCATGTCGAAGTGTGTTGCACGGTTGGCGCTCGGTGCGGGGGCGGCGGCGCTGGTGATTGGGGCGAGCGCGGGGTCGGCGTGGGGGATCACGTGGATCGAGCCGCGGGACAATGACGCGGGGGCGGTGCTGGCGACGGCGCTGTTCCCGTCTGATCCGTCGCAGCAGGGCGAGATCACGGGGATTCAGGGGCAGTTGAACCAGATTTCGCCGCTGGGCGGGAACCCGAGCGGGAACCCGACGGGGTTCGCCGACGCGCAGGACCTGTTCGCGATCCAGATCGTCAACCCGTCGGGGTTCCGGGCCCAGGCGAACTCGAGCTTCGGGGTGATCGACATCCAGTTGTTCCTGTTTGATTCGACGGGGCGCGGGCTGCTCGCGAACGACAATCAAGACGAGAGCGTGCTGCCGCGGCTGGGGCCGGCGGCGACGGACTCGACGTTCCGGATCACGCAGCCGGGGCTGTACTACCTGGGCATCGCGGGCGGCGGGAACTTCCCGGTGAGCGGGTCGAACCCGGCGGTGTCATCGGCGATCTTCAGCTACGGCACCCCGACGGAAATCAGCAGCGCGGACGGCCCGGGCGGGGCGAATCCGCTGCTGGGCTGGGCCGGGTCGATCGGCGCCGGGAACTACTTCATCGAGCTGGACGGGGCCAACTTCGTTCCGGCGCCGAGCAGCGCGGGCCTGCTGGTGATGGGCGGGCTGATGGCGGCCCGGCGTCGCCGGCGGTAAGCGCGGTCAGGGCCGGGATGACTCGTTGGCGGCCTCTTCGCGCCAGGCCCGCAGAGCGCGGGCCTGGTCGGCGCGGGCGGTGCGTTCGAGCGCGCTGGCCAGGCGGGCGATGGCGTCGAGCGTGAACTGGTGCGCGGTGCCGTACGCGCCGATGAGGCGGTTGATGCCGGCCCGCATGAGCGACTCGCCGCGGGCGTCGTTGGCGGCGTCATGATCGAGCAGGAGGACTTCGCCCAGGGTGGCTTCGGTGCGCCCGATGCTGCCGGCGAAGGTGCCGGGGAGGCGGGTGCGCATCGCGAGGGCGGCGTCGAGGAACTGCTGCGCGTCGGCGAAGCAGTCGCGGCGGGCGTGGAGCTGGCCGAGCAGGCTGAGAGCCTCGGCGACGGACTCGTGGTCGCCGCGGTGCACGGCGCGGCGGAGGTCGAGCGTGAGCGCGGCCTGGTGCACGCCCTGGTTGAGGAGGTCGCAGTAGATGGGCTCGGCGGCGGGGCCGAGCTGGTCGGCCTTGCGCATCTTGAGCGCGCCGATCTGCACGCGCGTGTCGGCGACGCGTGAGTCGTTCGGGCCGTACCACGCGACGCGGAGCGCCAGCGCCGTGTCGAGCAGCGGCTCGGCCTCGTCGAAGCGTTTCAGGCTGATGAGGTTGGCGATGATGTTGCTGAGGGGCGGGGCCATGGCCTTGGCCTGGTCGCCGCGGATGCGCCGGACGTGGGCGAGCGATTCCTGGGCGTAGGTCAGCGCGTCTTCGTAGTGCCCCTGGCCGCGGATGGCGGCGGCGAGGGCGGTGAGGTATTCGCCCAGTTCGAGCGCGGCGGGGTCGGCCTGGCGCTGGTGTTCGACGACGGTGCGGAAGATGTCGGCGGCTTGGTCGTAGCGGCGGAGGCCGTGGAGCGTGGCCCCGAGCCAGTAGCGCGTCTTGATCGTGTCGGCGTGCTGGCGACCCAGGAGGGATTCGCGCATGGCGAGGGCGCGGGTGAGGTGCTCCTTCGCGGGTTCGAAGCGGCCTTGACGCCAGAGTGTCTCGCCCAGGTCCGTCAGCAGTTCGGCGAGTTTGCGCGAGGGTTCGGGCGAGCGGGATTCGCGGCGGGTGATGAGGTCCTGCAGGGTCGCGGCGGCGGCGGCGAGATCGCGCTGGCCACGCATGGCGCGGGCCAGGCGGGTGAGCATCATCTCGCGCTCGTCGGGTTGGTCGGCGAGGGTGGTCTCGACGATGCGCGACGATTCCTGCAGGTAGGCCTTGAGGTCGGGCACCAGCGGCGAGTCGGGCTCGTCGGGGTCGACCTTTTCCAGCGCGGACCAGGTCGCTTCGGTGACGGCGAGCTTGGCCCGCTCGGCGTGAGCCGCGCGGAGCGCGAGCACGCCGGCGCCGACCAGCGCCAGCACCGCGGCGGCGGCGGCGGCGGCGATCAACGGGTTGCGGGCCAGGGCCTTGCGCAGCACGTACAGCGTGCTGTCCGGTCGAGCGCGGATGGGGCGTTTGTCGAGATACCGCCGAAGGTCGTCGGCGAGGGCGGCGGCGGAGGGGTAGCGGCGCTGCGGGTCGGGCGCGAGCGCGGTGCGGAGGATGAGGACCAGGTCGGCGTCGAGGCGCGGGGCGTAGTCGCGCGGGTCGGTGATGCGGGCGTGGCGGACGCGGTCGATGACGTCGCTGAGCGGGCCGTCGAGCGCGTAGGCGTGGTGCCCGGTGACGGCGCGATAGGCGATGAGCCCGAGGGCGTAGACGTCGGTGCCGGCGTCGATGAGCGTCGGGTCGCCGGAGACCTGCTCGGGCGAGGCGAAGGCGATGGTGCCGACGAAGGCGCCGGCCTGGGTGGCGTGCAGGGCGTCGGGGGGCGCGTCGGCGTCCTGGGTGAACTTGGCGACGCCGAAGTCGAGGACCTTGGGCGCGGCGTCGTCGGTGACGAGGATGTTCGCGGGCTTGAGGTCGCGGTGGACGACGCCGCGGCGGTGGGCGTGGTCGACGGCGTCGCAGACCAGGGCGATGAGGCGGAGGCGGTCGGGCAGGCTGGGTGAGCGGGCGCGGAGGTAGTCGTCGAGCGGCTTGCCGCGGACGAGTTCCATCGCCATGTACGCGCGGGGCACGCCGTGGACCTCGGCGGCACCGGACTGATAGACCTGCGCGATGCCGGCGTGCTGGAGCAGGGCGAGGGCGGCGGCTTCATGCTCGAAGCGGCGGAGCAGCGCGGGGCTGACGCGCTCGGCGCGGATGAGTTTGAGCGCGACGTCGCGGCGCGGGGAGTCCTGGCTGGCGCGGTAGACCACGCCCATGCCGCCGACGCCGAGTTCGGCGGTGATGGTGAACGCGCCGATGCGTGTGCCGGGCGTGACGGGCGGGGGCGGCGGGGCCGGCGCGGCCCGGGCCCGCGGGCGGACGGCGGCGGCGAGTTCACGCTCGAGCGCCGCGTCCTGGCGGGCCTGCTCCAGCGCTGCGGCGCAGGTGGGGCAGGCGGAGAGGTGCTGCGATTGGTCCGCGTCTGGCGGGACGCCGGCGGCGAGCGCGTGCAGCGCGTCGAGCGCGATGCAGGCGGGGCTGGCGGCGGGCGTGCGCTCGGGCGGAGCGGGCATGGGGCGTGGGGCGTGGGGCCGGGCGGGGGGCGGGGCTGGAGGGGAGGGTGGTTGGATTTACTCGTCGTCGTACGCGCTCTCGACGCGCGTGACGATCGAGCGCATGCGTTCGAGGCAGCGGCTCTTGGCGAGGTAGACCTCCTGGGCCGTCATGCCGAGGGTCGCCGCGACCTCGGGCACGGGGATCTGCTGGAGGGCGACCATCTCGAAGGCCTTGAGGTTGGCGGGGTCGAGGCGGTCGGAGGTGCGGAGCTGTTCGAGGGCGAGTCGGAGGATCTCGGCGCGGCGCTCGGCCTCCCAGGCGTCGGACCATTCGGCGTCGGTGCCTTCGGGGGCGAGGGTGGTTTCCAGACGGGCCGGGCCGCGGGCGCGGAGGCGGTGCAGGTCGGCGATGGCGGTGCGGGCGATGCCGATGAGCCACTGGCGGAGGCGGCCACGCTCGCGGTCGTAGCGCCCGGCCTGGTAGGCGCGGAAGAACGCGCCCATGGTTTCCTGGGCGGCGTCGGCGGCGTCTTCGTCGGAGAGGCCGGCGCGGCGGGCGAGGCTGGTGATGATGGGTCGGTAGCGGGCGTCGATCTCGGCCCAGGCGGCGTCGTTCTGCGGGTCACGCAGGGAGGCCAGCAGCGTGGAGGTGGTGCGGGTGGCGTCGATCATGACCGCGTCGGCGGGCCCGCTTGAGAGCGCGATCGCGGGGCGACGACGGGGAGTTTATCCCGCGGCCGGGGCGGACCCGGCGGGCGGGCCGCCCGCGTGGGCGCGGCGGAGGGCGTGGCTTGAACAAAGAGCGATGAACGCGGCCCGGTCGATCGGCTTGGTGGCGTAGCCGACGCAGCCGGCGTTGAAGCAGCGTTCCCGCTCTTCGGGCATAGCGTGGGCCGTGAGCGCGATGACGGGCAGGCCGGGGGCGGCGGCACGGAGGGCGCGGGTCGCGGTGTACCCGTCCATCTCGGGCATCTGCATGTCCATGATGACCAGGTCGAAGCCCGGAGCGTTGGGGGGCGAGTGCTCGGCGGCGACGGCTTCGACGGCGAGGCGGCCGTTCTCGACCAGGCGAACCTGGGCCCCGGCGCGGGTGAGATACGCGAGGATGAGGCGCTGGTTGTCGGGCCCGTCTTCGGCGACGAGGATCCGCAGGCCCTCGAGCGGGCGAGCGGCGGGAGCGTCGCGGTGGGCGATGTTCGCAGCGGGCTCAACACGAGCGGGCGCTGGGCGCGTGGGGGCGGCGTCGTGCAGGTCGAGGGCGGCGGCGCGATCGACGGGGAGCGTGAGAGTGAAGCGGCTGCCGCGGCCTGGTTGGCTGTGCACGGTGATGGTCCCGCCCATGGCTTCGGCGAGTCGCCCGGAGATGGCAAGCCCGAGGCCCGTGCCGCCGAAGCGGCGCGTGGTGGTGGAATCGGCCTGGTGGAAGGCGGTGAAGAGCGCGGCGAGCTGATCGGTGGTCATGCCGATGCCGGTGTCCTCGACGCTGATGCGGAGGGTCGGGGCGTCGGGCGCGGGCTCGAAGGCGAGGTGGATGCGGACGGAGCCGGTCTCGGTGAACTTGATCGCGTTGCCGACGAGGTTGGTGAGGATCTGCTTGAGGCGGACGGGGTCGGTGAGGATGGTGCGCGGGATGGGGCCTTGCTGGAGCAGGTCGAGGGCGAGGGATTTGGCGTCGGCACGGACGCGCATGAGGGAGACGACGTCGGCGCAGGCCTGGGCCGGATCGGTCGGGACGGACTCGACGGCCATCTTGCCGGCCTCGATCTTGGAGAGGTCGAGGATGTCGTTGATGACGGAGAGGAGGTGGCGACCGTTGCGGCGGATGGTGTCGATGGCGTCGAGGGCCTCGCGGCCGCCGGGGCCGGCAGCGGCGAGGGCCTTGTCCTCGGCGAGGACGTCGGCGAAGCCGAGGATGGCGGTCATGGGCGTGCGGATCTCGTGGCTCATGTTGGCGAGGAACTCGGACTTGGCGCGGGCGGCTTCTTCGGCGGCGCGGCGGGCGCGCTCGAGGGCGTCGGCGGCTTCGCGGGCGGCGTTGATGTCGACGTGCACGCCGGCGACGCGCACCGGGCGGCCGTCTTGGTCGCGCGCGATCACGCGGCCCTGGCTGAGCACCCAGCACCACCCGCCCTGCTTGCGGCGCATGCGGAACTCGACGCGGTACTCGGGGCTTCGGCCTTCGAGGTGATCGGTCAGGGCGGCCATGACGCCGGGGCGGTCGTCGGGGTGCAGGAGAGCGTTCCAGGTGGTGACGGAGCCCTCGATCTCGTGGGCGTCGTAGCCGAGCATGGCGCACCAGGCGTCGTTGAAGTGGGCCTCGCCGGTGAGGACGTACCAGTCCCACGTGCCGAGATTGCCGGCGCGGACGGTGACGTCGAGCCGGTCGGCCTGCTCGCGGAGGCGCTCGCGCTGGGTGACGAGTTCGGTGATGTCCTGGAAGGCGCCGGCGAGTCGGACGACGCGGCCGCCCTCGCCGGGGGCGGTGACGGCGTGCCCCACAGAGCGGACCCAGCGCTGGTTCCCGCGGTAGGTGACGATGGGGAGTTCGACGTCGAAGTCCTCGCCGGTGGTGATGGAGCGTTCGATCGCGCCCGCGATGGTGACGGCGGCGGCGCCCTGGTAAAAGGCGACGGCGTTCTCGAGGTCGGGGACGAAGTCATCGGGGACTTCGTGGATCTGCCGCACGACCGGGGACCAGATCGGGCGCATGGTGTCGATGGGCAGTTCCCACCAGCCGGTGCGGGTGACTTCGGCGGCGACCTGGAGCTGGCGCTGCAGGGCGAGCATTTCCTGGCGGCGCTGCTCCTGCTCGGTGACGTCCGACTCGATGGCCATGAAGCCGGTGAGGGTGCCGTCGGGCTCACGGAGGGGCTGGATCTCGATGTCGACGAGGTAGCGGCGGCCCTGCTTGTCGCGGTTGTGAACCTTGACGCGGCATTCGCGCCCGGCGCGGATGGCGTCGCGCATCTCGGCGACGACGACGGAGTCGCTGTCGGGACACTGCAGGAAGTGGCCCGGGACGCGCCCGGCGACCTCTTCCAGCGTGTAGCCGGAGAGCGATTCGAAAGCCTTGTTGACCCACACGATGCGGCGCTGGGCGTCGGTGATGACGACCATGTTGGTGGTGCGCTCGGCGATGAGGGCGAGGCGGCGGGCGCGGTCCGTGGCCTGCTGGGCCTGCGCGGAGGACTGGTTGATAGCCTCGGCGAGCAGGCCGAGCTCGCTGCCCGCGGGGACGGGGACGTTCACGGGCGCGCCCTGGGCCTGGCGGCGCTCGATCGCGGCGACCATGGCGTCGACGGGGCGGATGACGTGGCGCCCGATGAGGACCCAGCCGACGATCAGCGAGGCGGTGATCGCCCCGGCGTAAACGAGCAGCACGAGCCAGACCTCGCGGCGCATGCCGGCGAGTTCGCCGGACGCGTCCAGACAGACCAGCACGGCCCCGGGCTCGACGCTCGCGTTTGGGCGGATGAGCTGGACCGGGGCGCACCACTTGATCTGAGCCGCGTCGGTCGGCGGGGTGACGTGCTCGGAGCGGGTCTGCGCGACGGCGCGCAGGGCGACGACGGCGGGATCGTCCGCGGGCGTGATTGCGTCGATCGGGAGGCCGACCCACGCGGACTTCGTGGAGGCGATGACCACGGGGGGCGAGCCGCTGGTGACGACGATGAGTTCGATGCCCGGCTCGGCCCCGATCGCGCGGACGAAGCGTTCGAGGTCTTGCGGGCGGGTGCTGGTCTCGGCGGCGTGCTCGATGGCGCGGACGGTGGTGCGGCACTGGGCGGCGAGCTGCGCGGTGGTCATCTCGCGAAGCGAGCCGACCACCAGGACCAGGCCGACGGCGCCGATGGCCATGAGCACGGCGATCGTCGGCGCCAGCACGCGGACGCCGATCGATCGTCGCCAGACGGGCTGGGTCGAGAGCGGCGGGCTCAAGGGGCCTGCTCCTGCGCGGGCACCCCGGTGAGGGCGGGGCGGGGAGTCTGTTCGAGGATGCGCTGGACAATCTGGTCGACGTGGCCGCCCGGACTCAGGAAGGCGGGCTGCTCGTGAAGGTCGACCAGGCGGAGCCCGTCGGAGAGAGCGGCGCGGAAGTCGGGGACGGAGATGCCCTGGCGACCGGCCATGAAGGCGTGGGCGGCGTCGGGGTCTTGATCGGCGAGGGCGCGGGCGGCGAAGAAGGCGCGGACGAAGGCGTTGATTTCGTCGGCGCGGAGGTCCGCCGCGGGGCCCTGCACGGCGAGCACGTCGATGATCTCGTCGGGGATCTGCCGGGTGGAGAAGATCTCCGCG
This sequence comes from uncultured Phycisphaeraceae bacterium, assembly GCA_964615765.1. Lineage (GTDB taxonomy): Bacteria > Planctomycetota > Phycisphaerae > Phycisphaerales > UBA1924 > CAZTQN01. Next base: position 128,647 of record CAZTQN010000002.1, read on the forward strand.
ACGTTGCCCGTACCGAGCATGCGGACGGAGATGGGCGGGTAGGTGACGACGGCGTCGACCTCGCCCGCGGCGAGGGCTTCGGGCATGCGGTCCTGCTCGACATGGACGAGGCGGACCTGGTCACGTGGGATGTTGTTGAGTTCGAGGGCGCGGCGGAGGATGTACTCGTTCAGCGAGCCGGCCTCGACGGCGACGGCCCGGCCTCGGAGTGCGGCGACGGAATCGACGCCGCGGCGCGCGAGGATGACGTCGGCCCCGCACGAGGCGTCGGCGACGAGGACGGCGCGGGGGAGCTTGCCGGTGGATTGGTAGACCTGGGACAGTTCGATGAGCGTGCAGAACATCGCGTCGACCTGGCCGCGTTCGAAAGCGCGGCGGGAGTCGCCCAGCGAACCGAGTTCAACCAGGCGCACGCGGACGCCCTCGCGCTCGTACAGGCCGTGGTGGGCCGCGAGGGTGGCGAACTCGTACCCGGGCCAGGGGTTGATCGCGACGCGGAGGGGGGGCGTTTCGGTGGCGATCGGCCAGACGCGGACCGTGACCAACAGGCCGACGATCAGCGCGAGCGCGAGCACGACGAGGCGGATGGGCGAGAACAGGCGGGCGGTATGGGTGGAACAGGGCCGATCTGTGGACATGGCGCACCCGCGAAAGGCGTACTCCCCTACTTGGGTTTCGGCGACCGGCGCGGCGTGATCGAGAGCGGGGGCACGGGGCGGGGAGGGATCCTCCCGGCAGGGGTCGGGCGTAAGGGCGGGTGAGCCGATAACCCGCGATGCGGCGAGTGGGGCACTAGCCTTGGCCACGATGCCACCGCCGAACGCCACCAGCCAGAAGACCGGGATGACCTACGCCGCCGCGGGCGTGAACCTTGAGGACAAGGACGCGTTCACGGAGTCGCTCGGCGCCATCATGCGGCGGACCCACGGGCCACGCGTGATCGACAACCCGGGCGGGTTCGCCGGGCTGTTCCGCCTGGACTTCAACCAGCGGCTGTTCCAGCGGAACTACAAGGACCCGGTGCTGGTCGCGTGCACCGACGGCGTGGGCACGAAGCTCAAACTCGCCCAGCAGATGGGCGTGTACGACACCATCGGGATCGACCTGGTGGCGATGAACGTGAACGACATGGTCGTGCAGGGGGCCGAGCCGCTGCTGTTCCTGGATTACATCGCCGTCGGCAAAGTGGACCGGGCGATGCTGACGGCGATCGTGAAGGGGATCGCGGACGGGTGCGTGCAGTCGGGGTGTGCGCTGATCGGCGGGGAGACGGCGGAAATGCCGGACGTGTACGCGCCGGGGGACTTTGACCTGGCCGGGTTCGCCGTGGGCGTGGTGGAACTGGCGCGGGCGAGCGACCCGACGCGCGTGGAGAAGGGGGACATCGTGCTCGGCGTCGCGTCGAGCGGGATCCATTCCAACGGGTACTCGCTGGTGCGCAAGGTGGTGCAGTCGGCGGGGCTGGATCTGAACGCGGTGTACGAGGAACTGCTGCCCGGGCGTCGCGCGGGCAAGGGGAACGGGCGCGCGGGCGGGAAGGGGCGGGCCGGGGCGGGGTCGCGCAAGAAGAAGAGCCCCGCCGGAGCGGCGAGCGCCGGCGAGGACACGACGCCGACGCTAGGGCGCGTGCTGCTGACGCCGACGCGGATCTACGCCGGGACGATCACGCGGCTTTTGCGGCAGTACAAGGTCAAGAAGGTGATCACGGGGATGGCGCACATCACGGGCAGCGGGATGGCGGGCAACCTGTGCCGGGCGCTGCACCCGGGCGTGGACGCGGTGGTGGACACGGCGTCGTGGCCGGTCTTGCCGGTGTTCTCGTTTCTGCAGAAGCACGGGCGCATCGACGAGGCGGAGATGCGCCGGGTGTTCAACATGGGGATCGGGTACACGCTGATCGTGCGGCCGAAGTTCGCCGCGGCGGTGAAGGAGAAGCTCGAGAAGCTCGGCGAAACGGTGTACGTAATCGGGCGGATCGAGAAGGGCAAGGGCGACGTGCGAGAGGTGTGAGCGGCGCTCACGGGCAGCCGGCGAACCAGTCGGTCAGGAAGTCGAAGATGTCCTGCACGCTCAGGGCGCCGGAGCGGTCGTAATCGGCGCGGCAGCAGATGCGTTCGGTGCACGCGGTCGCGGGGCCGATCCAGCGGTTGCCGGCAGCCTGGCAGTCGGCCCGGGTGGTGACGGTGCACCCGCTGGCGCCGGCGCAGCAGGCGCCGGTGGCGGTGATGCAGGTGTTGGGCGAGCAGGTCGAGCCGACGAAGGTGTACGCGTCGAACTGTGAGCAGGCGAAGAACCCGATGACGACGCACCCGCCGGTGTAGAACCCGCAGCACCCGGCGGGATCGCAGGGGTTGGTGGGCGCGCAGGTGTTCGCGCCGGGGTAGGGCAAGCCGCCCTGGAAGCGGCAGCCGTCGGGGCTGAGCAGGGTGCACTGGTCGTTGGCGAAGCAGCAAGCCCCGATCTGGCAGGCGGAGGGCGAGCAGGCGACGCCGGCGCCCTGGTACGCGCCCAAGGCGGCGTTGCAATCAAGCTGGGTCAGGATCGAGCAGATGGTGCCGAAGCGGCAGCACGCGCCGGCGGGGCAGGTGCCGTCGGATGGGTTGCAGACTCGGTTGATCGCCCAAACGCCGGACCCGCACTGGGCTTCGGTGGTGATGAAGCACTGCAGACCAGAGCAGCAGGCGCCGGTGGGCTGGCTGCACGCGCTTGGCCCGCAGGCGGTGAGGCTGGAGTTGAACTCCCCGCCGTTGAGGAGGCAGGCGTTCTCGGTTTGCAGTGTGCAGAACGAGCCCCCGAGACAGCAGACACGGAGGTTCAGGCACGCGGTGGGCGTGCAGGCGGGCACGACGGAGCCCTGCCACGAAGCCCCGAGGCTAAGGCAGGTGGGCTGATCCGCAACGACGCACCCGCCGGAGGGCAGGCAGCACGCCCCCTGGCCGAACGCGGCGGGGGCGGGGAGCGTGAGCATGGCGAGGACGCAGGCCAGGAACGAGAGGACGCCGCGACGCATGGACGATCTCCGTGAGCGGAACTGGGCTCGAACTCAGGAGATCATCGGTTCAGGCGAGTCGCGGCGTTCACGCGCCGGTCCGAGAACCGAGGGCCTTGCGCTTACTGCACGACCGGCTCGGTCCAGGAGTACAGGATCTTGGTGTAAGCGTCTTCCTGGGAGACGGAGGCGGCGTGCTGATCCATGAAGAGCACGTTGCTGCCGCTGTCGTGCCGACGGGCTTCGCGGACGGGTCGGGCGTACTGCGGCGGGATGGTCGCGAGCGTGTTGAACAGCGCGGGGGCGCCGGCGTTGGCGACGCGGCCCTTGAGCAGGGGCGAGTCGTTGACGACCAGGTTGTGGGCCCGGGCGTTGAAGAAGGTGCAGTCGGCGTAGAGCAGCGTCTGCGTGGGGTAGGAATAGGCGGCGACGTTGTTGTTGAAGAGCTGGCGCTCGGCCTCGGTAACGGGGTTGATGCCGGTCATGTTGTTGATGCCGTAGCTGTAGCGGATCTTGCTCTCGTACGCCCGGCCGTAGAGATCGCCGAGGCCCAGGCCGTTGGGGTCGTTGCCGGCGGCGTCGCCGATGACGTACTCGCGGACGGGCTCGCGATCCTCGGGGCATGCGAGGACTTCGAGCGAGCGGGCGTCGGATTGCAGGATGGTGCGGGAGGGGCGGAAGGCGTTGAAGATGCTCCCGCCGCCGGTTGCGGCGTTGTCGCGGACGGGGAAGAGGTCCTTGTTGTCATTGAGATAGCACTGCGCGAGCTGGCCCATGGAGCGAACGTTCGCGAGGCACTTGACCGATCGGGCGCTGGCGCGGGCCTTGCCGAGCGCGGGGAGGAGGATGCCGATGAGCAGCGCGATGATCGCGATGACGACCAGCAGTTCGATAAGCGTGAACGCGCGAGCGCGCGGACGGGAGAAGAAACGGGTCGGACGCATTGATGGGTCGCGGCGAAAGGAGCAGGCCTTTGACGGCGGGCCGGGCTGGAACAAGCCGCGGGCGCGTCGCCGGAACTGGCCGCTCGAGTGATGGGTGAGCGCAGGAACGGGCGTCGATCAATCCGCCGCGAACGTGGCGTGGCCAAGCCCGGGGCGGTCGATCAGCACGGGCTTTGAGAGGGGCCGCGGTGGCGGGGGGCGGGGGGGGTGAGCGTCGGGGCTCAGCCATGCGCCGCCACGATCATGGGGCGGCGCGGGTGCGGCGCGGCGTCAACAGCGTGTACAACAGAAACAACAACACATGATGTTGGCGCGGCGGCTCATGAGAAGCAGAATATGCCGCGGGTGTTGACAAAAGCAACACGGCCAGCGGGCAAATCCTACGTGTTTTGAACGACCGCGCCGGGGTCCAGCGCGTTCTCTGGTGATCAGGGGCGGCGGGCGCTGGTGGCGGAGCCCGCCCCGGAGAGCGATGCGAGGCCCGCGGCGGGCGACGCATACGCTGGTCGCGATGAACCAGACCCGTGGACAAGATGGCGCGAGCGAGCAGGGCGGCGGGCGGGGCGGCCAGGGCGGGTCGGGGGGGCCGGGGGGGCGCGAGGGCGCGAAGCCCGGCGTGAAGGCGCCGACGCAGCCGCCGACGGGTTTGCGCGACCTGTACCCGGCGGACCTGAACCGGCTGCGGTACATCCAGGACGCGTGGCGGCGGGTGTCGATCAACCACGGGTTCGAGGAGATCGACGGGCCGACGTTCGAGGACGCGGACCTGTACGCCGTCAAGAGCGGCGAGGGGATCCTGAACGAAGTGTTCGGCGTGTTCAGCGGGAAGAGCCCGGAGGAGCGGGCGCGGCTTGGCGCGGGCGGGAACGCGCCGTTCGCGCTGCGCCCGGAGTTCACGCCGACGCTGGCGCGGATGTACGCGGCCCGAGCGGGCGCGCTGGCGAAGCCGACGAAGTGGTTCTGGACGCAGAACTGCTTCCGGGCCGAGCGGCCGCAGCGGGGGCGGCTGCGGGAGTTTTATCAGTGGAACTGTGACATCATTGGGCTGGAGTCGACCGACCCGGAAGCGGAAGCGCGGGCCGATGCAGAGTGCATTGCGACGTGTGTGGGGCTCTTGGAATCACTTGGACTGAGCGCGAACTCGGTGAAGGTCGGTTTCAGTGATCGCCTTGTGCTTCAAGGCTTGTTGGCGATGGCCGATGTGAGCCCCGAAAACACTTCCGAGGCGCTGGCACTGCTCGACCGAAAAGGCAAAGGCACAACGGCGGAGTTTGAGTCTCATGCCAAAACGGTCGGACTTTCTGTCGACCTTTGGTACAACAATATGGAAAAGCTCGGGGGGGCACTAAGGCAGGGCGAACTCAGAATTATGGACACCCGGGGTCGCGCAGTTTCTCTCGAGCGACTTCACTCGCTTAAGCGGCAACTTGCTATTGCAGGACTCCGGGATTGGTGTGTGTTTGATGAATCCATCGTCCGCGGCCTCGCCTACTACACCGGCATGGTCTTCGAGGTCCACGAAGTCTCCGGCGCCGAGCGCGCGATCGCCGGCGGCGGGCGGTATGACGGGCTCATCGAGCTGTTCGGCGGCCCCCCCACTCCCGCCGTGGGCTTTGGGATGGGCGATGTGGTGCTGTCGAACCTGCTGGTGGACAAGGGGCTGATGCCGAGCGATGACGAGATCGCGGCGCGCTTGGGGCAGCGGCCCGATGTGGTGGTGATCTCCAACGGCACGCCGGAGGCGGATGCGCAGGTCGGGCCGATGCTGGCGGCGCTGCGGGCGCCGACGCCGGGGTCGGGCGGGCGGGACCGCTTCGGTCTGCACGCGCGGCGGTCGTACAAGACGACGAAGAACGTGGGCAAACTGATTCAGGACGCCGCGAAGATGCGGGCGCGGTTCTGTTTGATCATCGAGTCGGCGACGCAGGCGCAGCTCAAGGACATGGACACCGGCACGCAGGTCGCGGTGGATGTCGGGAACGTCGGCGAGCTGCGCCGGGCGCTTCTGTGAACGCGGCTCGCATCGGCACGCCGCGGAGCGGCGTGCCACCCTGGGCGCCGATCACTTGCCGGTGACGATGTCTTGCCCGCGGAGGTAGCGGGTCATGTCGCGCATGAGCTGCTGGCCGCGGATCTGTTGCTGGGGCGAGCCGTTTTCGAGCATGGCTTTGCGCATGCTGCTGGCCATGCGGGCCATCTGGGTCGCCGTCGGGCCTTCGCCGGACTTGAAGAGTTCCTGGTCGCGCTTGGCCTGAGCGCGGGCGTCGGCGAGGCGCTCGGCGTCGGTCTTGGTGCTTTGCACGCCGGCGATGGCTTCGAGGGTTTTGCTGAGGTCGAGGAAGGCCTTCTCGACGGCTTCTTCGCGCTGTTCGGGCGGGCTGCCGGCGTATTCCCACGCGTATTTGTCCCACACGTCCGCCGCCAGGAGGGTCGCGTTGCGTTCGAGCTGCTTGCGCATGCGGCCCTCGATGCCCGCGGCGAACATGGCCATGGCGGCCGAGTCGCCGGCGGACATGTTCTTGAAGCGGTCGACGAGTTCGGTGAGCAGGGCCAGGCGCTGCTCGATGGAGAGGCGGTTGAAGTCCTCCGTGAGCAGGGCGTAGTCGAGCACATCGTCCATCGGTGCGGCGGCGAAGTCAGGCTGAGGCTTGGGGCGGAGGACGAAGAAGGCCGTCAGACCGACGACGAGCAGCGCGAGCGTGATCGAGATGCCGCGGCGGCGCGGCGTGCTCCACAGGCGCGACAGGGCCGCGGGCATCCGGCGCGGGGCGCGGACGCGGGCGGCCTGGGCGGGCGCGGCACCGGTGGCGAGCGGCGCGAGCGTCGGGTCGTCCAGCAGCGAGCCGGTGAAAGGTGAGCCGGCGGCGGGCGCGTGCGCCGCGGGTAGCGCGTCGGCGGGCGTCGGTTCGGTGGGCGGTGGTTCGGCGGGCGGTGGTTGCACGGGCGTGGTCATGGTGGATGCTCGGCCTAGTTGCACCCGGGGCGCGGCACCCCGCCGAAACGCGTGACGTCGCAGATGAGTTTCTGCATGCGCGGCGTGGTGACGTCCAGCTTGACGAACGGCCCGGCCCAGTCGGGGCGCCAGCCGTCGTAGAACAGGGCGTTGCGCGGCGTGGCCCCGGCCCGACCGGGGTGCCAGTCGTCGTTGTCCATCATGACCGGCAGGTCGCGCCACTCCGGCTGCTGGTACGTGAGCGTGACGGCCTTGGGGCTGACGGCGGCGGGGATGGTGGCGAACTCGGCCCCGAGCATGATCGCGCCCGCGAAGTACTCGTAGCTGATGCCAGCGCTGCGCCAGACGGGCTGGAAGTTGGTGCGCGCGTCGTTGCCCGTGAGGTCGGACGGGCACTTGAACACGTCGGCGACGCGCGTGTAGAACGAGGTCGAGTCGCCGGGACGCTCGCGCTCCGGCGGGTCGACGCTCAGGTACGCGGACATGATGTCGAGCAGCGAGGGGTCGTTGACGTTCCCGCCGGGCTCGTGAAACGGGCGGACGTACGGGAGGATCGTGTCCGAGTCGTTCATGTACGCAGCGATGGCCTGGCCGAAGGAGCGCAGGTTGGCCAGGCACTTGACGCGGCGGGAAGCTTCACGAGAGGCCCCGAGCGACGGGAGAATGATCCCGATCAGCGTCGCAATGATGGCGATCACGACGATGAGCTCGATGAGTGAGAACGCGCGGGGACGCATGGTGGGGGCAGGGGACAGAGGCCAGAGGTCAGGGGCGAGGGGCGGGGGGACAGGGAGCGAGGGGAGAAGGGCGGGTCTGGATTGAACAACCCGGGTGGCGGGAGGTTCGCCGGCCCGGAAAGAAAGATGCATCATCGACCGGGGGCGGGCCACGGCTGAGATTGACGGCTGCGGCGAGAAAGCACGGCTGCGGCGAGAAATCAGGGCAACGCCGCGAGTTGGCGGGCCAGGGCGTGATTGTGAGCGTGCCCGGTGCGTGTCGCGATGACGCGGGCCTGCACAGGACGCCCGGCGAGGGCGAGGTCGCCGATGAGGTCGAGCAGCTTGTGCCGGGCCGGCTCGTTCGGGAAGCGGTAGGCGTTGTTGATGGGCCCGGTGGGGGCGATGACGAGCGTGTCCCTCGGTTCGAGGTGTTTGAACAGGCCCATGGCGCGAGCCGCCTGGGCCTCGGCGGCGAGGCTGAAGGTGCGGGCGGGGGCGATGTCGGCGCGGTACGCCTCGGTCGCGGCGTCGGAGACGGCGATCGGGAGCGTGAACGCGGCCGACTGGGCTTCCAGACCGGCGCCGGGCGGGTAGTGCAGGCGGTACTCGGCGATGAGGGCGGGCTCGTCGGTCGGGTGGGCCTCGATGCGCCAGCCGGCGGCGGGGTCTTCGAGGATGATCGGGGTGAGCACGCGGACCGGTGGCACGCCCGGGCCGGGCAGGTCGACCAGCCCGGCGGCGAGGATGGCCTCGACGAACGGGGCCGCGGAACCGTCGCCCATCGGAATCTCCGGGCCGGTGAGGCGGACCAGCGCGTCCGTCACGCCGAGCGCGGCGAGTGCGGAAAGGAGATGCTCGGTGGTCTGCACGGCGGGGTTGGCCGGGCCCGGCGGATGCAGCGGGTGCAGGGCGACCACCGTGCGGCGGTTCTCGGGGACCACGTGCTCAACGCGGGCGGGGATGGCGTGCGTCTCCGCGGTGCCCGAGGTCAGAAAACGCAGGCCAAGGCCCGCGGCGGCCGGGGTGATGTCGATCCGGGCGGACACGCCGGTGAACAGCGTAATCCCCTCGACCGTGGCGGTGCGGGCGAGCGTGCGACGCGGGCGAAGGGCCGGGAGGGGTTCGTTGGGGGCGGGCGTGGGCATGAGCGGCGACGAGGGTAGGGGGCTGACGAATCGCCCCCACACGAGGGACTGTCTAACCGGAGAAAGTAGTCGATATCCGGTCAAGTTGGTGTATATTGACCGGGGCCGCTCGTACCGAGGAGCCCTGCATGGTCGCCAAGTCACTCACGCGGATTGTCCTTGGAACGATGCCCAGGGCCAAGATGCCACGTCGGCTTCTGGCCGAGGTCATCGGGCGGATGCCGTCGAACTCTCGGGAAGCGTGGGGGACGCTGTTCTCCGGGCAGAAGATCGTCGTCGATCTGGGCGAGTATCTCGGGCAGGACATCTACACGACCGGCGCGTTCGAGCGAGCGGCGTGCGAGCTGGTGCGCGGGAGCTTGAAGCCGGGCGACACGTTCCTGGATGTCGGCGCCCACCTCGGGCTGTACACGCTGATCAGCGGCGGGGTGGTCGGGCCGACGGGGCGGGTGCATTCGTTCGAGCCGGGGGAGAAGCGGCGCCGACTTCTGCGGATGAACGTGGAGGCGAACGGGTACAGGCACGTCACGATCAACGATTGTGCCGTGGGCGAGACGGCGGGGACGGGTTCGTTCGTGGAAGGCCCGTCGCGGAACCTGGGCACATCGCACGTGGTGGCGGGCGGCGGCGCCGGGCCGCAGGTGCGGCTGGTGAGCCTGGATGAGTATTGCCAGCGGAACGGGATCACGCGGGTGGACGGGATGAAGGTTGATGTTGAAGGTGCCGAGCTCGGCGTGTTTCGGGGAGCCGCGGGCGTGCTGCGAGAGCTGGGGGTGCGGTTCATTCTGTACGAAACCGATCGGACGATGAGCGGGCGTTTCGGGTCGGACCCTTCGGATGTGCACGAGCTTCTGCGGGCCGCGGGGTTCGAGATCCGCGCGTTTGTCGACGGGCGGCTTACGCCACTGGCCGACGCCCCGGCGGACGCGACGGATTTCTTTGCGACCCGCGCGTGATTCGAGCGAACACGCGGGGCGTGAGATCCGGCGGAACGCCGGCACGTATGCTCAAGTGTGCTGGTATTGACGGTCATTCAAGGTCCGGACAAGGGGCGGCAGTTCCGGCTGTCGACGGGCTTGCCGCAGCTGCTCGGGCGGTCGAGCGAGGCCCTGCCGTGCACGGACACGACGATGTCGCGCCGGCACGCGGAGCTGACGCCGGACGACGGGGAATGGTGGATCCGCGATCTCAACAGCCAGAACGGGACGTACGTCAACGGGGTGAAGATCGGCGAGCGGACGAAGCTGCGCGTGGGGGACCAGGTCCGCACGGGCTCGACGCTGCTGGTGTTCGGTAAGTCGGACGATGACGAGCAGCGGGACCTGGTCCGCGTGATGCGCTCGGACCAGATCGACTCGAGCATCGAGCGGCGCTTGCAGGCGCTGGACGTGGCGGGCAACGACGACTCGGTGATCCTCGCGGAGCCCGAGCCGCGGACGGCGGCGATCCACCACCTGCAGGTCATCTATCGCCTGACGGCGCTGACGAGCCAGTTGACGGACCGGGAGGAACTGCTGCGCGGGGTGATGGACCTGGTGTTCAGCGAGTTCAAGCCCGAGCGCGGGTTCATCATGCTGTGCGAGCACGCCGACGGTCGCGACCCGCGCCCGGCGGTGGTGAAGCACCGCGACCTGCCCAAGGACGCGGCCGACGCGCGGATCCACGTCAGCCGCACGATCCTGAACCACGCGCTCAAGCACGGCGAGGGCGTGCTGTCGACCAACGCGATGAACGACCCGCGCTTCGCCAAGGGCGACAGCGTGCAGCAGTTCGCGATCCGCTCCGCCCTGTGCTCGCCCATGGAGTTCGGCGATCGCAAGTTCGGGGCGATCTACGTGGACAGCACCATCGCCAACTACACCTTCACGCCGGAGCAGCTGGCGCTGCTTAACGCGATCGGGCGGCACACGGGCCTGGCGCTCGCGAACGCGCAGGCGTACGCGAAGAAGCTGCAGACGGAGAAGCTGGCCGCCGTCGGCGAGACGGTCGCGGTGCTGAGCCACTCGATCAAGAACATCCTGCAGGGCCTGCGCGGCGGGGCGGATGTGGTCGAGATGGGCCTGAAGCGCGACGACTTGAAAATCGCCCGCGGGGGCTGGGGCATCCTGAAGCGGAACATCGACCGCATCATGGCCCTGACGCTCAACATGCTGGCGTATTCCCGCCCGCGGGCGCCGGAGTATGAACTGACGCGGTTGGGGCCGCTGCTGGAGGACTGCGCGCAGCTGCTGCGCGATCAGTCGGCGGCGCGGCAGGTGGCGCTGATCGTCGACGCCGACAGCGAGATGCCGCCGGTGATGCTCGACCCGCACCTGATGCACCAGGCGCTGGTGAACCTGATGCTCAACGCGGTGGAGGCGGTGGACGCGCGATCGGGGATTGTGACGGTTCGCGCGACGTACGAGCCGCCGCCCAGGCCCGGCGGGCGGAGCGCGCTGGATTCCGTCGGGCCCGTGGTGCGGATCGAGATCATCGACAACGGCCCGGGGATCGAGCCCGAGCGGCAGGTGAACATCTTTGAACCGTTCCAGACCACCAAGGGCCTGCGCGGGACGGGCCTGGGGCTCGCCGTCACCAAGCGGATTGTCGAGGAGCACGGCGGGAAGATCCTGCTGGAGTCGGGCGTCGGGCGCGGGGCCACGTTCAAGGTGCTGCTGCCGGGCGATCTGAATAGGGCCGGGGGTGTTGACCCGGCGGCGACGACGGCGACCAAGCGGGAATCGTCGGACGCGCTGCGAGGGCGGTAACGGCGGGCGGAGGGTCGGCGGCGTATGCTGGCGTCGCGCATGACCACCGCTTCAACCAACCGGGCCAGCCCGGTCGCTGCGACCGTCGGGCCCTCGACGCGGGGCGCGTTTTTTCGCGAGTTCCTCAGAAGCCCGGCGCGGACGGCGGCCGTCGCGCCCAGCAGCCGGGCGCTGTCACAGGAAATGATCCGCGGCGTCGACCTGAACGCGGCCAAGCGCATCGTCGAGTTCGGCCCGGGGAGCGGGGCCTTCACACGGGCGACGCTGGGGGCGCTGCCGCCGGCGTTCTTCGATGCGGCGGGCCCGACCGGGGGGGCCGGCGGGGCGGGTGGGGGCAGCACGGGCCGGTTCATCGCCATCGAGTTCAACGCGAACCTGGCGAAGGTGGTGCAGGCGGCGTTCCCGACGGTGGAGGTCGTCACCGGGAGCGCGGAGGACATCGAGCCGATCTGCCGCGACCGCGGGATCGGCGCGGGCAGCGTGGATCTGGTCATCAGCGGGCTTGGCTGGGTGAGTTTTCCCAAGCCGTGGATCACCAAGACGCTGGAGGCGACGCACCGCATGCTCCGCCCGGGCGGAGAGTTCCGGACGTTCGGGTATCACTGCGGGCTGCTGTACCCCGGGGCGTGGCACTTCCGGCGTGAGATCAAGCGGCTGTTCGGGCGGACGAGCATCAGCCGCGTGGTGTGGGGGAACATCCCGCCGGCGTTCGTGTACCGGGCGGTGAAATGATGCGAGGGGCGAGCGTGGGCGGTCGACGCGGATTACGAATCGGCGGTGCGCGGCGGCTGGGCGACTACGCCCTGCTCGCGGCGCTCTTGCTGGTGCTCGGGGTCTTCCTGCTGTACCCGATCGGCCTGACCGTCGCGGGCGCGTTCACGGGCCTGCGCCCGGACGGAACGACGGGATTCACGCTGGCGCACGTGCGGATGGTCTTTGAAGACCCGACGCTCGTGCGCGGGCTGATCAACTCGTTCCTGATGGCGTGCACGACGACGACGCTGACGGTGCTCATCGCGCTGCCCTTGGCGATCCTGAGCGCGAAGTACCGGTACCCGCTGAAGGGGATGTTCAGCGCGCTGATCCTGGTGCCGCTGATCCTGCCGCCGTTTGTCGGGGCGATCGGGATGCAGGCGATCCTCGGGACGTCCGGGATGCTCAACACGCTGCTGGGCACACAGTGGGACATCCTGGGCAAGGCGAAGTTCTGGGGGTGCGTCACCGTCGACGCACTGCACCTGTACCCGATCATCTATCTGAACGCGACGGCGGCCCTCGCGAACCTCGACCCGGCGCTGGAAGAGGCGGCGGAGAATCTCGGGTGCGGGTGGTGGCGGCGGCTCACGCGGGTGACGCTCCCGCTGATCCGGCCCGGGCTGTTCGCGGGCGGGACGATCGTCTTCGTGTGGGCGTTCACGGAACTCGGAACGCCGCTGGTGTTCGATTACACGCGCGTGACGAGCGTGCAGATCTTCAACGGGCTGAAGGAGATCGAGTCGTCGCCGGCGCCGTACGCGTTGACGGTCGTGCTGCTGTGCGTGGCGGTGACGATCTACGCCGTGGGCAAGCTGATCTTCGGGCGGGCCGGGTATGCGATGTACGCCAAGGCGTCGCGCGCGGGGACGGAGAAGACGCTGAGCGGGTGGCGCGGCTGGCTGGCGACGGGCGCGTTCGCCGCCGTCACCCTCGCCGCACTGACGCCGCACATCGGGGTCATCCTGACGAGCATCTCGGCCCCTGGGGCGTGGTACCGGAGTGTGCTGCCGACGAGCATCACGGGCAGCAACTTCGTGCAAGCGCTGAGCCACCCGGAGGCGTTCGGGTCGATCCTGAACTCGCTGAAACTGTCGTCGCTGGCGGTGCTGATGGCGACGGGGTTCGGGCTGGTGACGGCGTACGTGATCGTGCGGACGAAGGTGCGCGGGCGGGGCGTGCTGGACGCGCTGTGCATGCTGCCGCTGGCCGTGCCCGGGCTGGTGGTCGCGTTCGGCTATGTCGCGATGACGCTGCGGTGGCCCTTCGGGGTCGACAGCAGCGGGAACCCGAACCCGCTGTCCTTCGTCGCGGTGCTGGGGGCCGAGCCGAACCCGGTGCTGCTGATCGTGCTGGCGTACGCGGTGCGCCGTGTGCCGTACATCGTCCGTTCGACGGTCGCGGGGCTGGAGCAGACGTCGGGCGAACTGGAAGAAGCGGCCCGGAACCTTGGCGCGGGGCGCGTGTACGCCGTGCGCCGGGTGATCCTGCCGCTGATCGTGGCGAACCTGCTGGCGGGGGCGCTGCTGGCGTTCAGCTTCAGCATGCTGGCGGTGAGCGAGCCGCTGATCCTGGCGCAGCAGCAGTCGCAGTTCCCGATCACACGGGCGATCTACGCGTTCCTGAGCCGCCTGGGCGACGGGCCGTACATCGCGAGCGCGATGGGCGTGTGGGGGATGGCGCTGCTCGCGGTGACGTTGGTGGGCGCGAGCGTGCTGCTCGGCAAGAAGCTCGGGGCGCTGTTCCGCGTGTGACTGGCGTGCGATGATGGCGGCGGGCGCATCGCCGCGCCCGCCGGGCCGCGCTGTACACGGGCCAATCAGAGGTTGGTGAATCGCAAGGCGGGAACGGCCTGGCTGAGCGCGACCTCGCGGTGGTTGGCGTGCTCGTCAGGGACGAGCAGGAAGGCCCGGGCCGGCTGATCGTCGAACGCGGGGATGGTGAACCACGCGTCGTCATCGCCGACGGGCTGGGCGGGGTCGTCGATGGTGATGACCACCGGGGCAACGCTCGGGGCGGCGGGCGTGCTGCCCGGCGGCGTCACCACCGACTGCGGACGCGACTGGCCGACGGTGACCTGATCGATGCCGGCGGTCGGCTGGTCGATCGGGCGCGTCGGGTCGGTCAGGTCCGGGCGGACGCCGACGATGCGCGGCAGCGGTCGGCGGAAGTCGAACGTGCCCAGCACCTGGTTCGCCGCGGTCGCGTTGCCGCCGAGGTCCGCGACGGCGCCCGCGAGACGGACGACCTCGATGGCGTGTACCGGCGTGAGGTTGCCGCCGGCGGAGGGCGTGAGGGCCGCGTGGAAGTAGCGGACCACGCCGTCGGTCAGGACCTGGAACCCGGTGATGGCGATCGGCTGGTTGGTCGTGGCGTTGCGGAGCGCGATGTCGAGCGGGCTGGCCGTCGAGAGGTCGACGCCGAAGCCCGCGTCGGTGTAGCGGATGTCGATGAAGCGGGCGTCGGGCGAATCATCGATGTCGGCGTAGACGCGCGGGAGCAGCGTCGCGGCCGGCGCGGCCTGGTCGACCGAGAGCGAGCCGAACACGCCCAGCGGCGTCGCGTTGCCGAACGCGTCGGTGATGGCGCCCGCCACGCGGACGACGACCGTGCCGTCGGTGATCGGCGTCGAAAGGATGAGGTCGAAGGCGGACGGGTCGCCGACGACGGACTGCAGCGCGGTGATCGTGAAGCCATCGACGGCGAAGTCGCTGGCCTGCACGCTCGCGGGCACGAGGCCGGCGCCGACGGCGTCGGTCAGACGGACGCGGATGACCGAGACCGGCGCGCTCAACGTAGCGCCGTTGGTCGGGGCGTCCAGCGACGCAACCGGACCGGAGCGGTCGACGGTGAACGCGCCCAGGGTCTGGGCGGTGTTCAGGTTGCCGATGGCGTCGGCGACGGCGCCCTCGGCGAGCGAGACGGTGACGGGCCCGGACTGGAACGTCGCGCCCGGCGCGAAGGCGAGCGTGAAGCGGAAGACGTTGCCACCCAGGTTCTGCGGCGTGCCGGTGGCGATGATGTCGGGCGTGCTGAAGAGCAGATCGCCCGCGTTGACGCTCGCCGGGTTGACGCCGAGCAGGTCGGCGAAGGTGACGTCGATGGTGGCGGGCAGGTTGGGGAACGCCGCACCGGAAGCGGTGAGCTGCGCCAGCGGGCCGGCGCGGTCGAGCGTGCGCACGGCGAGCACGCCGGCGGGGGCGCTGTTGCCGGCGATGTCGAAGACCTGCACCGCGCCGGTCGTGATCGTCACGGGGCCGTCGCTCAATGAGCCGGTGTAGAAGTAGCGGAAGGTGTTGGGCTGACCGGCGACGGGCTGCACGGCGGCGACGGGGAAGGACGTCACACCCTGCGTGATGGTGATGTCGTTGACGCTGATCGTCGAGGCGTCGATCGGCGTGCCGGAGCCGGGGCTCCAGGTGATGTCGATGAAGCCCTGGTCGAGCGTGAAGTCGCCGGCGGGGTTGACGACCGAGCCCGCGATGGCCTGGGTGTCGACGGTGAACGAGCCGAGGTTGACCGAGCCAACCGGGTTGAGGGCGCGGTCGGACACGCCCTGCTCCTGCGTGCCGCTTTCGGTCGAGGTGACGACGGTGACCACGCCGTCGGCGAGGGTTCGCGCGAGGATGTAGCGCCACGCGCCGCTGGGCTGCTGCACGGGCGGCGCGACGACGGGCACGATGCCGATCGCGTCGGTGATGATGAGGTCGTTGGCGGTGAACGCGCCGGGGTCGAAGCCCGAGCCGCTGTCGAACCAACTGACATCAAGGAATGCCGGCGACGCGCCGAGAACGGCCGACGGCGTCGGCGTGACCAGCTGCGCCGTCGGCGCGGTGGAGTCGATGGTGATCTGACCGACGACGCCGGCGGCGGCGGCGTTGCCGGCCCGGTCGAGCACCCCGCCCGAAGCCGCGGCGACGGTCAGCGGGCCGTTGGTGAGGCCGAAGAGCGCCGGCGGGAGCGTGTACCGGACCAGCGTGCCCGAGACGACCTGGGCCGCGGTGGGCGAGAGCCCGTTGATGGTGATGTCGTCGACGCCGAACTGGGCCGCGTCGATGCCCGCGAGGCCGGCGTCGGTCCACTGAATGTCGATCGTGCCGGGCACGGCCTGCAGGGCCGCACCGGAAGCCGGGCTGGCGAGCTGGCCTGTGGGCACGCCGCGATCAACCGAGAAGGTAAACGTCTGGGCCGCGGCGAGCGGGTTGCGGAGCGCGTCGGACAGGGCGGGGTCGAGGCGGACGGTGTACGTGCCTTCGGGCACGCCCGCGGGGAGCGTGATGCCCAGCGAGCGCCCGCCGAGGTTGCTGAGCGTGACGCCCGCGACCACGCCGGAGGGGCCGGTGACGGTGACGCGCGGCGCGATCGCGGCGTCGGTCGTCGAGTGCAGGTCGCGCGGGAGCAGCGTGAGGCGGACGGAGAGCGACTGCCCGACGCGGTTGGCGACCAGCGTGTCGAGGCGGCCGTCGGCGTTGATGTCCGCAACGGCGACGTCCTGCACCAGCGCGCCGCTGAAGCCGGAGGTGAAGGTCTGGGCGGTGAGGAACGTGCCGGTGCCGGTGCCCGGGAGCACGCCGATGGTGTCACGGTTGGCGTTGGCGACGACCAGGTCCGGCTTGCCGTCGGCGGTGATGTCGGCGATGGTGATCGCGGTCGCGCCCGCGGAGAGGGACGCGGGGTCGGAGTTGAACGAGGTCGAACCGGCGAAGGTGCCGTTGCCGTTGCCCAGGTGGACGCTGACGGCCGAGCCGTTGGTAACGCTGGTGTTGGCCGTCACGACGTCGACGCGACCGTCGGCGTTGAGGTCGGCGAGGTACACGCGCCGGGGCGACCCGGCCGAGCCGAAGCTGGTGCCGGTGGTGAAGCCTCCCAACCCGTTGTTGAGGAACGGGATGAGGTTGTTCTGCGTGTCGCTGGTGACGAGGAAGTCGGGGCGGCCGTCGTTGTTGACATCGCCCACGGCGGCGCCGGACGCGAAGAAGCCGACGTTGAAGGTGCTCGCCGAGCTGAACGTGCCGTCGCCGTTGCCCGTGCGGAACTGGGCCTGCGACTGGGCGAAGGAAGTTCCATCGTGGATGGTGACCACGTCGAGCCGGCCGTCGCTGTTGAAGTCGGCGATGACGAGGTCGACGGCGTCGTTGCCGCCCGTCTGGTTGAACGCCTGCGTGAACGACCCGGCGCCGTTGTTGAGGAACGCGTACAGGCGCGTGAGCACGCCGTCGCGCGTCACGGCCACGATGTCGGGCAGACCGTCGCGGTTCACGTCGGCGACGGCGATCCGGCGCGTGATGCCGGCGGTCGCGACGGACGTCGGCGGGGCGAACGCGCCCGGCGTCGAGCCGGCGAGCGCGACGCGGATGCCCGAAGAGTTGAACGAGGTGAACGCGATGTCGGCCCGGCCGTCAAGGTTGAAATCGCCCATCGCAACGCTCGTCGGCTGCGCCGTCACGCTGTTGTCGAGCGTGTTCGCGAGCGTGAACGTCGGCTGGATCACCGGCGGGAGCGAGCGGAGCAGGGCCAACTGGTTGGTGGCCTGCTGGATGACGACGGCGTCGGTGCGGCCGTCGCGGTCGAAATCGCCCGCGGCGACGCCGACGGGGAACTGCGTCACGGGCAGCGCGGTGACGGGCGAGAGGCGACCATCGCCCAGGCCCAGGAAGTACGTCGCCGAGCCCGTCGAGCCGTTGCCCGCGGCAAGCACGTCGGGGCGGCCGTCGGCGTTGACGTCCGCGATGGCCACCTGGGGCGTGGTGCCCGGGGCCGGGTAGGACACGGCCGCCGCGAAGCTGTTGGTCGAGGTGCCGCGGAGCACGGCGACGGCGTTGGTGGTGGTGGTGAAGCCGACGACCAGGTCGGCGCGGCCGTCGCGGTCGAGATCGCCGGCGGCGAGGCTGCTGGACCCGAGCGGGATCGCGATCGTCGCGCCCGCCGTGAAGACGCCGGCGCCGTTATTGGTGAACAGGTGGACCGTGCCGTTGAGCCGGTCGGCGACGGCCAGGTCGATGGCGCCGTTGCGGTTGAAGTCGACGGCGACGATGCCCTGCGGGCGCGAGGTGGTCGTGAGCGTGGCGCCCGCCGTGAACGTGCCGGTGCCGTTGCCGGTGTAGAGGCCGATGGCGTTGGTGCCGTCGCGCGTGACGGCGAGATCGAGCCGCCCGTCGCGGTTGAAGTCGGCCAACGCCAGGCCGTACGGCAGCGTGCCGACGGAGAAGGACGTTGCGGCGGCGAAGGTGCCGGAGGTGTTGGCGAGCAGGACGGAGACGGTGCCGGCGGCGCTGTTGGCGGTGAGCAGGTCGAGGCGGCCGTCGTTGTTGACGTCGCCGGCGGCGATGAACCGCGGGTCCAGCCCGACGGCGTAGGTCACCGCGGTCGCGAAGCCGCCGGTCCCGTTGCCGATGAGCACGCCGACGGTGTTCGCCACGGAGTTGGCGATCGCGAGGTCGGTCTTGCCGTCGAGGTTGAAGTCCCCCGAGACGACGGAGCGCGGGTTGGAGCCGCCGGTGCCGAACGGCGTTGCGGACGACGGGAACAGCGGATCGGCGATCGTCGCGTGGACGGGCTGATCGAACTGGGCGGTGATCGAGGGCGCGTTCGCGTTGGTGGACGTTCCCGGGGTGACGCCGCCGGCGCCGCTCGAGAGACCGAACGCGTTGACGCGCAGGTTGCGGGCGTCGTCAAGCGTGTACACGCCGACGGCGGGCGTGCGGGCGTAGAGGGCGGCGCTGAGGGCCGCGATCTGGGCCGGTGTCGTGAAGCCCTGCTCGGCGACGTACTCGTTCGCGATGAAGGTGTGCAGGCTGGGGAGGGACGCGATGTCGATGTCGAAGGCGTCGGTGCCGGTGATGTCGAGCGACTGCAGGTTGGGGAACGAACCGGGCGTGATGACCCCCGTCGGCGCCCAGTCGCCGCCCACGAAATCGGTCGGGCCGGCGACGCTCAGGAACTCGACGTTGTTGAGTCCCTGGTTGGCGGCGAAGTCGGACAGCAGGAGGTGTTCGGCGCTGTCGCGGACGCCGTTGAACCAGCCTTCGCTGAAGTCGACAAAGTCGAGGTCGAGCTTGCGCCAGGTCGGGCTGCCCACGACCGTGTTGGCCATGAGGGCGCCGTTGCCCGCGAGCGAGACGGAGCGGAGCGGGAGGACGTTGAGCGTGGGGTTGTCGAACGCCAGCGAGCCGCGCGGCGTGCCCGGGGCGACGGCCAGCACGTCAACGCGCCCGGACGGGCCGATGATGTTGTACGACGCCGTGATCTCGCGCAGGTTGAGGAACCAGCGCGCGTCGGCGAGGCTGGTGACGTTTCGGCGGGAGCTGTCGATCCGCGTTACGCCGGCCAGGTCGCTGGCGAGGGCGGCGTTGGGGATCGTGCGCCCGACACCGGCCAGCGGCTCCCACGCGAACACGCCCGGCACCGCCGAGTTGTTGTACGCGGGCGAGGATGTCTCGAACACGACGACACCGGATGTGTTCGACGCGACCGGCGCGAACTGGTCGGTCGCGGCGGTCTGAAGCTGCGTGATGAGCGTGGTCGCGCCCGTCGAGAAGCGAACGGAGTACACGTCCGGCGATGTATCGGTGTCCGTCGGAGCGAGCGCGTCGGAAGCGACGAACACGAGCGATTGCCCGTCGGGCGCGAACGACGGGAGCTTGGATTCTCCGGGGCCGAAACTGACGATGAACGTGCCGGTGGAGGTGTGCGGTCCACTCGCGGTGACGACGCGGTAGAACACGTCTTCCTGCCCGTCGCTGTCGATCCCGGAGTTGGCGGTGGTGGAGAACGCAACCACGGCGCCGTCGCCACTGATCGACGGGGATTGGCTGGGCGCGGTCAGGTTGCCGTTCAGCGAGTTGACGCTGATGTGCACGTTGGTCGCCGTGCTGACCTGGAAGCGGTAGATGTCGGCGAGGCCGTTGGTGTCGGAGGGGAGCACGGCTTCCGCGGAGACGTACGCGATGAAGTTGCCGTCGCTCGAAATCGACGGGCTGGTCCCGCCGCCGGTGGTCGTGCCGGCAAGGTCCGTCACCAGCACCTTGGTGCCGGTGGTCAGGTCGAGGCGGACGATGTCGGCCCGGTTGTTGCTGTCGGCGATCGCCGTGATGTTGGTCGCGAGCGTTTCGAACGCGACGAACAGCCCGTTGCCCGAGATGACCGGGTTCGTGCTGTGCCCGTTGGCGGAGTTTCCGGCGCTGTTCTGCGTGCTCACCAGCCGCGTGGCGCGCCGGGCCCGGTCGTAGAGGTAGACGTCCGTGCGGTTGTTCACGTCAACCGCGCCGAGATTGGTCGCGTTGCTGGCGTATACGACGTACCGGCCGTCGTCGGAGATCTTGGGCGTGAAGCTGTCGCCGTTGATCTGTGCGCCGTTGGCGGCGAGGCTGACGCGTTCGAGCGCGCCGGTCGTGCGATCAAAGACGAAGACGTCCTGCTGGCCGGTGTCGCCGGGGACGAGGTTGTTGGCGGAACTGGCGAACGCGATGAAGCGACCGTCGGGCGTGATGTCCGGGCTGGTGACCGCGCCGTCGGGAAGCGTCGAGTAGAACTTCTGATCGATGCTCACGCTGGGGTTGACGACCATCGGCTCGTTGGCGACAAAGTCGCCCGAGTCCTGCGCGACGATCGTTCGCGGGAACTCGACGTCGTTGGCAATGTTCGAGGTGAACTCGGTGACGGTGATCCCGTTAACCGTCACGGCGGACTCCCCGACCGCGGTGTCGCTGCCGAAGTTGCCCTGGATGCTGTCGAGCCCGATGCCGCCGACCAGGTTGTCATCACCAGGGCCGCCTTCGAGCGTGTCGCGGAACGTCGCGGGATGGGCGAGGCCCGCCGCGGGCGGGGTGATCTCGATGGAGAAGTTCGTGCGCGGCGTGGCCGCGTCATCCGGCGTGTAGACACGCATGAAGTACTTGCCCGCCGGCAGCACGCGCATGTCGATGGTCGAGCGACCCTCAACGACGTACTGCCCGGAGGTGTTGTGGATGTCCGCCACGACGCCGTACTGCTTCTGAACCAGTTCAAGTCGAGAGGTCGGGTTGTTCGCGCGGAAGGGCGTCTCGATCGAAGAGACATTGACGCTCGGGCCGGGCGTTTCCAGGCGGAGCGTGAACGACGTCCGCCCGCTGTCCAGCACGGAGCGGACCACGTCGGTCATGTCGACACTCAGCGCTGCGTTGGTGCCGTTCTGCGTGGGCAGGGCGATCTGCTTGACGAGGTTGAACGAGCGTGTGAGCGGGAAGCCGTTCGTGAAGCGGGCTTCGTCGGTCGAAACGGAGAGGTCGAGGCGCCTGAGCGTCTCGGTCGGGCCCGAGGTCCACGTGGCCAGCAGGTTGAGGGTCGCCGAGACCAGGTTTTCCGGTTCGCCGAGCAGGGACGTGAGGTCAAAGTCGATGAAGCCCGTCGAGTTCGCGAACGAGTTGACGGAGAGAGCGTTGGTCGCGGTGGACGTGCCGGAGCCGGAGGTGCGCGTGACGGTCCCTGAGAGCGAAGGCGCGTTGATGGTGCGTGTGAAGGCGTCGGGCGACAGGCGGATGAAGTTACGGTCACGCTCGGCACCAACGGCGTCGCCGATCGCCGCGCCGCCGTCGCCGAGGGTGGTGAACTGGAACCAGCGTTCGGTGGTCGTCCCGTCGACGAACATCTGGTTCTCGAGACCGCTGCTGGAGGAGTCGAAGATCTGGGTACCCAGGCCTCCGGGCGTGGCCTGCTTGGTCAGGAAGTTGTCGATGTTGGCCAGAAGCGGAACGGGCTGTCCGGGCGTGGGATTGAACACGGCCGTGGACGTCTCGACGATCGGATTCGCGTAGCGGTATTGCGGGAACGAGCCGAAGGTCTTGCGGGTGGTGGGGTTGCCCGTGGAGTCCACGTCGCGGTTGAGCATCACGTAGTTGGGGATGCTGATTGTGGCGAGGTTCTCCGGGGTGACGGTCGTCATGCCGCGCGTGTACAGGGCGGGCGGTTGAGAGATGAGCGTGGCCGGGTTGGGGTTGGCGATGTCCCCGATGAGGTAGTCGTTGCCGCCCGAGTTGATATTGCTGGGGTCGGAGTCGCCGGCGATGACGTCGGAGCCTTCGTACCCGCGGATGAGGTCGGAGTCCTGCTCGCCGTAGATGCTGTCGTTAATCCCAGACCCGTAGAGCTGATCGTTCCCGTCGCCGCCGAGAATGAGCAGGTTCGGGATGTTGGCGCCGTCGACACGCGACGTGCGGCTGAGGCCCCAGGACGAGGAGGCGAAGCCGAACGCGGGGATGGTCTGCCCGGGCTGAGCGAAGACCGAGTCGGCCCCGCCGCGCGCGTTGATGACCATCGCCTCGATGTTCTGCGGCGAGAAGCGGCTCTGACGGATGTAGAAGTTCGAGCCGTCGCCGAGGAATCGGTAGGTGGGCGGATTGGTGGTGACGTTGTCGTTGGGCGCCGTGGAGCGCAGGAGCGCCCCGACCTGATAGACGCCGCTGCCCGGAATCAGGCTGGTGACCGAGTCATAACCGAGGAGCACGTGATCGACGACGTTCGTCCCGCCGACGGTATAGGACCCGTCGTAGATGACTTGGTCGAGCCCGGGCCCGCCGAACAGCAGGTCATAGGAGTTGTCGGCGACCTCGCGGAACTGCGGGATGATCTGGAAGGAGTCGTTGTCATTGCCGCCTTCGATCAGGTCGGTCAGGTCGACGATCTGACGATCGGTCAGCGCGGCGTTCATCTTGGCGTCGATGCCGCCGAAGAGGATGTCCTCACCGGAGCCGCCGAAGATCCAGTCTTCGCCCGGGCCGCCGGCGACGGTGTCGTCGCCGGTGCCGGCGGCGACGATGTCCCGCCTGGACGTGATGTCACCGAGCCAGTTCGAGGCGGCCTGCTGGATCGTGATCTGGCCGGGGCCCGCACCGACGTTGAGCGCCGTGCGCAGGGCGGGTGAGTTGTTGAGTGTGTTGACGAGGTCCGCGGCGGTCGGGGTGGACGCGGGCGTGAGCGGGCTGCCGCCGACGTTGGCGACGTTGAGATTGATGACATCGGCGCCCGAGCCGCCGGCGACCCAGACGCTCTTGCGAACCGACTGCGTCACGCTCACGGTGTCGTCGCCGCCCGCAGCGTCGATCACGACCACGTCGTAGTCGTTGTTCACATACACGCTGTACGCGTCGAGCCCGGACTCGCCCGCGATGCCGGCTGGATCGATCCAGACCGGCGTTCCGGCTTGATCCGGCCGGGACGCGGCGAAATCGAGGTTGAACAGCAGCGCGAAGTTCGAACCGCCGGAGGCCACGGAGATCGCGATCGAGTTCACCAGAAGGCCGAGCGAACTGCTGGTGATGTACTCGACCTTGTACTCTTCGGCGACATCGGTCCCGCCGACGTACCAGACGCGGTCGAGGGTCTTGGCGTAGGAAACCCAGTCTTCCGCGGCGGACGCGGAGTCGATGACGTTGTTGAGCCGGTCTCGCAGCACGTCTGTGTCGGTGGTGCCGTCGCCGCCGTACATGAAGTCCGCGCCGTAACCGCCGAAGAGGACGTCGGACCCGGCCCCGCCGTGCAGGCGGTTGTTGCCGCGATCGTTGGGATCAGCGTTCCCGGACAGGTTCAGCGCGAGATTCCCCGCGAGGATCTGAGCGCGGAACGAGGGGGAGTTGATGATCGTCGACTCGACCGATCGGAGCGTGGCGAAGAGCTGATCGTTCCCGCCCTGCCCAAAGGCGTCATCGTTGCCGAGGCCGGTCCACAGCACATCCGCCGCATCGAACGCGCCGGCGTCGGACGGGCCGTTGCTCGGCTCGTCACCCCAAAGGCGGTCGCTGCCGTCGCCGCCGAAGAGGTAGTCGTCGCCCGCGCCGCCGACCAGGAAGTCGCGCGCGTCGGAGCCGATGATCAGGTCCCGCCCCGGACCACCGATGACGGAGACCACGATCTCCGACTGGCTGCGGAGCGGGCGGCCCACCACGTCGGTGCGTGCGAGATAGTCCAGGTCGAGTTTGGTGCTCGGGTTGGAGAGGAACTCGACCGAGTTCGTGCCGCCGCCCATCGCGATCTGGAACTGCTCGAAACGCGGCGTGCCGTCGGGCTCGCGCCACTCAACCGGAACGGTGACGCCGTTGAAGACGACTTCCATGATCGGGGAAGACGTCGGAGAACCGAGCGGGCGGCCGATCGTGAGCGTGTCGTTGCCGTTGCCGGTAGGGCTCGAGATCTGCAGGATGTCGGTGTCGGTGGTGTTCGTGCCGGGGGCGGGCGTGTTCAGCGCGTCCTGCACGCCGTGCCCGAAGACGGCGTCGTTGCCGCCGGGCGCGGTCGGGTTCAGAAGCAGGCGATCGGCTTCGGAGCCGCCGATGAGCGTGTCGGGGTCGGCGCCGCCGTCGAGCGTGTCGAGCCCCTGCCCGCCGTAGAGCGTGTCGGCGCCGAGATCGCCGAAGAGGCTGTCGTTCTCCGTGCCGCCCTCGATGAGGTCGCCCCCGCCGCGTCCGAAGAGCGTGTCGTCGCCCGCGCCGCCGCGGAGCGTGTCGCCCCCGCCGTCGCCGAAGATGATGTCGGTCCCGGCGTCGCCGCTGACGGTGTTGGCGGCGGTGTCGCCCTCGCCGAACTGCGTGCGCCCGGCGTACAGCGAGTCGTTCCCGTCGTTGCCGGAGATGGTGTCGCCGCCGCGCCCGCCGAAGATCACGTCATTGTCGGGCCCGCCGGAGATGACGTCGGCCCCGTCGTTGCCAAAGACGATGTCGTCCTGCGCGCCGGCGTCGATGGTGTCGATGCCGGCGTCGCCGTAGATCGTGTCGATGCCCGCGCCGCCGGTAAGGGTGTTGGCGAGGGTGTCGCCGGCGCCGAGCTCGGCGAGCCCGCCGAAGATGCGGTCGTCGTTGTTGCCGCCGTCGACATTGTCGGACCCGAACCCGCCACGCAGCGTGTCGTTGCCGTCGCCGCCGGTGATGATGTCGTTGTTGCGCCCGCCGTCAATGGTGTCAGCGCCGGCGTTGCCGGCGATGGTGTCGTTGCCGTCGCCGCCGGTGAGTGCGTCGCTGCCGGCGTCGCCGTAGAGGAAGTCGTCCCCGTCGCCGCCGGTGATGGTGTTGGCGAGTGCGTCGCCGCCGCCGGTGGTGTTGAGCCCGGCGAAGATGGTGTCGCCGCCAGCGTCGCCGAAGAGAGCGTCTGCGCCGAGCCCGCCGGTGATGGTGTCGCCGCCGCCCAGCCCACGGATGGTGTCGGCGTCGTCGCCGCCGGAGAGGGTGTCGTTGCCATCATCGCCGAAGATGACATCGAGGCCGATGCCGCCGTCGACGGTGTTGGTCTGCGTGTCGCCGACAAGCCCGCCGCTCCCGCCGCTGAGGCCGGCGATGAGCGTGTCATTGCCCGAATCGCCCGTGATCCCGTCGGCCCCAAGCCCGCCGACCACACGGTCGTTGCCCTCGTTGCCCGAGAGCGTGTCGGCACCGTCGCCGCCGTCGATCTCGTCGTCACCCAACCCGCCGGAGATGGTGTCGGCGCCGGTGCCGGTTTCGGAGCCGTCGGTCTTGCCGGAGTCCGGCCCGCGCCCGCCGAAGATCTGGTCGGCGTCGCCCTGACCGAGCACGATGTCGTCGCCCGCGCCGCCGAGGACCAGGTCCTGCCCGGCCCCGGCGAGCAGCCGATCGCGCCCGGCCCCGCCGCGCACCGCGTCGTTGCCGTCGCCCGAGTCGAGGTAGTCGTTGCCGCCCTGCCCGTCGACGGTGTCGGCTCCGCCGGTCGAGAAGACCCAGTCGGTCGAATCGTCGGACCCGGCGTCGATGACGTCGGCCCCGTCCGTCGGCGCGGAGGACGCGAACCCGCCCGCGATCCCGGACAGCGGGCCCGGCAGGTTCGGCGCCGCCGGCGCGTTGCCCGTCGGGAACGTCGCTCGCGTCGCACCGGGCGCTGCGGCGTCGCCCCACACGATGTCGACCCCCGGCCCGGCGCTGACGTTGTCGTCGCCCGCGCCCGCGATGATCCAGTCGTTGCCGGCCCCGCCGTCGATCGCGTCGTTGCCGATCCCCGCCAGCAGGTCGTCGTTGCCCGCGCCGCCGCTGACGCGGTCGTTCCCGTCGCCGCCGTCGGCGACATCGTCGCCATCGCCGGCGCTGAGATCGTCATCGCCCTGCTCGCCGAACAGTTCGTCGTTGCCCGCGCCGCCGGTCAGGCGGTCGTTGTCCGGCCCGCCGAAGAGGTCGTCGTCGTTGTCGCCGGCGTCGAGGGCGTCGTTGCCCTGCTGCCCGCGGAGGATGTCGTTGCCGAGCCCGCCGGTGATGGTGTCATCGCCCAGCCCGCCCTCGAGGATGTCGGCCCCCGCGTCGCCGTCGATGGTGTCGGCGCCCGCGTCGCCGAAGATGGAATCCGCGCCGGTTCCACCGGCGAGCTGATCGTCATCGTCGCCGCCGCGGAGGATGTTGGTCGCGCCGCCGCCCGCGCTCAGCACGTCGAACCCGGCGTCGCCGGAGAGATCATCGACGCCGTCGCCGCCGGCGAGCTTGTCGTTGCCGGCCCCGCCGGTCGCCGTGACGTTGCCCGTGCCGGCGTACGCGAGCGTGTCGGCCCCGTCGCCGCCGGAGAACGTCACGCTCGCCGAGACGGTGAAGCCCTGGGCCGCCTTGACGGTGAGCAGGTCATCACCCGCGCCGCCGCTAAACACAATGCTGGTGACGGTGGCGCCGTTGAAGGTCTCGCTGTTGCCGTTGCCGGTGACCACGTACGTGCTGGCCCCGGTGCGTTCGACGACGAAGTTGTCGCCCGAGGGCGTGGCGTTGAGCGTCAGCACGCCGCCGGAGAGGCTCGCCGGGTCGGGGTTGGCCGCGTAGGTGCTGGCGTCGTTGCCGCCGCTGCCGACGGAGAAGCTGAACAGCGTGACGCGTGCGACGCTCCAGTTGAAGTCGAAGATCGTCCACGTCTTGGAGAAGAACCCGAGGTCGACCGTGAGCGTGACCTTGAGATACGCCGCCAGTTCCGCGTAGATCTGCCCGCTGAACGTGAACGCCTGCAGCGGGTTGTTGACCGCCTGCGTGATGCGGATCTTGGTGTTGTCGCCGTCGCCGTCCTCGAACGCGTTGGAGAGATCGACGGTGATGTTCGCGACCAGCCCGCCCGAGACGCCCGCGTTGACCTTGAACACGCCCAGGTCGATGTTGAGTTCCGCCGCGAGCTTGAGCTCCCCGCGGATCGCCACCTCGGCGACGTCCTTGCCCTGCGCATCGACATCCTTGACGAAGAAGCCCTTGGCCAGCAGCGCCGGCTGCGAGAAGTTGGACGCGAGGAACTGCCGGGCCCCGAACGTGTCATACCCGAAAGAGAACTGGGCGGCGATGTCGAGCCCCGCCGTCAGTCGCGCCCCGAGTGGCCCGAAGATCGGGAAGAACTGCGTGAACGAGAACCCGGCCGCCAGCTTGGGCGTGGTGTACGTGAAGAACGTCGCGTCCTTCCCGAGCAGGAGGTTGAACACCTCCGCCGACGACTCCATGATCGGGAAGCTGAACCCGCCGCCCGAGAGCCCGCGGTACGCCGTCGCGAAGCTCGACGCGGCGGAGCTGGTCGTCAGCGTGCTGATGATCTGCGCCGACGTGGGCGCGTTCTGCAGGCTCGCGTTGAGCTGATCCAGGCGCGTCGTCGCGCTCCGCAGATCAACCCCCAGCGCCGAGACGTTGAAGCTCCCCAGGTTCAGCAGCGCCTGGCCCGAACCTCCGACCGTCAGCCCCGGCAGCGTGCTCGCGATCGTTTTGACGGCCTGGATGAAGTTCCGCGTCGACGCGATGTTCGCGCCCGGCGTCGCGTACCACTCCGCCAGCGTCAGCAGGTCGATGTCCCGCCCGAACAGGTCGCTGATCACCGGCACGCGCCGCGTCAGCACGTCCAGCAGCGGACGGATCGGGCGCGTGATGTCGTTGATCCGATCCAGCACCGGCGCCGCCACCGCGCCGAGCAGTTGCCCGACGTCCAGCTTGACGTTGTTGAACGCCAGCGTCGGCGCGCTGCCCACCAGCCCCGTGTCGAAGTTCCACGCCAGGCCCCAGCCCGCGATGAGATCCGCCGAGAACGACGGGATCTGCGGCAGCCCGAGCGACGTCGTGATCCGCAGCCGCGCGTCCGCCCGCCCGTCCAGGCTCGGGACGAAGATCGACTTCAGTGACCCGCCCGGCGGGTTGTTCAGTTCCGTCGTCGTCAGGAAGCCGTCAGTGTTCGCGTCACGAATGTCGACGCGGAACGTCGCGTTCAGCAGCGTCGGCGCTTCGGGAATGTCCGCGATGTTGACCTGCAGAATCCCCAGCCGCCCCGTCGTCGAGAACCCAGGGATCGACGCCTGCACGTTCAGCAGCAGTTCCGGCGTGGCCCCGCCCGCGTTGGGCTTGATGAAGAACCCGCGGCTGGTCGACGCCCCGAACGCCAGACGCAGCTGATAGTTCGCGTTCAACTGCACATTGCCGCCGTCCGCCGACAGCCCGACCGACGGCAAGCCCAGATCAAACGCCAGCGACTGCGAGAACGACAGCGTCTGCCCGATCAGCACGTCGAACTCAACGCTGTCCGTGCTCGCCGTCAGTCCCACGTCGCTCAGCGTCACCTGGTTGTCGCCGGTGATGTCCTTCAGCAGCGGCACCGACGAGCCGGGACCGAAGGCGTTGAAGATCATCTGCCGCACCTGCGCGGCGACCGCCCCCACCTGCCCGTCGATCTGCGCCCGCAGATCCTCGATCGCCGACCGCAGATCCGTGAACACCTGCGTGACGTTGTTGAGCTTGTCCCCCACCACCGGCAGCCGCGTCGCCAGCATCGTGACGCTGAGCAGCGCATCCAAGCGGGCCAGGAACGCGCCCAGCCCGTCGCTCAGCCCCGAGAAATCCGCCAGCGCGCCGCCCGTGAAGATCGACGCCAGGTTCGGCGCCGTGATGTTCAGCGTCGGCGACGTGATCGAGCCCGTCGACAGGATCAGGTCCGGCTGGTTGGTGTCGATCAGCGCGATCGTGCCCGTCAGCGGGTTGCGGTAATACAGCGGCAGGTTCGCCGCCACCGCGCCCTGCGACGCGACCTGCACCGCCGCCGTCGTGATCGAGCTCAGCCGGTACAGCCCCGGCAGGTCGCCCGGGCCCGGGCTGGTCAGGTCCGCGATGTTCACGCCGAACTGGGCCCAGTCGTCCGTCGGCGCCCCCGGTCCCGTCGGCAGGATCGTCGTCGCGCCCGTCCGGTTCACGAAGATCGAGCCCTGGTCGCCCGGTCGCCCGGCGTACAGCGCCAGCGGCCCCGCCGAGAGCGAGAGCTCCAGGTCCGACGCCTGGATCAGCGCGTACGCGTTGAACCCGGTGTTGTCGCGCAGATAGATCACCGGCGACAGCGGGTCGGCCAGCCCGATCGCCACGTCCAGCACCAGGTTCACGCGCGCGTTGTACTGCAGCGACCCCGACGCCGACGCGTCCAGAACGTCGCCCAGCCCCGGCAGCCCCAGGCTCCCCAGGCTGAAGTCGATCGGCACGTTGCCCGACAGCCGCTTGTCGTAGTTCAGCACCAGGTCCAGGACCTTGGTCGCCGGGTTGTAGTTCACGCTCGCGCCGCCCGCCGAGCCGACCGCCAGGTCGAGCGCGCCGTCCAGCCCCTGGATCGTGCTGACGTCGCCCGAACGCACGGCGTCGACGGCCGCCCGGATCTGGTTCGTGAAACTCACCACGTCGCCCGTCGACGTGCTTGAGATCAGATCCATGATGCTGCGATTGAGCAGCGGCAGCTTGGTCGTCAGCACCGGCAGGTCGGCCACGTTCTGCAGGTAGTCGATCGCGTTCCGCAGCGCGTTCAGCGCCGTGTCAATCGCCACCGCCTTCAGGTCGAACAGGCGCTCGGCCGCCGCGTTCGGCGTGATGAGCTTCTGCGCGATGTCCGACAGGTTCGGCAGGTCGATCGTGATCCCGGCGTCCGGCGTGATCGAAATGAACCCGCCGTCGACGCTCAGCCCGCCGACGTTGAACGAACTGCTCCCAGAAATCCCCGGCGTGATTGCCGCGCTGGCCCCCGCCGCCGCCAGATCGGTGATGTACGTGATCCCGTCGCTGGTGTTGGAACCCAGGTCCGCGACCTGGATCGCCACCGACGCGGACACGGCCCCGACGATGTTGGTCGCGCTGACGCCGACGGGCCCGATCTTGAACGTGGCGGTGACGGGGATTGGCTGCTGGCTGGCGTTGAGCGCGTTGCCCGCGCGGATCGAGCCCGTCAGCCGCGCGTTCTGGATGTACACGCGCGAGAACCACGACTCGCCGTGCAGCGGCCGCCCTTCGACGACGCCGTCCCCGTCGCCGTCAACTTCCGTCAGCCCAAGGTCCAGCAGCGCCAGCGAATCATTCAGCGCCTCGACGCGGAAGACCGAGTCCCCGCTCACGCTCGCGTCGTTGAGGCGCAGCGAGAACCGTGTGTTGGTGTTGCCGGCGCTGATGGTCGTGGTCGTCAGCGTGGCGCTCACGCCGATCGACGCCCCGGCCGTACTGATCGCCTGCTGCACCTGCCCCGCCGTCGTCAGCCCGTCGAGCGTGACGCTGACCTGCTGCCCCTGGCGGTTCACCAGGCGAAGGTCCGGCGTGCCGTTGTTCTCCAGCCCGCGCACGCCCGCGCCCGCGTTAAGCAGGCTCAGCGGCACCTGCGCGAAGGTCCCGAACTGCGGGAACTCCGTCAGCAGGCGGTTCTGAAACTGCGTCCCCAAACGCGAGAGATCGACCCCGAGCGTGAACTCCAGCCGCCCGCCCGCCGTCACCGCCAGGTTGCCCGTGCTCGTAAACCCGCCGATGGGATCGAGCGCAAAGTCCACCGACAGCGGGAGCGACGCGTTCACCAGCGTGCGCTCGAACAGCACGCGCAGCGTCAGCCGCTTGGTCGTCGTGTTGAACTCCGGCAAGAGGCTCTGCTCCGACACGCCCAGCGCCTGGCTCAGCAGGCGCGTGAACCCCTGGATCGTCGAGAACTTCGGCGTCGGCGTCCCGTTCGGCCCGGCCTCTTCGACGAAGTTGAGAATCTGCTCGCGCAGCGACCGTCCGAAGTCGACCAGGTCGGCGAACTTGGACGACGGCACAAGCGACGTCGTGCCCACGAACGGCACGTTGACCTGGAACGCCTCGCCGCTGCTGAGCCGCGTCAGCCCGCTCGCCAAGGAGGACAAGAGCGCTGTCCAGTCCGTGCTGGTGATCGCCGAGAACAGGTCGACGTCGGCGTTGAAGTTCGTCGCCGTCGCCGCCGGCGCGACACCGTCCAGCACCGACGCGTCCGTGATCGCGATCGTCGCCGACGCCACGCCCGCCTGCACGTTGTACGCCCCGAACGACCCGCTCACCGGCAGGTTGATCGACAGTTCGTTGCCCGACGTCGGACGCGTCAGCGTCACCAAATCGCTCAGCGGCGTGCCCAGCAGCTCGCCCAGCGTCACCCGCCCGAACGCGTCCCCGTCAACGTTCGCGACCCGCACCTCGCGCACCGCGTTCAAACTCGCCGAGCCGTTCGCGACGCTCGCCTCCATGAACCCGAGGTTCACCGCGAGGTTCACGTTCTGCGCCTGCGCCGTCGCGCTCACCGTCGCCAGCGGCCCGCCGCCGACTTGGCGTACGAAGAACGCCTGGTTCAGCCACGCCCCGACGCCCTGGTTCGGGTCGATCGCCTGAAGGTCCAGCCCGATCTCGAACGTCGAGCTCAGCGCGCCCGCCGCGGCGAGATCCACCTGCGCGTCCAGCTTGATGGGCGGCGAGGCGATCTGCGTCGCGAGATTGAACTTCGCGTCCGTCAGCGCCTTCGACGTCGACAGGCTGATGGTGTACACCAGCTCGTTCCGCCCGCCCGCCGTCTCCACGCGGAAGTTGACCGCCCCGAGCGTCTGCGCCTGCGCCTCGAGCACCTGGGCCAGGCCCGGCCCGGTGATCAGCCCCGTCCCGTTGAGGTACGCGATCGCCGGCGTCACCAGCGTCTCGCGGATGATCGCGCCCACGCCCACGTCGGACCCGGCCCGCCCGATCAACTCGCCCAGCGTCCGCGCCTGCGCCTCCAGCCCCGCCGCCTGCTGCGCCAGCATCGCGATCGGCCGCCCGATCTGGTCGAACACGCTCAGGTCGTTGGCCCACCCCGCCAGGAGCGACAGCCCCTGCCGGAGCGCCTCTTTCTCGAACTCCTCGAACACCTCGCCCGGCAGCAGCGTCGCCCCGCCGCCCGAGGTGTTGCCGGAGTCGGCGTTCCCGTCCCCCGCGCGGATGGTCCCGCGCGTGGCCCCGACGTTGTTCTGCTCCGCCGTCTCGCCTTGGCGGTTGAGCCGGTCGCTGACGACCAGGATGTAGCCCTCGCCGCGGGCCGCCTGCGGGGCCGCGACGTACCGGCTCATCGAGTAGCTGGCGCCGGGCGCCAGCGGCGCGTATTCACCGGCCCACCACGAGCCGAGGTACTGATCCCGCCCGTCCAGGTCGAGCGTGCGATCGACGGAGAAGTACGCCTCGTCCTGCCACCCGTCCGCCGTCGCCGCCTCGTTGCCCCGGTTGGTCACCGTCCAGGTCAACTCCAGATTGCCGCTGTAGCGGCTCGACGCGACGGCGCGCACGTCCGTCACCGCCAGATCCGCCCCGCGAGCGGCCGGCTCCACCTGGTCCACCGGCTCGCCCGTCCCCTGCCGCGGATCACCCGTCGGCGTCGGGGCCGGACGCTGTGTCGTCCCGCCGCCCCGGTCCGCCGGTTCGCCCGTCGGTTCGTCAGCCGGTTCGTCCGTGTCCTGCGGCGTCAGGCCCGTATCGCCCTGCCCCCCGACCGTGCCCGGACGCGTCGAGTTCGGCGCAAGATCCGACGCCGACAGCCCGCCATCCCGATTCTCCGCCCCGCCCGCGCGCACGCCGTCGTCCATCACCTTGGGCATCAGCACGCGCACCGCCGGCAGCGCATCCAGGCGGGCCCGCACCAGGCTCAGCGAGTTGGCGATGCCCGACGCTGCCTCCAGCGCCTTGGCCCCGCGCGCGTCCAGCCCGTGCTCCATCTCCAGGCTGCGCGCTTGCAGAGACCGCGCCATCAGGAACGAGCCGTACGCGTGCGCGCCGTCCGCCACCGGACCAAGCTCCGCCGACAGCAGCAGCTTCGCCTCCAGCGGCTCCACGATCGCCTTCGGAGAGCCCGCACCCGGCGCTTGCTTCTTGCCCATGGCAGATCTCCCGACACACGCCCGACGCCCACGAGTGCGCGCGTCCGCGAGTGCGTTTCAGCACAGACCTGATTCCCTGTGAACCCGCCGCTGGAAAGGGCAGCGAGCACATCCACCTGATAAGGTGGAGATACCAAGTTACCAGATACTCACTGGATCACAAGCTCCCTTGACCGCCTCACACCGGTAAAAATGCAGATTTACCCGCCGGGACGCCAGCTTGAAATAGGTGTCTTTGCGTATTTACTGCGGGTTTACCAGCCATACCCGCGCTGCCCGACCGGCCGGATCACGCTTGGGGTTGTCAAACTCCAGCCGAACCACCCGGGTATTGCTCGCGGCGTCGCCGACCGGGGCCAGGTGCACCACCCGTCCTTCCATGGTCGTGCCGGGCGATTCTGGGTACGTCATCCACACCGGCTGACCCGGGCGAAGCCCCAGCGATCGCGGGATCGGCACCGGCACGTCCACGCGCAGCACCGACACATCCACCAGGCGCAGCACCGGCCGCTGCTCTTGCACGATCTCCCCCGGCTCGGCGACCAGCCGATCGACCTCGCCGTCGCGCGGGGCCCGGAGCGTGAACTGCGCCAACCGCTCGCGCCCCTCGGCGGCTTGCCGCTTGGCCTCCTCTCGGCGCTGGCGGAACAATTCGAACGCCAGCCGCGCTTTCTCCTCTTCCAGCACGGCCCGCTCGACCTCCAGCGACGTCGCGGCTTGCTTCTTGAACGCCTCGCCCACCAGCTCGCGCTGCAGCTTTGCCAGGTCCCAATCCCCCTGGGCCGCTTGCACTTCCAGCTCGCTCTCCGCCCGAAGCGTCAGCAGTTGCCACTGCGCCTGCGGCACGGCGTCGTCCAGGCGAATGAGCTCCTGCCCCGCCTTCACCTGGTCGCCCGGCTTGACCTTCACCTCGATCACCCGCCCGACAACCGCGAAGCCGAGCTGCGCGTCATACACCGGGCGCGTCACCGCTTCGATCGGCGCTGCCTGAGCCTCGTCACGCGGCTGCGTGCCCGATGTGCCCATCGCCGACAGCGCCCCCGCGCACACGACTGCCCCGCACCACCCCGCCCGACATTTGCTGGTGAAGATCATGAAAATCAATATACTGGAGGTCGTCGGGCCTGTTTGCACCCGGCTCTGTCGGATCCGCCCCGTTCCACTCCCCGCCGCCTCGGCTGCTGTCCCGATCGGGCGCCGCACCGGCCGAACTTGCCACGACGATGACGCAGCGTCCTCCCGGCCCCGCGGCTTTGCCCCGCACCCCTGCCCCCGTCGGGCCCGACGCGGGGCGTGATCCGCCCGCCCCCGGCTCGGCGGCGTGGCTGCTTGAGCGCCAGTGCCGCATCGCCGCGTGCGACGGCGGCACGCTGTTCCGCTTCGACACCGCCAACGCGCCGCAGGTCCTGGCCATCGTTCCACCGCTCGCCGACGACGCCCCGGCGCCGACGTGGCTCGCGCACGCCGTGCACGCCGCTCGGCGCGTGCTGGCCGAGACTCCGCCGCGTTCGGCGTCGTGGTCCGCGGCTCCGTGGCTGGTGCAGCCTCTGCCGGGCGCGACCTCGACCGACCGGGCCGCGTTCATCGCCGTGCAGGCCATCGGCGCGGGTGACGACGCGCCGCCCACCTTCGCCGCCTTCCTGCTCCACGGCCGGCGCGGCGACGTCGCCCTCGCGACCGAGCGCCTCGCCGCCGGTTGGGCCTTCGGCGAACT
Organism: uncultured Phycisphaeraceae bacterium; assembly: GCA_964615765.1. Taxonomy (GTDB): domain Bacteria; phylum Planctomycetota; class Phycisphaerae; order Phycisphaerales; family UBA1924; genus CAZTQN01. The sequence continues at coordinate 163,714 of CAZTQN010000002.1, forward strand.
GCGCGAGACCCGCGAAGCCCTCGCCGAGCACACCGCGCGTTCGCGCCAGGCCGGCCTCGTCATCGAACTGGCCGCCGTCATCGCCGAACAAACCACCTTCAAGGGACTGTGCACCGCGCTGTGCGATCTGCTCGCGGCCCGCCTCTCCTGCGATCGCGTCAGCCTCGGGCTGGGCACCGGCGATCGGAATCTGGGCCGCTCGATCCGCGTGCGCGCGATGAGCCACACCGAGCGCATCCTCGTCGGCACGCAGGCCGTGCAGGACGTCGAACTCGCGATGGAGGAATGCCTCGACCAGGACGACACGGTTGTCGTCCCCGACGCCGCCGAGCCGACGCGGGCGCTGGTGAACCGTGCCGCCCGCGAGCTCTCCGCGAGCGCCGGCGGGCGCGCCGTCCTGTCCCTCCCGCTCCGCACCCGGTCCACGCCGGAGGACGGCCCCGTCGCGCACCTCCCGGGTCTCACCGACGAGCACTTCCGCCAGTCCGCCGCGCGCGTCCGCGGCGTGCTCACGCTCGAACGCAGCCCTGACCGCCCCTTCTCGCTCGACGAGGCCGACACCCTCCGCGTGCTGCTCGACCTTCTGGCCCCGCAGATCGTGCAACTCGCCCGCCAGGACCGGTGGCTCGGCGCGCGGGCCGCCGCGAGCGCCCGCGCCGGGCTCGCCGTGCTCCTCGGCCCGCGCCACACCTGGCTCAAGCTCACCGCCGTGGCGGCCCTGGCGCTCGTCGCATTCCTCGCTTTCGCGCACGGCACGTACCGCGTCGATGCCCCCTTCCGCCTGGAAGCGATCGACCGGCGCGTCGTCCCCGCGCCCTTCGACGGGTTCCTGCGCGAGATCCGGGTGCGTCCGGGCGACACGGTCGTCGCCGGCGAGACCGTGCTGGCCCGGCTCGACGACACCGACCTGCGCCTCGAACTGGCCCAGGCCCGCGCCGAGTACGTCAAGCACGTGAAGGATCAGGGCGTCGCGCAGCAGGAGCAGAAAGCCGCCGAGGAGCAGATCGCCCGGGCCGAAGCCGCCGGCGTGCAGGCCCGCATCGATCTGCTCGAACACCGCATCGCCCGGGCCACGATCCTGGCTCCGATCTCGGGCGTCGTGCTGGCGGGAGACCTCGATCGCATGCTCGGCGCGCCGCTGCGCACGGGGGACACGCTGTTCGAGATCGCGCCCTCCGCCGCGCTGCGAGCGGAACTGGCCGTCGATGAAGACCAGATCGGCGACGTCACCACCGGGCAGCGCGGGCGCTTCGCCGCCGCCGCCCTGCCCGATCAGCGCTTCGACCTGGTCGTGACGCGCATCGACCCGGTGGCGGACGTCGTCGACGAGCGCAACGTCTTCCGCGTGCGGGCCATGATCTCCGACCAGGCGCCGTGGATGCGTCCCGGCATGGAGGGCCTTGCGAAGATCGAGGTCGACCGCCGGCGCCTGGCGTGGATCTGGTCCCGCCGCGTGATCAACTGGGTCCGCATGAAGCTTTGGGTGTGACCCCGTGAGCGTCGACCGCCCCACGTTCAACGAATCGTGGCACCGCGTCGCGGGCCTGCGCTGCCGCCTGCGCCCGGGCGTGCGCATCGTGCGGCAGCGCTACCGCGGGCACACTTGGCACGTGCTCCACGACGCCGCGGCGGGCCAGTACTTCCGGCTCAGCGAGCCCGCGTACGCGCTCGTCGGACTGCTCGACGGTCGACGCACCGTCGCCGAAGCCCGCAATGCCGTCGCCGAGCGCCTGGCCGACCTGGCCCCGACGCAGGGCGAGGTCGTCGACGTGCTGGGTCGCCTGTATACCGGCAACCTGCTCGCGGGCGAACTGCCCGGCGACGCCCAGGCCGTGCTCGCCCGCGCCCGCAAGCGCGTCGCCCGCGAAGTCCGCGGCCATCTGGCCAACTTCCTGTTCCTCCGCATCCCGCTCATCGACCCCGACCGCTGGCTCACCAACGTGCGCCCGCTCGTGAGCTGGATCTTCTCCTGGTTCGGGCTGGCTCTGTGGCTGGCGATCCTCGCCGTCGGCGCGTGGCACCTGGCCGGGCGCGAGCAGCAGCTGTTCTCCGCCGCCCAGGACGTGCTCGCGCCCGACAACCTCATCCCGCTGTACGCGATGTTCGCGCTGCTCAAGCTCGCGCACGAACTGGCCCACGCGTTCGCGTGCAAGGTCTACGGCGTGCGCGAGGGCGGCGGGCGCACCGGCGCGGGCGAGGTCCGCTCCATGGGCGTCATGCTCATGGTCCTCATGCCCGTGCCGTACGTCGACGCTTCCAGCTCGTGGATGCTCCGCTCCAAACGTCGCCGATGCGTCGTCGCCGCCGCCGGCATGATGGCCGAGCTCGCGCTCGCCGCCGTCGCCGCCGTCGTCTGGTCCACCACGCCCGAGGGCTCCACCGCCCACGCCCTGGCCTTTAACGCCATGCTGACCGCCGGCGTGTCCACGATCATCTTCAACGCCAACCCGCTGCTGCGCTACGACGGCTACTACATCCTCTCCGATCTCATCGAGATCCCCAACCTCGCACAGCGATCGAACAACTTCGTGCATTACCTCGTCAAGCGCCGCGTCTGGGGTGTTCGCCGCGCCATCGACCCTTCCACCACGCCCGGCGAGCGGGCCTGGTTCCTCGCGTATTGGCCCGCCTCGTTGGTGTACCGCACCATCGTCTTCGCCGGGATCATCATGTTCCTCGCCGAGCAGTGGTTCGTCGTAGGCATGCTGCTCGCGGCGTTCGGGATCGTGACCTGGCTGGTCCTTCCCGCCGCCCGCTTCGTCCGCTACCTCGCGAGCGCGGGTGAACTGGCCCGCGTGCGTGTGCGCGCCTGGTCAACAAGCATCGCCGCCGCGCTCCTGCTCGCCGCCGGCGTCGGCGCCGTCCCGCTGCCCGACCGCGTCCGCCTCGAGGGCGTCGTCGAGCCCGAGTTCATGGAGGTGCTGCACGCGCGGGCCGACGGCGAGATCGCGGCCATCGCCCCCTCCGGCAACCGCACCGACACGATCGACGCCCCCGTCCGCCTGGACAATCCCGAGTATCTCGCCCGCCGCCGCCAGTTGGCCGCCCAGGCCGAGCGCCTGCGCCTCGCGCACGTGCAGGCGCTCGAGGGCGAGCCCGCCGTCGCCCAGCACCTGGCAGCCCAGGTTCAGGCCGTGCGCGAGCAGTTGCGCTTCGCCGACGATGACCTGTCGCGTCTGTCCGTCCGCCCCGTGGGCACGGGCGTGTGGATCGCGCCGGCGCAGGAACCGCTTATCGGCGCCTACACGCAGCGCGGCTCGCGCCTCGGCATCATCGCGGAGCTCGACCGCCTGGTCGTCCGCGCCATGGCCACGCAGGACCGGGCCGCACGCATCGTGCAAGCCGAGACGCCGCACGCCGAACTCCGCGTTCGCGGTCGGCCGGAGCAGCGCCTCGATGTCGCCACGCTCAGCATCCGCCCCGCCGGGCAGGACCACCTGCCGTCTCGCGCCCTGGGCTACGCCGTCGGCGGCACGATCGAGACCGATCCCTCCGACGCCCACGGCCAGCGCACGCGCGAGCCGGTCTTCGAAGTCCGCCTCGGGCTCGATCCCGGCGCGCCGCTCTTGCCCGGCCAGCGCGTCGTCGTCCGCTTCGATCTCGACAACCGCCCCCTCGCCGCACAAGCGTGGGACCACCTCCGCCGCACGCTGCAGCGCCGCCTGCGACTCTGATCTTCTTGCCCAGCATGACCGCGCTCCCGTCCATCCCCCGCGGCTCACTGCGTGACGCGATCAACGCCGCGGCGGGCGCCCCGCGCCCCGCGCCATCGGCGCGCGGCCTCGACGCCTGGTGGCACGCGCTCGGGCGTCCGGTGTCGCGCGTGCGCCATCGCCCAGCCCGCTATCTCCACGCGGCCCGCGCCGTCGACGCCGCCCGCGTCGAACTCGCGAGCGTCTCCGACACCGACCTCCGCGCCCGCGCGGGCGAACTCCGCGAGCGTTTCGCACGCGGTCGCTGCACCCGCGCCGACGAGCACGCCGGGCTCGCCGTCGCGTGCGAGGTCGCGTCGCGTCTGCTGTCGCAGCGCCCGTTCCTGGTGCAGATCGCCGGTGCGCTCGCGATCGCGGACGGCTGCATCGCCGAGATGGCCACCGGCGAGGGCAAGACGCTCACCGCCGCGCTCGCCGCGACGCTCGCCGGCTGGCGCGGGCGCGGGTGCCACGTCGTCACCGTCAACGACTACCTCGCCGAGCGCGACGCCGCGTGGATGCGGCCGGTCTTCGAGTTCTGCGGCCTCACCAGCGGCGTGGTCATCGGCGCCACCGAGCCCGACGCGCGCCGGGCCGCGTACGCCCGCGACATCACCTACTCCACCAACAAGGAAGTCGCCGCCGATTTCCTCCGCGACCGTCTCCTGCTCGGCGACGCCGCCAGCGCCCCAGGCGCCTTCGGGCGCGCGCTGCACACCGGCGCCGTTCACGCGGCCCGCCCGGTGCTGCGCACGCTCGAGTGCGCCATCGTCGACGAGGCCGACTCGGTCCTGATCGACGAAGCCGTCACCCCGCTCATCATCGCCGCCCCCGCGCAGACCGACGCCGATCACGAGGTCTACCGCCTGGCGGCTGAGCTCGCCGCGTCGCTCCGGCCCGAGGCGCACTTCCGTGTCAACCGCGCGCACCGCGAGGTCAACCTCACGCCCGCCGGGCGCGCGGTGGCCGAGACGCTCGCCGCGAGCTTCGCGGGCCGCGCGCCCGGCCCGCGCCGGCGCGAGGAGCTGCTCGTGCAGGCGCTGGTCGCGCGCGAGCTGCACACGCTCGGCACGCACTACATCCTCGACCAGGGCAAGATCGTCATCGTCGACGAGTTCACCGGCCGCCTGATGCCCGACCGCACCTGGCGCGACGGGCTGCACCAGGCCGTCGAAGCCAAGGAAGGGCTCACCATCAACGCGCCGACGCAGACGCTCGCGCGCATCAGCTTCCAGCGCTTCTTCCGCCTGTACCGTCGCCTCTCGGGCATGACGGGCACCGCGCGCGAGGCCCGGGCCGAACTGTGGCGCACCTACAGCCTGCCAGTCGTGCCGATCCCCACCAACCGCCCCGTCCGGCGCGAGCGCCTTCGCACACGCATGTGCGTGCGCGCTGAAGACAAGTGGTCCCGATGTGCGCGGCTGATCGCCGAGGCGCACGCGCGCGGCCAGCCCGTGCTCGTCGGCTGCCGCACCGTGCGCGAGAGCGAGGCCCTCAGCGCCCGCCTGGACGCCGCGGGCATCGCCCACCGCGTGCTCAACGCGCAGCGCGCCGCCGACGAAGCCCGCGTCGTCGAGCACGCCGGCACGCTCGGCGCCGTCACCATCGCCACCAACATGGCCGGTCGCGGGACGGACATCCGCCTTGCCCCCGGCGCGGCGGAGCGCGGCGGGCTGCTGGTCATCGCGACCGCGCGGCACGACACGCCCCGCATCGACCGCCAGCTCGAAGGCCGCGCCGCGCGACAGGGCGACCCCGGCCAGGCCCAGGCCGTGCTCGCGCTCGACGACGACCTGTACCGCGCCAGCATCGGCGTGCCAGCCCGAATGCTGGGCCGCGTGCTCGCGCGCGTCACGCCCGCCGGCACGGTGCCAACACCGCTCGCCTGGACGCTCACGCGCATGGCTCAGGTGATCGCGACGCGCCGGGCCCGGGCCCAGCGGGCCGCGGTCCTCGCCGCCGACGATTGGCTGGAGGAATCGCTCGGCTTCGCCGGCCGCGCGCCGTGAGCCCGCGCGTTCGCACGGGCCTCGCGTTCAAGCGCACTCGACAGGAGTCGAACCTGTAACCCTCGGTTCCGAAGACCGATGCTCTATCCATTGAGCTACGAGTGCACGCCGGAGCATGATACGGCGTGACCCGCGCCCGGTTGCCGGTCGTGGGTCACTCGCCGGCGCCGCCCTCGCGGGCCCGCAGCTTCCCGAGCGCCTCCAGCCGACGCTGGTGCAGCTCGCGCGTCGGCTCAATCTTCGCGAGCGCCCGCAGCTGCGCCTCGGCGGCGGGGTAGTTCTTGCTCTGGATCGCGATCGTCGCCGCAAGTTCGCGCACCGCCGCGTTGAACGGCGCGAGCCGCGTCGCGCGGACCGCGCTCCGCCACGCGGCGGGCAGGTCGTCCAGGGCCGCGTGCCGTCGCGCCAGTTCCACGGCGTACGCCGGCGTGCGCGTCTCGCGCTGGTCGAGAAAATCCAGGTGCGGGATCGCGCGGGCCGCCTCCACCACCAGGTTCGCCGAGTCCGCCGCCGCTCGATCCAGGTACATCTTCGCCAAGAGCCGGTGCGGCTTCGGGTCAACCGGGCGCGCCGCGGCGTACCGCTCGATCAGCGGGACCAGTTCCGGCGTCGCCCGCCCGCCCGCCGCGTTGAGCGCCGCGTCCAGCTTCAGTTCCAGCACGTCCGGATGGTCGGGATACTCCGTCAGCCACGCGTCGATCTGCGCCGGCGTCGGCTGCGCCGCCGGACCATCGTCCATCGTCGCCGCGTGCGCGTCCGACGCTCCGCCCGCATCCGCGCCGCCGCCCGCCGCGCGGGCCAGCAGTTCCCGCACGCTGGGCACGCCCGGCTTTCGCACCAGCCCCCACGACTCCGCCTGCGCTCGCGCCCACGACTTGAACGCGTCGAAGAACGTCGCCCGCGAAACCTTCAGCACCCGCTGGAACGCCTCTTCCTCGCGGGTTCCCTGCGCGTACAGATCCATCAGGTCCAGCGGGGCCCGGTGCCCGTACCGCTCGATCATGAACGCGTACATCCACTCGCCCTGGTTGTACGCCTGCGAGCGATCTTCCGGACGCTTGGGCCGGACGAACGCCACGTTCAGATACGTGAAGTCGAACAGCGCGTCGGTGTCGATCGCGCGGGCCAGCATCAGGCACGTCTGGAAGTCGCGCGGCGCCTGCTCCAGATACGTCGCCGACGCCTCCGTGAACCAGTGCGGGATGCGGTTGGCGCTCCGGCTGAGCGTGATCGTGTGCACGTACTCGTGCCGAAGAACGCGGGCCCAGTCGTACGGCCCTAGGTGCCCCGGCCCGTCCCGCGGCGATTCCATCGCGATCACCGGGCCCGTGCTCGCCGCCACCGTGTGGATCCGCGGCATCCCCGCGATCCGCACCCCGAACCACTCGTGATTCGGCATCAGATCGATGATCGTCCGCTGCCCCTCGGGCAACTGGTGATCAATCCCGCCCGGCTGGCTTCCTGTCACCACCGCGTGATTGGCCTCCAGCACCTCGGGCATCTCGCTCGCGAGGATCTCGTCCGGCGCCGCCGCCCCCGGCTCGGCCGGCTTGAACCGCACGACAAAGTGCGGCGTCTCGATCCGCGCGTACGAGCGCATCTCGCGCAGCAGGCGCAGCGTGTTGTCCGCGCGCAGGTTGAACGGGTCCAGCTCGAACGCCCGCTCCAGCGCCGACAGCGCCTGCTCGTCCCGCCCCGCCTGAACCTCCACCAGCCCGCGCTCGATGAGCGGCTCGGGCGCCAGCGGCTGGCGCTGGTGGGCCCGGTCCAGGTGATCCGCCGCCGGCGCGTACTGCCGCGCTTCCGCCAGCGCCCGCCCAACCTCGTACAGCGCCGCCGGCGACGCGCCGACCGTCTCATCAAACGCCTTGAGCGCCGCGTCCCGCGCCGCGTCATCAAACCGCACGGCGTGCGCCGCCGCCTGCAGCGCGAGCAACTCCGGCACGCCCGGATACCGCGCCAGCACCGGCTCCAGCACCGCCACCGCCTGCTCCCCGTCGATCTGCCGCAGCATCGCCCGCGCGATGATCTCCGCCCCCGCGATCGACGCGGCTCCCGCCGGCGCCTCCGCCGCCTCGCCCGACGGGTCGTACCCGTCGCTCGCCAGCAGATTCAGCCGCGCCGCGACCTGCTCCGACCGATCGAAGTTGAACCCGTCCACCGTCAGCCGCCCGAGCAGCCGCCACCCGTCCGCGCACGACGGGTTCAGCGCCAGCAGTTCCGCGAGCGCCTCCTGCGCCTTGGGCTTGTTGTCGCGCGCGTACAGCAGTTCAGCCTCGGCGAGCAGCGCGGGCCAGTGCAGCCGGTCCAGTCGCTGCCGCGCATCGCCCAGGATCTGCATCAGCCCCTGGAAGTCGCCCGCGATCCGCTGCGCCCCAGCCGCGGCGGGCTGATCCCCCCCCGCACCCACCGCCGCCCCCGCCAGTCGCAAGCGCAGCGTCATCAGCCGCACGCCCTCGACCGCGTCGTCCGGCGACGTCGGCGGCGTCTTGAGAAACGCCGCGATCCCGCTCGCAGCGACCTCGAGCGCTTCCGGATACCGCGCCATGTGCTCCAGCGCCGCCGCGTGAATCCGCCGGGCCCGAAGCTCGTCCCGCTCCCGCACCAGCGAGATCGCGCCGTTCAGATCGCCACGGCGGACCAGCGCCTCGGCCCGGTCCAGCACGTCCGACTCCGGCGAGGCGAGGGCCGGGTCGTCGTACGCCCCGCGCATCAACGCCGCCCGGGCCGCCCGCTCCGGCGTGTTCAGATCGTCCTTGCGCCAGCGCCCGAAGAAGATCCGCTTGTCGCGGGCCTCGTCCGGCGTCAGATACGGCGCGTCGATCAGGGCCCGCACGCTCGCCGGCGCATCCGGCGGGGCCATGGGCGCCGTCCGCGGGCCTTCGATCTGCGGGGCCTGCGCCATCGCCGACCCAGGCGGGCAAAGCGGTGCCAAAACCCCGACCGCCGCGACCGAGAACGCCCAGGTCAGGCGGGCCGCACGTCCGAGTTGCCGTCCTTGGCGGGAACGCTTGGTGCTCATGTCTTACCGATCGGCCGTCGGAGCCGGTGACTCCGCCGCTTCCCGCTGGTACTCCTGATCGTCCCCCTGCCACCCCGGCGGGCGGGACGTATCAAAGACGCCCTCCGGCAGCGCTTGGTTCACGCGGACGTTCGTCAGGAACACCTCCGTCACCGATTCATCCCGGTCCGCCGTCCGCGCCATCCGCGGCAACAGATCGTCCGCCCGGTACCAGATCCGCACCGACAGAAACTGCTTCGCCTCATCCGTCCCCGGCTTGGGCTTCAACTTCAGCTGGTACGTCTCGCGCAGCGCCGGCGGCGCCTGCCCGCCCGGAAAGTCCTCGCCCGCCGGCACCAGCGTCGCCTCGAACCGCTCCAGGATCTTCACCCGCTGCTGCCCGATCGGAATCGGGAACGGGCCTTCGCCGACCGCAAGCGGATCGATCGACTCACCCGGCGGCACGACCTGACGCCGGAACACCTGCTTCTCGTCCGGCTGCCGCTCGACAAACAGGGACCCGTCGAAGATGAAGCTGCTCCGCTTGTTCTGCTGGCTGTTGTCGATGGTCTCGGTCGTGAAATCGACCTGGAAGCGGCGCGTCGGGCGTGCGCTCGCCGCGCCGGTCGCGGGCGTCACGCCCGCGCGCGACTCGAAGTACAGCGTCCCCGTTTTGATCTGCTTCTCGTCGCCCCCGGCGATCTCCCCGAACTGCTTGGTCCAGCGCAGGTCGGCCTGCATCGTCCGCAGATCAGCCCCGGCCGACTCCAGCGCCGTCAGCAGGTCGTCGGCGCTCGCGATCACCGCCGGGCGGACCGGCACGTTGACCGCGTTGGTCGTCACCTTGAACGGCTGGGCCGGCACTGGAGCGGGTGCGGGCGCGGGCGCAGCGTCCCCGCTCGGCTGCATCGCCGCCGAGACGCTCACCGCCAGCCCCGCACCGATCACCAGCGTCATCACGCTCATCGTCCGCCGTCGCCGTGTCGTCATCATGCCTTGATCCTTCGCCCCAACTTGTACCGGCGGCGTGCCGCCGGGATGAACGATCCGGACTTACTCGAGCGGATCGTCCACCCGGGAATCCCGGGGCAACCGCTCCAAGAAACCCCGCAGAACCGCCGCCGCCGCCAGCGCGTCCCGACGCCGCTTCTTCTGCGCGTGCGTCATTCCGCTGCGGGCCATCTGCCAGTCCGCGTCGGCGGAACTCAGCCGCTCGTCGGCGAGGTGCACCGTGCGCGACGTCGCCCGCGTGATCCGCTCGGCCCACACCCGCACCATCTTCGCCCGCGGCCCCTCCGTCCCGTCCATGTTGAGGGGCAGGCCGAGCACGATCTCCCCCGCCGAGCCCCACGCCCCCCGGGCCGGATCGCCCAGATGCTCCGCCGCCGCTCGCGCGATCCCCGCCAACAAGGCCGCGCCGTCGCCCTGCTGGATCGGAATCTCCAGAACATCCACCGGCACCGCGACCCGCGTGATCGCGTCGCCGAGCGCCAGGCCCGTCCGCTTGTCGCCAAGATCGATTGCCAGATACCGCACGTGGGCAGGGTACCTCATGCCGTCGGCGGGGCCGCCGACCCACCCGACGCCCCACCCGCCGACCCACCCGACGATGAGTCCCCGGACGACCCACTCGCCCCACCGCCCGACGCCCCGCCGCCGAGCGTCGGTGTGATCGTCCGCATCAGCACCTTGTCCACGCGCGTGCGGTCCATGTCGACAATCTCGAACCCGACCACGCGCATCGACGCGTCATCCGCCTTCACCGCGTATTCCCCGCCGCCCGATGCCGCCGAGCCCGACTCCTCCGCCCCGTGGGCCACGACCTGCTTCGACGCGTCGATCGCGACCTCGAAGTAGTCGCCCGTCGAAGGGATCCGGCCAAGGTGGCTCATCACAAACCCGCCGAGCGTCGAGAACCCCGCCTCGCCCTCACGCGGCAACTCCGCCGCGTCCATGATCTCCTTGAGCTCGCCGATCCCCAGCATCCCGTCCAGCAGGTAGCTCCCGTCGGCGCGGCGCACCACCATCGGCTCCGGCCGGGCCGATTCCGACGGCGTGATCTCCCCGACCAGCGCCTCCAGCAGGTCGTTCAGCGTGATCAGCCCGCGCATCGACCCGTACTCGTCCACCACGAACGCGATGTGCTTCCCCGACGTCCGGAACTGATCCAGCACCTTGATCGCCGGCGTGCTCTCCGGAATGAACAACGGCGGCCGCGCCAGCGCCCGCAGGTCCACCGTGTCCGACAAGATCCCCGCACGCACCAGGTCCTTCACGTGCACCACGCCCACCAAGTCGTCCAGGCTCGTCTCGCAGATCGGATAGTGCGAGTGGCTCGTCGTCGCCAGCACCACCCGCACCCGCTGCAGCGTGTCGTCCGCACGCAGAAAATCGATATCCGTCCGCGGCACCATCAACGCCCGGATCTTCTGATCCCCCATCTTGAACACCCGCTCCACCAGGTCGCGCTCGCCCTCGTGGAACACGCCCTGCTCCGCCCCCGTCGCGATCAGCGCCTTGACCTCCTCCTCCGCCTCGTTGTCCTGCTCCGGCGTGCGCAGCGGGACGAGTTTCACCAGCAGTTCCGTGCTCGCGCTGAGCACCCACACCGCCGGCGCCGCGAAGCGCGAGATCCACGTCATCGGCACCGCCAACCACGACGACAGCGTCTCCGGCGCCGCCCGCGCCAGACGCTTGGGCACCAGTTCGGCGAACACCAGCGAGGCGTACGTCAACAGCAGCACCGTCACCGCCAGCGACACGCCCCGCGCATACGGCGCCACCTGCGGCACGGCGCTCAGCCGCTTCTCGAGTTGCTCCGCGATCGCCGCCTCGCCGAAGGCGCCCATCAGAATCCCGATGAGCGTGATCCCGATCTGCACCGTCGACAAAAACGTGTTCGGGCGGTCCATCAGCGCGACCGCCGCCGCCGCCTTCACGTCCCCCTTCTCCGCCCGCGCCGCCAGCCGCGCCCGCCGCGCCGACACCATGGCCATCTCCGCCATGACGAACACGGCGTTGCCCGCCAGCAGAATGACCAGGATCAGCAAGAGCATGCGACAAGAGTCTAACAACGCCCCAACCACCCGCCGCGCCGGGCCCCCACTTCCCCGAGCGCCCGCCAGATCCCGACCCCGTGCGGGAATCCCTGACACCCAATTCCGCGTATCGTCTCAGAGATCCTTGACCCCCGGGAGTTCCCATGACCCACGGCGCTCGCACACCGCTCGTCCACTCCCGCCGCCTCCCCGCGCCCCGCGCGTCGGGCGGCCGCGGCTTCTCGCTGGTCGAGATGCTCACCGTGCTCGCCATCCTGGCGATCGTCCTGGGCATCGTCATCCCCGTCGTCGCCAGCGCCCGCAACGCCGCTCGCAAGGCCTCCACGCAGGCCCTGCTCGCCAGCCTCTCCAGCGCAATCAGCCAGTTCCAGGTCGATAAGCGCCGCGCGCCCGGCTACTTCACGCAGGGCCTCATGGGCTCCGCGGACAACGCCGCCCGTCAGTTCACCGAGATGGAAAATCTCATGCTCGACCTCTCCGGCGGCATCGTCGGATCCTCGGTGGCGCTCTCCCCCACCGTCATCCAGGCCGGCCCGTCCGACTCGGCCCAGAACGGCACCGTCCGCGTCGACGTCTCACTCATCGGCGCCGATACCCAAGCCACCCCCGGCGTCACCGTCGCGCAGTACTTCCGCCCCGATCGCAAACTTCTCCGCGCTCAGGACGCCCCGCCGCCCCCCGGCGGCGGCGGCACCACCGGCAGCCGCGCCTCCGGCGGTGCGTCCGACCACGCCCGCATGCCCGTCTTGGTCGACCCCTTCGGCCAGCCCATCCTCGCCTGGTCGCAAAACCCCGCCGCCCGCGCCGGCAGCCCCTTCGCCCGCGAAAGTTCCGGCACCGGCGCCGGCGGCACCGACGCCGCCCGCTTCTACCTCAACTCCAACCTCGCCTTCCTCAACTCCCAGCGCCTCGGCAAGACCGGCCTGAACAACAACAACGACAGCCTCCTCGGCAGTTCCGTCACCGTCGCCAACCGCATCCGCAACCTCGAAGTCCTGCTCGGCAACCCCGCCTTCCCCAGCACCACTTCCCCCGTCACACCCACCGCCGCCCGCGGCACCGTCATCCTCCACTCCGCAGGCCGCCCCGGCGTCTTCCTCGCCAAAGACTCCCGCGGCGGCAAGACCGCCGCCAGCGGCGCACTCCAGTTCACCGCCAACCAGGACCCCCTCCTCGGCGGCGCCTTCGAAGACATCGTCTACACCGCCGGCAACTGACCAAGACCCCACACGCCCCGCGCGAGACGCTCGCCCCTCGCCCCTGACCTCTCGCCCCTTCGTCCCGGGTACCCCCACGCTCCGCGTGGGGCTCCGCGTGGGGCTCCTCCCCCTCGCCCCTAACCTCTCGCCCCTCGCCCCTACCTGGCCACCATCAGCGGCTGGCACGTGATGTACAACTTCCCGTCCCGCGCCTCGATCGCCACCAGCCGGATCCGCCGCCCGTCCCCGATGCGGATGATCGGCTGGCTCAGCGTCGGCCGCTGACCGCGCAGCGCCGCGATCACGTCCTTCGTCTGCGACATCTCCGCGACGCTCGCCGGCATCTGCTCCGGCGAGTTGGTATCCAGCCCCGTCCCGCGCAGCACCAGCCCCGCCGGCATCGACAGCCGCCCGATCCCCATCGACGTCGCCGGCGTCCACAGTGCCCCGTTATCCGCAAACTGCGGCCGCACCGACGCCGTCAGCACCCGCGGCGAGCCCGCTTCCGCCTCTGCCCCGTGCCCGCCCTCGCCCCCCGCCAGCCCCGCGCCCATGTGAATCCGACCTGAGTCGAACCCGACGCGCACGCCCGACACCTCGCTGGGCCAGTCCATCGGCGGGTCGCACTCGTGCGCCAGCCACCCCGGCAGCCGCACCGCCAGCCACGCGTTTGCGTCCGTCGCGCTGAGCGCGAGCGTAAACATCTCGGTCGAAGGCGTCGCCGGTCCGCCCGATCCCCCGCCGCCGCTCGCCGCGGGCGTCGTCCGGATCCGCGTCAGCGCCGTCGCGACGGCGTTCTCGATCCGCCGCGCCGACGCGATCACCAGCGGGTCGCGCGGGTCGAGCGTCTGGTACCAACTCGGCATCTGCCGGGCCAGCACGACCCCGCCGATGAGGACCCCGCACGCGAACACCCCGCACGCCGCCAGCCCGATCCCCGCCCACCGCAGCACCCGCCGCCGACGCCGCGCCCGCTCGGCGCTGGCCAGCACCATCGCCGCCAGCGCCATGTCGGAACTGCTCGGCTCGGGCGTCGTCCCCTCGGTCGCCGTCATCGTCGCCCCCGCGTCATCCACCGTCCCGCGTGCGGGCGCGCCATCGCCGCCCAGCGCGCCGGGTTCGTCAAAGGCCGCCGCCGAATCCTCGTGCGTGTGCGACATCGACACCCAAGTGTACACGCCACCCTGCGCACGGCACGCCCCGCCAAGCCGCCCGCGCGTGCGAAGACGTGCCGCAAAACGCCGAACCGCCGTGCGAATCGCACGGCGGTTTCGGTGATGCACTCGTTCCGCAAGGCCGACGAGCCGGCCCCGCGTGTGTTCGATTTAGCGCTTCGAGAACTGGAAGCGGCGACGGGCGCCGGCCTGGCCGTACTTCTTACGCTCGACCTCGCGGGCGTCGCGGGTCAGGTACCCGGCGGCACGCAGCGCGTCTTCCATCGTCGGGTCATAGTCCCGCAGGGCCCGGGCGATGCCCAGACGCAGGGCCTGGGCCTGGCCCATGTACCCGCCGCCGGCGATCTTCGCGACCACGTCCAGCTTGCCCAGCGTGTTGGTCACCTGCAGCGGCGCGACGCAGTCGTTGCGGTCGCGCAGCTCGGCGAAGTACTCTTCAACGGTCTTGAACTTGTCCGCGCCGATCTGCACGCGGACGGTCCCGCTCCCCTCGCCCGTCGGCTTGATCCGCACCCGCGCCACCGCACGCTTGCGACGACCCGTCCCCCACCACCACCCCTTCTTCGACTCCTTCGCGACGCGCTGCTTCCGCTGCATCTGCTGCGGGCGGGCCGTAGTCAGCGGGTTCACCGTCGACAAACCCGTGATCGTCGGCGCCAGCGACGACGGATCCTGGGCGGGATTGAGCGGGTTCGGGTTCGTGCCGGAGAGGTTCAGAGTGGACATGGGTGTGAGATCAGTTGGCCAGAGTCGGAAATCAGATCAGAAAACGGGCGGGTCTCGACGGGCGGACGCTCGGAACTCAGAACTTACAGTTCCATCTTCACGGGCTGGTTGGACTGGTGCGGGTGCTCGGCCCCCGGGTACACCTTCAGCTTCTTCAGCATGTGCCGCGCCAGCCGGTTCTTCGGCATCATGCGACGCACCGCGTCCTCGATGAGCTGGTCCGGGCGGCGGTCGCGCAGGCTCGCGTACGACTCTTCCTTCAGCCCGCCCGGGTGCCGGGAATAGCGCTGCTTGAAGTTCTGCTCCGCCTTGTTGCCGGTCATCGCCACTTTCTGGGCGTTGACGACGACGACATAGTCGCCGCAGTCCACGTGGGGCGTGTACTCCGGGCGGTGCTTGCCCATCAGAACGTTGGCCACGTCGACCGCCAGCCGCCCGAGCGGGATGTCCGTCGCGTCAACGACGCGCCAGGTCTTGCTCGGGACAGTCTGCGGGGTGGCGAGATAAGTTTGGCGGCGAGACATGAACACTCCGAACGTGCGTCGACGAGTCGGCCCACACTGACTGACCGCGCTTTGAGGCGCGGGGCCGTGCAGGGGGGTACGCCGCCTACCGGGCGGGGCGGGCCGACGCGGCGGATCCCATCCGCGTGCGCCGACAAACTTGCCGAAAGGCCCGATCATCCAGACCGGGCGGGTCGAAACGGTACGGATCCACCCGCCGCCAGTCAACCCGCACCCCGCCCCGCCCGTCTCGCCGCCCCCCGTTCCGCTGGCCGATGATTGTCCGATGCCCGACGTCCCCCCCCACACTCCCTCGCCGAACCCGTACGACCCCCGGACGTCGCCTCACGCGGCCCCGCGCCGAACCCCGTGGTGGCTGTGGACCTTGCTGGTGGTCCTGATCGGCGCCGTCGTCGTGATGCAGCGGCCCGAGTCGCCGAACCTCGACGCCCGCCGCACCGCCGCCACCGGCGCCACCGTCCCTGCCCCCGACGACACGCTGGTGCTGGTCGGCAAACTGGGCATCGCCGGCAAGCCGACACTCGGCCCGAGCGCCCCGATGTTGCAAGGCGTCGCCGACTCGCTCGTCGGGTGGGAGCCCGCCAACCCGATGGGCGGCCCGATCAGTCCGAGCAACCCGCCCAAGTCGCGGACCACGCCCTTCCCCGCCGCCGACCGCGTCCGCGTCGCCATCATCGCCGCGGAAGTCATCGGCCCCGACGCCGCCCTCGCGCGCCTGGCCCTGGTCGAATCCGACACGACTCTGACGCCCGACTCCCCCCTTCGCGCCGACATCGCGGCCCTCAAGAACATCTACGCCACGCCCCCGGTCCCCATCGACGACGCCCAGCGCACCGCCCTCCGCGATCGACACCGCTGGTTCGCCGACCTCGCACTCTCCTTCCCCGACCCCGCCGCCCCCGTCCGCACCAAAGCCCAGCGCGATGGCACGCTCATGCTCCTCACCATGACCGGCGGCGTGCTGCTCGCCGGCGCCGGCACGCTCGTCGGGTGCGTGCTCCTGCTCATCGCCGCCATCAACTACCGCAAGATGCGCCCGCGCTTCGTCGCGCCGATCCCCGGCTCCGAACCCGCCCTGGGCCCGCCACACTGGGTCTGGCTGGAAACCGTGATCATCTTCGTCGCCGGCTTCCTCGCCCTCAAACTGATCACCGAAGCCCTCGGGAACGCGTTTCCCCAAGCACCCTGGCTCGGCTTCGCGTCCCTCGCCGGGCAATGGCTCCTGCTGGCCACCATCTTCTGGCCCTGCGTCCGCGGCGTGCGCTGGCAAGACTGGAAAGCCCAGAGCGGCTGGCACGCGCCCCGCGGCCTGTTCCGCGAGATCCTCGCCGGCATCGCCGGCTATCTCGCCACCCTCCCCATCTACTTCGCCATGGCCGTCGTCGTCGTCATCCTCATGTACATCCTGGGCCAACTCCAAGGCGGCGAGCCCCCCGTCCCCGAAGGCAACCGCGTCACCGAGATCATCGGTGGCGGCAGCCCCATCATCATCGGTCTGGTCTTCCTCCTCGCCACCCTCTGGGCCCCCATCGTCGAAGAGTCCATCTTCCGCGGCGCCCTCTACCGGCACCTCCGCCGCCGCTGGGTCATCCCCCTCGCCGCGATCGCCTCCGCCGGTGCCTTCGCCGTCATGCACGGCTACGTCATCCAGGGCCTCATCATGGTCGGGACGCTCGGCGTCGCCTTCGCCTTCATCCGCGAGTGGCGCGGCTCGCTCATCCCCTGCGTCGTCGCCCACATGATCCACAACGGCGTCGTGCTCTCCATTCTCATCATCATCCTCAGCCTCGCCCAGCCCTAGCCCTGGCCCCAGCCCTAGCCCGGCACAAGCCACCCCCGGCCAACTTTGCTGGCCGATCCCCCGTTCCTGCGGTACGGTCCTGCACGGGCGACGGGGGTTGCCAAGGACCAGCGATGTCGTACCGACTCACCGCCCGGGCCGTCACCGCGCTCTCCCCATTCACCCCGCTCGCCCTCGCCGCCGTCCCGGCGCTCGCCGCGCCCGTCGCCAGCATCACCGCCCCAACGCCCGCCCGCTGCGTCTGCCCCGGCGACCTGGTGACCATCACCGGCACCTCGCGCGACACCGTCCCCACCGAGTACGCCGGCGACACCCTTGAATACTCCACCACCCCCGGCTCCGGGCCCTGGATCACCATCGGCTCCAACCCCGGCACCACGCCCGTCACCAACGGCCCGCTCTACTTCTGGAACACCAACGGCCTGCCCGCCGGCACCTACTTCCTCCGCCTCACCGTCCGCGGCGCCGCCGCCTCCGCCACCGCACTCACCTCCGTCACCCTCTCCGGCACCGCCAACCCCGCCCCGCAGTTCCTCGGCTTCTCCCCATTCGAAGCCTTGTCGCAGCGCCTGACGCTGACCGCCAGCGGCGGCGTCTCCTGCGAGGGCATCGTCCTCCCCGCCATCCAGTACCGCACGCCGGGCGGCGACTGGACCACCACCGCCATCACGCCCCGCAGTTCCTTCGTCGCCGCCGACATCGACCTCGCCCCGTTCCCCAACGGCCCGCTCGAAATCCGGGCCGTGGTCCGCAATGTGTGCGGCACGGAACAGATCACCGAATCGCTCATCACCGTCGACCGCCGCCCCGTCACCGCCGCGATCTCCGCCCCCGCGCCCGCCGCGTTCATCCGCGGCTTTGCCCCCATCGTCGGCGACGCCCTCAGCCCCACGCTCGAGTCCTGGACGCTCGACTTCGCCGCCAGCGCCGGGCCCTGGCAAACCATCGCCACCGGCACCACGCCCGTCGCGAACAACTTCCTGGGCCTGTTCGCCGCCAGCTCACTCACGCCCGGCCCGTACACGCTCCGCCTCCGAGTCGTCTCCAGCGTCCGCACCCACCCCGGCGGCCCGAACGTCGTCGCCGAGACCTTCCGCACCATCAACGTCGGCTGCCGCGCCGACGTCAACCTCGACAACCAGGTCAGCGTGCAGGACGTCTTCGACTTCCTCTCCAACTGGTTCGCGCCGTGCTTCTGAAGAGAGGCACTGGGCACTAGGCACTGGGCACTGGTGGGAGTCGACAGGAAGAGGCACCGGGGACCAGGCACCGGGCACCAGGGAAAGAAGCAGCCACCGTGCCCGCGCTCAAGCATGCTCGGGCGTGAGTCCCCTTCCAATCGTCGCCGCACCCGTTTTCCTGGTGCCTGGTGCCCGGTGCCTGGTGCCCAGTGCCTCTCCCCCCACCCTAACCTCCCGCCATGCGTCTGCTGTTCCTCGGCACGGGCACTTCCGCCGGCGTGCCCGCCATCGGGTGCGACTGCTCTGTCTGCACCAGCCCGGACCCGCGCGACCAGCGTCTTCGCACCAGCGCCGCCGTCGTCTTCACCGACCCATTGGGGCGTGAACGCACCATCTTGATCGACGCCTCGCCGGACCTGCGCCAGCAGGCCCTCCGCGCCGGCCTGAAGCGCTGCGACGCCGTGCTGTTCACGCACAACCACGTCGACCACACCTTCGGCCTCGACGAAGTCCGCCGCTTCAACGTCGTCCAGAAAGGCCCCGTCGACGTCTACGCCGAACCGCACACGATGGAGCACCTCCGCCGCGTCTATCAGCACGTCTTCGACCGGCACAACAACGTCAACGACTCCTTCGTCGCCACGCTCATCCCGCACCTGATCGAACCCGACACCCCGATCGAACTCTTCGGCCTGCGCATCACGCCCATCCGCCTGCTCCACGGCCGCCTGCCCATCCTCGGCTTCCGCTTCGACCGCGCCGCGCCCGCCGCCTTCACGCCCCCCGGCAACCCCGCGCCCGACCACGCCCACGTGCTCCCCTTCGCCTGGTGCACCGACGTCTCGGCGATCCCGCCCGAATCCTGGCGCCACCTCCGCGGCCTCTCGACGCTCGTGCTCGACGCCCTCCGCCGCCGCCACCACCCAACCCACTTCACCCTCGACCAGGCCCTCCGCGTCGCCGAGCAGTGCACCCCGCGCACGACCTACTTCATCCACATCGCCCACGATCTCGCGCACGCCGAGGTCGACGCGGAACTGCCGGAGAACATTCACTTGGCGTATGACGGGTTGGAACTGGCCGCGCCGTTTTCGCGTGGCTAGATCCCGCGCCGAAGGCCCGGTGATCACGCTTCTCGCGAGCCAGAACTCATCTCGCATCACTCGCAGACGCGCCGCTCAGCCCATACCAAACGCTGCCACTCAGAAGAGTCACGAACCCGGCGAGGCCGATGGCCTGAAACACGGTGCCGATGATCCAGACTCTGCGCTCAACCGCAAACGGCTTGCTGCCCCAGCGAAACATGTACCCTTCCGCGCCCCAGTCCGGGTGCCCGCCCTGTAGCGTGGCGCAAGCAATACACGCCACGATCATCACCAGCCCCACGCGGCACAACCACTTGCAGCGCGACAATGCTGCTTGAGTCACGTGAACGACCTCCCCATTCTCCGCGAGCACCTCGCCGCGGCGAGCGGCCGCCGACGCAGGCTACACAGCGCAGAGCACCGCCCTCACCCGCGCGCTCGAACCGCCGCCACAACCCAACTACAAACAAACACGATGAACACGATCACCGGGGCCACGCGATGAATGCGCTGCTCTCGCGAAGCTCGACGCCATGCGTCCATGCAGCAAGCCGCGGCGAGCCCGATTGCGAACGGAAACGTCACGAACCACTCATCGCTGGACGTCGTTAGAATCCACGCGAACCCGCCAACGGTGAGCAGCACCGCCAGGCCGAGCTGCGGCGCAATCTGCTCAGCCACGTCCGCCTCCGGCCCTGCGCGCATCCACCCCACTTCTCCTCACCTGTACGCACGCAGTTCGGAACGGGTGCCCCCAGCAAAGCTGCGGCGGGCACTCCGCTTACCGCGCCACCGCCGCACTCCCCAGCCCCCCGCCCGCCCCGCCCGTCTTCGTCGTCACCGTCGGCCCCGCCCCCCCCGCCCCTCCAGCCGGGAACCGCACCGGCTGCGCCGATTCCGGCTGCGACGCCGGCAGGCGGTACACCCGCTCCACGCGCGGGCTGATGCGGCACAGCAGTTCGTGCGTAATGCTCCCCGCCTCCGCCGCCAGCCGCGGCAAGTAATTCGGCGCCCCGCGCACACGCCCGTACAACTCCACCTCCGCCAGCACGTGCTCGTTCCCCGCGTGCGCGCTCGGCGCCGGCCGCAGGTACACCTCCGGCACGTCCGTCACGTCCACCGTGATCTGGTCCATGCTCACGCGCCCGACGACCGGCGCGTACACCATCTTCATCGCGCTCGCCTTGTCGCCCGGCGTTTCATCCTCGCCCGCGCGGCGGTCCCACGCGCGTCCCGTCAGCCCGACCCACCCCGGCCCGCCGCCGCCTTGGCCGCCCAGATGCCGCGGGTACCCGTCCGCATATCCCACCGGCACCAGCGCGATCTTCGTGCTCCGCCCGTCGGCCCGGTGCGGCGCCCGCCACGTCGACCCATACCCGACCGACCACCCCGCCGGGATCTCCGCGACATGCACGATCCCGCTGGTCCACCGCACGCTCGGCTCGAGCGACCGCGCCTGGGCCGCGAACTCGAACCCGTCCGTCCCTTCCCCATCCTCCAGCAAATATCCCAGCAGCGACTGCCCGCACCGCACCATCGACCCGTGCAGCGCCTTGGACCGGAACGTCGCCACGCTGTTCGCCGCGTGCAGCGCGATGTCCTGCTGCGGCCGCGTCGACCCCCCCGACCCCGGCCCCAGCGCCGTCGCGCCGATCGGGATCCGCGTCGGCCCGGACGCCAGCGCCGACTTGATCGCCGGCTTCACATGCTCCACCGTCTCGCGGAACAGGCGCGCCTGCTCCCGCGTGAACGCGTCGTCGCTCCCCGGCGAGGCGAAGTGCGTCATCATCCCAGCCAGGCGCAGCATCGGCGCCGCCAGCACGCGCTCTACCAGCCGCCCCGCGAGCGGCGGCGTCACGCCCCCGCGCGCCAGGCCCGTGTCGATCTGCACGTGCGCCGGCAGCGGCACGCCTAAGCGCGACGCAGTCTCGCTCAGCGCTGTCAACTGGTCCGCCCCGTGCACCGTCACGTGCACCCGCCCGCTCGCCGCGTGCCGGTACAGCGGGTCCTGCCGATCGATCGAGAAGATGGGCATCAGCACCAGGATCGGCACGCTGGCGACGGCTTCCGCCAGCGCCCGCGCCTCTTCCAGCGTGTACACGCTGAACGCGTCCACCCCCGCCGCCGCCAGGCGCTTGCCCACCCGGGCCGCCCCCACGCCGTACCCGTCCTGCTTCAGCACCGCGCACACGCTGACGCCCGAACGCCGGCTTCCCGGGCTCGCCGGGCCCGCGGCGGGGGCGTCGGCGCCCACAACCTCCCGCAGCACCCGGAGATTCCGCTCGATCGCGGCAAGGTCAATGTCCAGTCGGCTCGTCGGCACGTCAGTCGTTCCTGGTGGTCGCTCTTGCCCCGCTCGGACAGGCTGTACGCACGCCCGCCGCCCGCGGCCAAGATGCCTGCTTGTATCGACGGGCAGCGGACACTACGATCAACCTTCATTCTTCCTCGCCCAAGCCGTGGACCATTCCCACCGCCCGGGCCTGCGAGGATCCCCAGAACGGGATCATTCCCCTCACCCCTGAGATTTCTTCTTCGATGAGCACCCGCCCCCGCGGCAAGAGCCAAAAGTCCGACACCTCCCGCTCCGGCTCCTCCGCCGATCACCCCGCAGGCGGCGCCAGCGCCGGCTCTGCGCGCTCCGGGGCCAGCAAAAAGCGCACCTCGTCCCGCGGCGGGGCCGCCTCCAAGCGCCCCCCACGCGTCAGCAAGCCCCCGGAAATGAAGGCCGCCGGCGAGGGCCCCGCCCGCAAGGTCTCCACCCGCCGCGCCGCCAAGCCCGCGCCGAGCGCCAGCGCCCCCGACACCCGCCCGCCTGAGGCCGACCAGCCCCAGCAGGCCCCCGCACCCGCCCCCCGCGCGCCCCGCGGCCGCTCTCAGCCAGCCGCCCAGCGCCCCAGCCAACCGGCGCAAGCCCCCACGCACAGCCCCGCCCACAGTCCCGCTCACACGCCCGCCCACACCCCCGCGCCGGCCATCCCGCCCGCGATCGAGCCGGCCCCGCGCTCCGCGCCGCGCCCGCCGACGGGCCAGCAGCGCCCGCACGCCGACCCGCCCACCCACGGGCCCACCCACGGGCACGCCCACGCCGGCCCCGACAACCGCGGTCCGCAGCGCTCAGGCCCTGCGGCCCCCGCGCCCCAGCCCGCGCGCCCCGACACCCGCAGCCGCCAGCCCGATCGTGGCTACGGCGCCGACCAGCCCCCCGCCCGCGGCGGGTTCCCGCCCGCGCCGCCCCAGGGCCGCGCACCGCAGCCGGGTCAGCCTCAACAGAACCAGCCTCAACAGAACCAGCCTCAACAGAACCAGCCTCAGCAGTTCCAACCCCAGCGGGGCCAGCCGCAGCAGGGTCGGCCGCAACAGGGTGATCGGCCGCAAGATCAGCCGCCGCGCGGCCGCGGCCCCCAAGGTCAGCCGCAGTCCCGCTCGCCACAGGAACGCCCGTACCAAGAACGCCCGTATCAGGATCGCCCGTCCCAAGATCGCCCGCCCCAAGATCGCCCCGACCCGCGCCGCGAACAGGGCTGGTCCGACCAGCGCCGCCCGGAACACGGTCGTGCTGATCAGGGCCGCCCCGACCAGCGTCGCGATCAGGGACGCGGTCCGCAGGGCGCCCCGCCGCAGGGTCGGCCGTACCCGGACCGCCCCCAAGGCCAGCGTCCGCAGCCGCCCTCCCCCAACCAGCCCTACGGCCAGCAGCCCTACCCGGGCCCCGATCAGCCCTATCAAAACCGGCCCTATCCGAATCAGCCCTACGGCCAGCAGCCCTACCCGAATCAGCCCGGCCAGCGTCCGGCCGGCCCGCAGTCAACCGGCCCGCAGTCAAGAGGCGGCGGGTCGTGGGGTCAGCCGCAGCCGCCGCGTGATCAGTGGTCACGCGACCCGCGCGACGCCCGCGGCTCCGGCGCTCCGCCGGCCCAGCGTCCGCCGCAGTCTCGCGGTCCTGCTCAGGGCCCGTCGCAAGGTCCCTCGCATGGTCCTGCGCAGGGCCAAGGCCGCGGCGAGCCTCCGTACCGCGACGCCCCGCGCCAGCGCGATTGGTCCGGCCCGGGTGCCCCGCCGCCATCGCGCGGTCAGGCCCCGCTCCCGCCGTCCCGTTCCGATCAGCCCGGCCCCAGCCAGCCCGGCCCCAGCATGCGCGGACCGCAGCCCCCCGCCGGTCCCGCCCAACGCCAGCCCGACCGCCGCGATGACCGCGGGTTCGATCGTGGACCCGAACGCGGCTTCGATCGCGGCCCAAGCCGCGGCCAGTCCCGCGATCTCGACCGCGGCTACGACCGCTCCGGCCCCGCCGAGTTTGACCGGCCTCCGCAAGATCGGCCTCCGCAAGATCGGCCCCCGCAAGAACGGCCCCCCCAGTCCCGCCCGCCGCAATCCCGCCAAGGCCCGGACCGCGGCTACCCGGAAACGCCGCGCCCGGCCGCCGCGCCGCAGCGCCCGTCCTTCGACGCCGACCGTCCCGTCGACCCCCCCTTCACTGCGCCCTTCGACGCCCCCGCCGACGAGCCGCTGGTTGACGCCCCCATCACCGACGGGCCCGACACCGACGTCGACGCCCCGCGCCCTCCCCGTGGTCGCGGCGGCCGAGGCGGTCGTGGTGGTCGCGGCGGCCGTGGCGGTCGCGGCCAGCGCCGTGATGACGCCCGCCCGCCCATCGCGCCCGACGCCCCCGTCGATGCCTTCAGCGACGAAGCACCCGCCGACGCCGACGCGTTCGACGCGCCCCCGCCGGCCCCGAGGCCGCCCTCCAGCAAGCCGGCGCCCGCTCCCGCCGCACCCGAGACCAACGACGGCCGCAGCGCCAACCAGAAGGCCTACGAGGAGATCTTCGAACGCGGCACCCGCTTCGACGAACTCGGGCTCAGCCCCGAAGTCGTTCGCGGCTTGACCGAAGCCGGCTTCGAGTACCCCACCTCCATCCAGGCCCGCCTCATCCCCATCATCCTCTCCGGCAAGGACGTGCTGGGTCAGGCCAAGACCGGCACCGGCAAGACGGCCGCCTTCGGCCTCCCGCTCCTCTCCCTTTGCCCGCCCGGCGTCCCCTTCGCCGTGCTCCTACTGGTCCCCACGCGCGAACTCGCCATCCAGGTCTGCACCGACCTGCGCGAGCTCGGCCGGCACACCGGGCTCAACGTCCTGCCCGTCTACGGCGGGCAGAACATCAACACCCAGGCCAAGCTCCTCTCCAAGGGCCCCGAGATCGTCGTCGCCACGCCCGGCCGCGTCATGGACATGGTCGAACGCGGGTACATGCACTATCGCAACGTGCGCATGGTCGTGCTGGACGAAGTCGATCGCATGCTCGACATCGGCTTCCGCGACGACATCAAGCGCATCCTCTCCTCCTGCCCGCAGAGCCGCCAGACCATCTTCGTCTCCGCGACCCTGCAGCCCGAGATCGAGAGCCTGGCACGCTCCTACGCGAACGACTGCGAGAAGATCGTCGCCACCGCGGGCGCGCTCACCGTCGCCATGGTCAGGCAGTTCCACCTGCCCGTGCAGCCGTGGGACAAGAAGCAGCTCCTGCTCCACCTGCTCACGCACGAGGAGCCGGCCCTCACCATCGTCTTCTGCCGCACCAAGCGCACCGTGGACAACCTCACGGAATACCTCGCCCGCAAGGGCATCGACGCCCTGGCGATCCACGGCGACATGCACCAGGGCAAGCGCAACAAGGTCATCGAGCGTCTGCATGCCGGTGAGCTCAAGGTGCTCATCGCCTCAGACCTCGCCAGCCGCGGGCTCGACGTCGAAGGCATCACCCACGTCGTCAACTACGACCTGCCGGAAGACCCGGACCTGTACGTGCACCGCATCGGGCGCACGGCCCGGGCTGGCCGCGACGGTGTCGCCTGGGCGCTCGTCACCCCGGAACAGGGCCCGCTGCTGACCGAGATCGAGATGCTCATCAACGCGGAGATCCCGAAGCTGGATTATCCGGACTTTGTGCCGGGCCCGCTCCCGGCGGACGTGCAGGCCGCACGCGACGCCGACGCCCGGCGCGTCGCCAACGCCAAACCGATGAGCCGGTTCATCAACGCCGAGCCCCCGCCCGCGCAGACGCAGACGGCGGGCCAGCTCGACGCGGCCCGCTTCCCGGGGGGCGTTGTGCCCAGCAAACTCCCGCCCAAGCGCCTCATGGGGCGCGTCAAGACGGCCCGGTCGGGGCGCTCCGCGCCGCCGGCGTCCGGCGGCGCACCGGTCAACCCGTCCAACGACGCTGCGCCCGCCCCCGCGACCTCAGACAGCGCACCCACCGAGGCGTAACCAGATAACCGTATTGGATTTGTAACTCAACACGGCTTGCGTCCTGCGGACGGCGCGGTACTCTGAAGAAAGTGGTGATCAACGCCCCGTGCTCACGGGGCTCTCCACTCGGACGGGTCGCCCCGTTCGACGGTGTGGTCGTGGTCGTGGTCATATCGGGAACGCGGCGGTACGGCTCGGTCGTCCTCCCTCTCCCCGGCAAAGACGAGGTGCATTCATGCGATCAAGCGGTAGTGCGCGTGTGCTGGCCTGTTGCGCGGCGATGGCCGTCGGGCTTCTGGCCGGCTCGGCCCTGGCCCAGCCCGCCAATGACAACTGCGGGACCGACCGGGCGTCTTTCACCATCCCGCCCGTCGGCGGCTCGGTGTCCGGTGACCTCACCGGCGCCTCGCGCGACGCCTCGTCAACGTCCTGCCCCGGCCTTCAAACCGGCGTCGACACGTACTGGTACTGGACGCCCAGCTTCTCCGGCCAGGCCCGCATCGAGACCTGCAACGGCGCGGACTTCGACACCGTCCTCTCCCTGCACACCGACTCCTGCCCCGTCGATGCCAGCACTCAGGTCGCCGGCGGGTGCAACGACGACGCGTGCGGCTTGCAGTCCCGCATCACCGTGACCGTCGCCGCGGGCACCACGTACATCCTCCGCGTCGCCACCTACAGCACGACCACCATCCCCGGCCCCTACACGGTCACCATCTCCCCGCTGGTCGCCCTCACCAACGACAACTGCGGGCCCACCAACCCGCTGCTGACCGTCGGCGTGCCCGTCAACGGCGCCAACGACACCGCGACCACCAGCTTCACCATCAGCCCCGGCACGCTCTGCGGCCCGGCCGGTGACGCCGCCGGCGGGAACAACGACGTCTTCTACCGCTTCATCCCGCCCGCGACCGGCCCGTACACCTTCAGCCTGTGCGGCTCGACGTTCGACACCGTGCTCAGCGTGCACTCGTCCTGCCCGGCTGACAGCAACAACGTGCTGGCCTGCAACGACGACTCCACCGCGACCGTCCCCTGCGTTGGCCAGTTCAACACCCAGTCCTTCATCCCGGGTCTGTCGCTGACCGCCGGGCAGACCTACACCGTCCGCGTCGCCGGTTACGGCGCCGCCGTCGGCTCGTTCACCCTCACCGTCACCACCGGCGGGCCGGCCCTCGGGGCCTGCTGCAGCCCCCGCGGCGTGTGCACCTCGACGCTCGAGGCCGCCTGCACCGGCACCTGGACCGCCGACACCGCCTGCTCCCCCAACCCCTGCCCGCAGCCCCAGCGCCCCGTGAACGACGAGTGCACCGCGGCGATCGCGCTGACCCTGGGCACCACCACCCCCGGCACCCTGGTCTTCGCCTCCCAGACGATCGACCCGGCCATCCTCTGCACCGGCTCCGACGCCGACGTGTTCTTCTCCTTCACCGCGCCCGTCGCCGGCGACTACCAGGTCGCCACCACCGCGGACAACGCCGGCTTTGTCTCGCTGGTCGTCGCCGATGACTGCTCGTTCACCAACGTGCTCTCGTGCGACTTCACCGACGAGTTCAACACCTCCGACCTGCTGACGCTCAACGCCGGGCAGACGATTCTCATCCGCGTCGCGGACTTTGAGGACGATTCGACCTTCTCCATCCTGGTCGCGACCGCCGTCAGCGGGACCTGCTGCACGCCCCGCGGCGACTGCAGCATCACCACGCAGGCCGACTGCGCCGACTCGTGGTCCACGGGCGGCACGTGCACGCCCAACACCTGCCCCGCCCCGCCGCGCCCCATCAATGACGAGTGCACCCCGACCAACACATTGGTCGCGCTCAACTCGCCCTACACCGGGACCAACGTCAACGCCAGCACCACCATCTCCATCGACCTGACGGCCTGCGGCACGACGGGCGCCGAAGACGGCGCCGACATCTACGTCCGCTTCATCCCCGCCACCTCGGGCACGTTCACCTTCGACCTGTGCGGCTCCGAGGTCGGGTTCGACACCACCATCAGCCTCTTCGATTCCTGCCCCTCCGCCGGCGCCAGCCCGATCGCCTGCAACGACGACTCCGCCGACACGACCCCCTGCCCTGGCAGCGGGCTGACCTCCTTCCTGCCCGACATCTCCCTCAGCGCCGGCATCACCTACTACGTCCGCATCGCCGGCTACCAGGGCGCCGCCATCCCCGACGAAGGCCAGTTCGTCCTGCTGATCAGCGACGGCGGCGTGCCCACCACCGGCGCCTGCTGCGCCGCGGTCGGGACCTGCAGCATCACCGACGCCAGCAACTGCGCCGGCGTCTTCCAGGGCGTCGGGACCGCCTGCTCGCCGAACCCGTGCACCGCGACGGCCGGCGCCTGCTGCGCCGCCTCCGGCGGGTGCACCGTCACCGAGTCGGGCGCGTGCACCGGCACGTTCCAGGGCGTCGGCACTTCGTGCGCTCCCAACCCCTGCCCGCAGCCGGGCCAGGGCGCCTGCTGCTTCTTCGACGGCACGTGCTTCGTGCTCCCGCAGGCCTCCTGCTCGGGCGACTTCCGCGGCGTGGGCACCAGCTGCCCGCCCAGCCCCGCCTGCGCTCAGCCCACCGGCGCCTGCTGCCTGAGCGGCGCCTGCTCCACGCAGACGCTGGCCGCCTGCTCGACCTCCGGCGGCGTGTTCCAGGGCATCGGCACCTTCTGCACGCCCAACCCCTGCCCGCAGCCCAGCGGGATCTGCTGCCGCGGCTCGACGTGCGCGACCTCGACGTCCGCCGCCTGCACCGGGCCCTACACCCGCTTTGTCGCCAGCGCCGCATGCAACGCCGCCGGCGTCAACACGGCCCCCTGCTGCCGGGCCGACTTCAACCAGGACCGCGTCGTCGGCGTCCAGGACATCTTCGACTACCTGACCGACTGGTTCAGCGGCTCGCCGCGGGCCGACTTCACCAACAACGGCGCCGGCGCCCCGGGCGTCCAGTCCATCTTCGACTACCTCACCGCCTGGTTCACCGGCGGGTGCGCTGGGTAATCGGGAAGGGCTGAGGGCCGAAGGCCACGGGCCGAGGCACATTCAGTGACTTGCACGCGGGCATCCCGGTTTCGGGGTGCCCGCTTTCCTTTTATCTCCCGGGTTGACCATGACCGCTGCGCTCAGGCGGCGTGAAGATTGACCGGCTGGAAAACGGCAGGTCCGAAAATCCGGAGGTGGGGCTTGTATCCCAAGTTACCGCGCGGTAGACACTCCGTGGTTCGGACCACGCGTCCGGCTGTGGGAAAGAGGATGGCGAGCTCGGAGCAGAAAGGCAGGTTGCAGATGATGCGCAGGACTTGGACATCGTGTTGTCGTTCCCTTGGGCGTGCCGCGAGCAGGCTCGGGGTGGCGGCCGGGGTGGTGGTGGCGGCGGGCGGCGGGGCGGCAAACGCCGCGCCGATCTCGCCGGGCAACGTGGTCGTGTACCGCGTGGGCCCGTCGGCGGGCGGGCTGCTGAACACCGGCGCGGAAGTGTTCGTCGATGAGTACACGCCCGCGGGCGCGCTGGTGCAGTCGATCCCGCTCAACAGCGTCGGCGCAGCGCCGAAGCTCGTCGCCTCCGGCACGGCGACCAGCGAGGGCCTGCTCACCGTCTCACCCAGCGGGCAGTTCGTCGTCATCACCGGCTACAACAGCACCATCCCCGCGGCGGCGGCGCTCCCGGGCAGCGCGGGCGCGGCGGTCAACCGCTCCGTCGGCGTCATCCCGATCAACACGGGCGTGCCGGGCATCAGCCTGTTCCCGGATTTCGCCGGCGGCAATAACCCGCGCTCCGCCGCGACCAACAACGGCGTGAACCTGTGGATGACCGGCGGGACCGGCGGGGTGCGATACGCCACCTTCGGCGCCGGCGTCTCCACGCAGATCAACGCCCCCGCCACGCTGGGCAACCTGCGCCAGGTCAACATCTTCAGCGGGCAGCTCTTCGCCAGCACGCAGTCGGGCGCGGGCGGGAACACCATCTCGCTGGGCACCGTCGGCGCCGGGCTGCCCACCGTGCCGCCCGCGGCGTTCGCCGTGCTCCCCGGGCCGGCGCCGATCAACGCGCTGCCCGCCGCCGGCTCGTCCAGCCGCTTCGCCTTCTCGCTGGTCGACGCCACCCCGCTGGTCGCCGGCGATGATGTGCTGTACATCGCCGACGACGAGGTCGGGCTCAGCAAGTTCTCGCTCGTGGGCGGGGCGTGGGTGCTCAACGGGGTCGTCGGCGGCAACGCGGACGATTTCCGCGGCGTGTCCGCCATCACCGTCCCGGGCGGGGCGATCGCCGTCTTCGCCACGCGTCGCGGGGGCTCGGGCGCCGCGGGCGGCGGTGAGCTCGTCCGCCTTGATGACCTCGCGGGCTACAACGGCGCGTTCATCGCGGCGCCGGTCTCGCTCTCCGTCGCGCCCGCCAACGTCGCGTTCCGCGGCGTGGGCGTCATCCCCGGCGGGGCCTGCTGCTTCGCCACCGGGTGCACGCTGGTGACGGCTCCCAACGCCTGCAACGGCACGTTCCTCGGCAACGGCTCGACCTGTGACCAGTGCCCGCCGCAGGGCGGCGCGTGCTGCCTGCCCAGCGGCCTGTGCTCCATCACGCCGACGCAGACGGTCTGCCTGTCTCAAGGCGGCGTGTACCAGGGCGACGGCGTGCTGTGCATCCCGGACCCGTGCCCGGCGCCCGAGCTCGGCGCGTGCTGCTTCCCGGACGGGGTCTGCCAGATCCGTCTGGCCGTGAACTGCGATATCGCCGGCGGTTTGTGGCTCGGCGCGGGCACCGGGTGCAATCCCAACCCGTGCCGCGGGGCGTGCTGCCCGAACGACGGCGCGTGCACGATCACCGCGCCCGGTCAGTGCGTGGGCGAGTTCCAGGGCATCGGGACCACGTGCCAGCCCGACCCGTGCGCGGTGGTGATCAGCGGGGCCTGCTGCCGCCCGGATGGGACGTGCGTGCAGGTGCCCACCGCGGGCGAGTGCCCGTCGCCGAGCGTCTACCTCGGCGACGGCACGGTGTGCGGGGTTGACCCGTGCCCCATCACCTTCGGCGCCTGCTGCACGCCGAACCAGACGTGCGTGCAGACCAGCGAGGCCCAGTGCCTCCAGGGCGGCGGGACCTTCTACCCCGCGCAGTCGTGCGCCAATACCAACTGCGATCAGGGCGCCTGCTGCCGTCCCGATGGCACCTGCGGCATCTTCACCGTCCCGGCGCAGTGCGTGCAGGGCGGCGGGGTGTTCCAGGGCTTCGGCACCGTGTGCGTGCCCAACCCGTGCCCGACCCCGCAGGACGGCGCCTGCTGCCGCCCGGACGGGACGTGCGTGCTGGTGACCTCGCCGACGGCGTGCAACGGCGTGTTCCTCGGGTTCGGCTCCGTGTGCGGGCCCGAAACCTGCAAGGGCGCGTGCTGCCTGCCGGACGGGTCGTGCTTCACCGCCCCGCCGATCGGGTGCACCGCCGGCAACTTCCAAGGCATCGGCACCACCTGCCTGCCCAACCCCTGCCCCCAGCCCTCGGGCGCCTGCTGCCTGCCGGATGGGACCTGCCTCCAGGTGCCCGGGCCGGCGGCGTGCAACGGCACGTTCATCGGCTTCGGGTCGACGTGCGCCACCGTCGTCTGCCGCGGGGCGTGCTGCTTCCCCGACGGGACGTGCGCCGTGACGGCGCCGGCCCAGTGCGCGGGCGACTTCCAGGGCATCGGGACGGCGTGCGTGCCCAGCCCGTGCCCGGTGGTGACGGTGACGTGCTGCAACCAGCAGACGGGCGCGTGCGCCATCCGTGTCGGGCCGTGCCTGATCGGCGAAGCCCAGATCGCCACCGGCCCGTGCCTGCCCAACCCGTGCCCGCAGCCTGCGGGCGTGTGCTGCGCGGGCGCGGCGTGCTTCGTGATCCCGCAGGCGCAGTGCGGCAACCTGCCGTTCAGCCAGTTTGTGATCACGGCGCTGACGTGCCCCGGCACGCCGACGCAGCCCTGCTGCCGCGCCGACTTCAACAAGAGCGGCGTGATCACCGTGCAGGATCTCTTCGACTTCCTGCAGGCGTACTTCAACAACTCGCCGCTGGCTGACGCCAACGCCAGCGGGACGCTGACCGTGCAGGACCTGTTCGACTTCCTGCAGTACTACTTCCAGGGCGGCTGCCCGTAACACGCGGGCCAAGAGCCAGAATGGGCAACTTTCTGCCGGGCGCTCCGTGATGGGGCGCCCGGCCTTTTTTTGTGCGGCGGGATTCGGGATTCGGGAAGCGGGAAGCGGGAAGCGGGAAGCGGGAAGCGGGAAGCGGGAAGCGGGAAGCGGCGATGATCACTCCGCCACTTCGCCACTCCGCCACTCCGCCACTTCGCTTCTCCCCCCTCCGTTCATTCAACAACCACAACAACAACAGCGGCGGCCCGAGATGGACCGCCGCCGGTGAAGATGGGAGGGAGATGGTTCGGTCACCACGTCAGCGTGACGTCGACGGTGACGCGGTCACGCATGATGTCGGCGGCGTGGTTGGTCAGGCCGATCTCGTAGGTCGCACCGGCGGAGATGTTGGGCGTGAACTTCACGCGGGCGCCCATGCCGACCCAGACGACGCTGGAGCCGGAGACGTCGGCGGAGCCGAGGTTGGTGTAATCGAGCCCGCCGACGGAGAGCGGGAAGCGGGTGCCGTCGGTGATGTAGTGCAGGCCGTGCAGTTCGAGGATCGGCGCGACGCCCTTGAGCCCGACGCTGGAGAGGTCATACGCCAGGTGGGCGTCCCACTGGGCGACGTCATTGCCCTTGTTGCCGTCGGTGGCGAAGCGGTAGACGAAGTTGCCCATCAACTTGAGGTCGCCGAAGCCCTTGGCGACGGTGATGCCGGGGGAGAGTTCCTGGGCGCCGCCCATGAGCACGTCCTTGTCGCCGTTGCCCCACTGCCAGCGGAAGGAGGCGGTGGCGATGAAGTCGTTCTCGCGGTCAACCCAGAAGGCGGCCTTGAGCCCGAGGGCGATGTCGTTCCACCCGCCGGCTTCGGGAAGGATGCCGGTTTCGAGGTGACTCCAGCCGTCCTTGGTCGCGATGATGGCGATGCGTTCGGTGACGGCGATGCGGGCCTGCACGGCGTAGACGTCGACGCGGCCGCCGCGGAGCTGGGAGTCCCCGTCGAACTCGTGGTGGAGGTAGAGCAGGCGGGCGGAGGTGTTGATGAAGGGGGTTTCGAAGTAGAGGGGGTTGCCGATGGGATCGAAGAAGTGCTCGAAGCCGCGGAGCCCGGCGATGAACCCCGGCCAGAGGATCTCGGGGTCGCCGTGAATGCGTTCGTTGGAGAAGAGAAACTCGCCGGCGGGCGGCAGGGCGGCGGCGGTGGTCGCCGCGGCGGGCGCGGCGGCTTCGGCGGGTGCAGCCGGGGCCGACGCGGCCGGTTCCACACCCAGGGCCAGCGTGCCCGCGTTCAACTCGGCCGCGGACGCCGACATACCCAGCATACCCAGACCCGCCGCCGCGACAACCAGACCCGGAAGACGATGCGCACGTCCGTCAATACGCTCGCGAACCATGATGGCAACCTCCCAGAAGTAGTGGCCTGAGCACACGCCAGGCCGGAGCCTGAATCGGACTTAAAGATAGTCTTATCAAGAATAACCGGCAAGTTGGGCTGTGGATTCCTGAGAAATACGTCGCAAGTGCTTATCGTGCAAGCACTTCCGTCGCAGACTCCAGCTTGGCACGCCGGTGGAAAGACCGGGGGTTTCTTGGTGGTCGCCGCGGCACCGGGTATCTTGGCGAATTTCGGAGGAAGGTGGGGCTTGGCCCAGCGGAGGACGCCGGTGAACACAGCAGACGCGCGGCGAGCGCACGCGTTGAGACAGCGGACCGGACCGGTGTGGCTGCACGCGGCAACGGCGGTGTGTGTGCTCGCGGGCGCGGCGATGACCGTGCATGCTCAGGCCACGAAGTCGCCGAGGCCGGACGCGGCGACGACGCGGCCGTCGCTCATTGCGGAACTCGACGCGGCCCTTGACAGCGTGTGGACGCGCCTGGGTGATGCGTCGGCGAAGTCGGGCGGTGGGGACACGAGCCTGGCGAAACTCGCCGAAGAGGCGGACCGGATCTTCGCGCAGGCCGTCGCGTACGGGCCGATCCCGACGCGCGGGAAGGACGCGGGCGCGGCCCTTCTGACACGGTCCGCGGCGACGCGCCGGCTGACGCGGCAACTCGTGATCGCGCAGGACTCTGCCCCGCGATTGCGGGCGCTGCTGGCCGCCAGCCCGAACTTGGCGATGACGCTGGCGCTGAGCGTGCGGAGCGGGAGCGGCGCCGACGGCGCGGCGGGGGATGATGTCGCGGGCGTGTACCGCGTGCTGGGCGCGCTGGAAACCGCCGACCCGGGGCGCCTCTCCGACGCGGCCCTCGGGACCGGCGGCGTGAAACTGGCGGCGGCGGTGTGCGTGGTCTTCGACCAGGCGCGGCGGCACCCGACGGATCAGACCGCCGGTCCCGGCGCGCCGGCGCCGGCGGTGTTCGATCATTTCCGCGACGCACACGCGAAGCTGGTCTTCAAGCCCGACGCGCTGCCGGTTGAACTGCTGACGTGGATGGTCGGCGTCAACGTTTCGCGGGACGAGATGACCTGGGCGCTCAAGCAGCACGCGGGCAACCGGACCGTCGGGCGGCTGTTCGACACGATCACGTACGACACCGACAACTTCAAGCGCGGGGCCGTCAAGAAGATCGAGAAGGCCGGCGGGTACACGCTGCAGAACATCAAGCGTGTCGGCGGGGTGTGCGAGGAGCAGGCGTACTTCGCCAGCGAGGTCGGCCGATCAATCGGCGTGCCGACGGCGTTGGTGTCGGCGCAGGGCGCGGACTCGGGGCACGCGTGGGTCGGGTACCTCTCGAACAGCGGTCGGTGGGATTTCAGCGAGGGGCGGGGCGACGGGCAGTACGAGGACCTGGTCGCGCGAGCCGTGCACCCGCAGACGCTCGAGGGCGTGAGCGAGGGCGTCATCAGCCTGACGGCTGGCCTGGCGGAGACGGACGAGGCCGACCGGCGCCTGGGCGTAGCGCTGCTCGATGCGGCGGAGGTGCTGCTGGAAGCGTCGGCGTCCGCGTCGGCGCTGGGCGGTCGCGCAGGTGGGGGCAGCGGCGACGACGCGGGCGGGCGGGCGGCCCGGGCATGGCCACCGCCGGCGCTCGCGGGCGTGGGCGGTGACTCCGGCGTGTCGCCGCGGGCGGCGGGCGCGGGGTCGGCGCTGGCGATGCTGGAGGCGGCGGGGCGGGCGAGCCCATTCGATGAGCGCGTGTGGCTGCGAGCGTCGGCGCTGGGGGCGGGCGGGGCGATGTCGGCGAAGGAGCGGGCCAGTTGGGGCGAGGCGGCCCTGAAGGCGTGCGGCGTCGCCGCGCCGGACTTTGCGATGCAGATCCTCGCCGGTCTGTTCCGCGGCGAGCCGGATCCGGAAGCCCAGAGCCGCCTGTGGGATTGGGCGGCGCGGAAGTTCCAGAGCCGGCCGGATCTCGCGTCGGCGGCGCGGCTGGCGCAGGGCGACCTGTGGGCCGAGGCGGGCAACCCGGGCAAGGCGTGGGAGGCGTACAACGGCGTGATCGAGCGGTTCGCCAACGAGGGCGCACTGGTGATGCGGGCCCTGACGCGCTCGGAGCAGTTGCTGCGGGCGGAGCGGAAGAACGGCGCGGTGCTCGGGCTGTATGAGAGCGCGTTCCGGCGCGTCAGCCGCCCGTCGTCGCAGGGGGCGGCGTACTGGCGCTCGAGCAACTACTACCAGATCGGCAAG
This sequence comes from uncultured Phycisphaeraceae bacterium, assembly GCA_964615765.1. Classification (GTDB taxonomy): domain Bacteria; phylum Planctomycetota; class Phycisphaerae; order Phycisphaerales; family UBA1924; genus CAZTQN01. The sequence goes on from CAZTQN010000002.1 coordinate 199,141, forward strand.
CGGTACGCGGACCTGCTGCGAGCCGCGGGGCGCACGAGCGACGCGGAGCGGATCGAGCGCCAGGTGGAGCCGAAGGACGACCCGTCGAGCGGCGGGAACGTGACGCCGCCGCCCCAACAGCGGCGGCGGTGAGCGTGCGCGGCGTTACGGGTTCACGCGGTCAAAGCGGTAGGCGCCCTTGGTGGAGCCCCAGACCTGCTTACCGGCGGCGTCGTAGCCGCGGTCGAGCGTCTTGAGGCCGGCGTCGGTGATGGTGACCTCGCTGGTGGCGTAGGCGGCGTTGGCCAGCGCGCTGGGGCAGCCCTTGCCTTCGGTGGCGCCGACGAACGCGGGGCCGGATTTGCCGGCGCTGGGCTGGAAGGTCAGCAGGACGTGGCAGCCGTCTTTGAGTTTGAGATCATCGGGCGAGAGGCGGTCGAGGCGGGCGGGCTCGCGCCAGGCGCCGGCGTGGATGAGCGGGTCGCCGGCGAACTCGAAGACCTCGCTGCGGTAGCGCCCGTCGGTCGTGCGGGAGAGGCGGTAGACGCGCTGGCGGTACGGGCGATCGAGCGCGGTGGAGGCGGCCTGTTCGACATAGAGCCACGGGCCGTCGGCGCGGGCCGTCCATATGGGCGTAATGTGCAGGCGGATGTCGCGGAACTCCTTGTCTTCCGTCGACTGCGTCGCGGACGAGAACGAGCCGGTCATCCAGGTGAGCAGGGTGGGGGTGTGATCTTCGGTGGCGGCCTTGGCGGCGGTCTGCGCGGAGCGCTCGCCGGAGGACCCGCCGCCGGAACAGCCCGCCAGCAGGATCGCGGCGAGCGGGGTGAGGATCAGGCCGGTACGGGCGACAAGGTGCGTGCGCATGGGCGAGTGTCGCGGCCGGTCCGGTGTGGGTCAAGCCGCGGGGTGAGACGCCGGTGGTGACGGCGCTCGGGGCTCAGGCGAGCAGTTCGGACAACTGCTCGGCGGACCAGCCGCCGCCGGGCGCGAGGACGAAGCGCACGAGCGCGCCGCGCGTGTCGGCGGCGATGACGGAGACGCCGCCGTCGCCGGCGCGGGCGATCGAGAGGCGCCCGGTGAGCGGGGACGGCTCGACGGGCGAATCGGGGAACAGGGCATCGGGCACGTCGGGCAGCGCGATGGTCGCGAAGCGGAGCGCGCCCGCGGGCGTGAGCGTCAGCCGCAGCAGCACGGGCTGATTGTCTGCTGAGCGGGCGACGAAGTAGGTCATCGACCCCGCGTGGACCGCGGCGAGGGAGCCGGCGGCGAGCGCGGGCACGGCCCCGGGCTGCGCCGGCGCGATGCGGGCGGATTGCCAGCCGGCGCCGGCGCGATCGATGAACGTCCAGCCCCGCCCGCGGGCGTCGATGCCGCTGAAGAGCACAGAGTTCGCTGGCCCGCGCGAGGCGGCCAGATCGCCGACGAGGCGGACGGGCGTGCGCGTGCTTTGCGAGACGTTGCTCCACTCCCACACCCGGGCGCCGGCATTGGCGCGGGTGATGGGCGAGCGGGACAGGGTGATGAGTTTGCCGGCGGCGTTGACAGCGCCGAGCGTCGGGCGTTCGCCGGCGCCGAGCACGCCGGCGAGGTCGCCAGTGAGCCTCGGGAGCGCGAGGGAGCCGGGGCGGAGCGCGCGGGAGACGACGGTGAAGACGAAGCGGGTGGGCGTGCTGGAGGGGGACGCGCCGGCGGGACGGAACTCGGTATAGGCGAGGAGCGCGCCGCCCGCGTCGAACCCGAAGACGCGGGCCAGGCCCGCCGCGGTGATCAGGACCGTCAGCCCGCGGTCGATCGCGCGAGCCGCGGGGAGCGCGGCGGTGATGTTGCTGACCGTCCAGGCGGCGTCGTCACCAACGCTGGTGCCCTGGAAGAGCATCAGCCCGGCGTCGGTGGAGACCAGCACGCTGAACGTGCCGCGTCGCGTGTCGGCCCAGAGGGAGAGCTCGGCGTCGGTGAGGTCGACGGTGTTCGAGAGGCCGGCCCGCTGCGAGAGATTCGTGAGCGTCCAGAAGCCCTCGGCGTCTCGCGCGGCGAGCATGACCTTGCCGTCGCGGTTGACGAACGCGACCTCTGTTCGACCGGCGGCGCGGGCGATGATCTCCGCCGCCTGACCTTGCGTCAGGCGCACGTTTGTGGGCAACGTCGGCGGCGCGGGCGGCTCGCCCGGTGCTTCCGGCGGATCGACCGGTGGGTCGACGGGTGGATCGACCGGCGGATCAACTGGATGGTCGACCGGTGGATCAACGGGTGGGTCGACCGGCGGGTCAACGGGCGGATCGACCGGCGGGTCCACCGGTGGATCAACGGGCGGGTCAACAGGCGGATCGACCGGTGGGTCAACTGGTGGATCGACTGGCGGGTCGACCGGTGGATCAACCGGCGGGTCGACGGGCGGGTCGACGGGCGGCTCGGGCCGTGGGGCCGTGAGCGTGATGAGGTAGTCGCCGGTGGTGCCCGTGGTGCGGGCGCGGGCGACGATGTAGACCGTGAGGCCGGCGTTGAGCGTGAGCGTGACGCCCGCGCCGGTGCCGTCGGCGGCGCCGCTGGCGAGCACGCTGCCCGCGGCGTTGAGCACGCGCACGCCGGCGATCAGCCCGCCGGAGAGCGCGGTGATGGCGATGCGCGTCGGACCGGTGACTGTGGGCGTGAAGCGGAACGCGTCGGTGTCGGAATCGACCTCGATCTCGCCCGACTGCGACCCATCGCCCGTCGTTGAGTTGGGAGAGATCGCCGTCGCCTGGGCCAGTTCGTTCTGGTCGGCGAAGTCGTCCGTCGGTGGCGGCGGAGGAGGTGGTGGCGGCGGCGGCGGTGGTGGAGGCGGTGGTGGTGGCGGTGGAGGAGGAGGCGGCGGCAGCACGAGGTTCGTGCTGAGCACGTTCACCTGCGCGTTGCCGGTGCTGAGGGTGACGGTGCGCTCGAACGTGCGGCTGTCGGCCGGGTCGGTGAAGCGGACGATGAACTGGCCCGCGCCGAGCGCGAGCTGGTACTCGCCGGCGGACCCGGTGGTGGCGGTCGCGATGATGGTGTTCGGCGCGTCGGCACGCGCGACGTCGACGCGGATGCCGGCGAGGCCTTCGCCGATGTCGTAGAAGGCGTCGCCGTCGGCGTCGGTGATGGCGACGCCGAGGAGACTGAGCGTGCGCGTCGCGGAGGACGGGTTGCCGAAGTCGGCGGTGAAGTAGTTGGGGTAGGCGCTGCTGCTGGTGCCCAGGGCGGAGCCGAAGCCCAGGTGGTCGTAATGGAAGGTGGGCCCGAAGTTGGTGTACAGGCTGAGGAGATTCTTGAGCGACGCGGTGCGCGTCATCCAGTAGCGGTACAGCGCGTCGATGGTGTTGAAGTTGGCGGCGATGTTCTCGCCGGCGGTGCCGGAATAGCCGGCGGAGCGGGCCCGATCGGTGGGTGTCTGGTTGCTGGGGTTAGTGTGCTCGAAGAAGTTGCGGGCCGCCATGTCGGCGCTGTGGGCCCGCGCGCTCTGAGACAGCGCGGCGTTCAGGGCCAGCGGCTCTTTGGCGGTCGACAGCAACGCGGCGTCGCCGGGCGTGAGGTAGGAGGCGAGGTTCACGCCCAGGCGTGCGGCTTCCGCCGACGGGTTGGCCCGGGCCCGGTTGACGAGCTGCTGAAAGTAGACTTCCTCGGCGGAGACGCCGCTGAACAGACGACGGGGTTCGAGCGGTTCGAGGTGCACGCGGAGGGGGGAGAGGAGCGGGCGCGGGCGGGCGAGCCCGGGCCTCGACGCGGGTACGTCGGACCGTCAGACGCGGCAATGCAGCCTTGGCGGCGGGCGGAGGCGGTGGGGGCGAGAACCTGCGCGGCTTGAGCCGTCTGCCCAGCGCGCGAGGTGGTGCGTTTGGGCAACAGCGGTGTTACTCCGCCCGCCCGAGGAGGCGGAGGCGGAGATATCGGGCCATGGGCGTCGGGCCGGGCGGCGGGGTGAGCGTGCCGGGCGTTGGGGAGCGCGGCGGGGGCGCGAGCAGGCCGTCGACCACGCCGCGAGCGGTGGACCACAGGCGTGCGGGGCTGAGCCCGGCGGCGCGGAGGGCCCACGCCGCACCGAGCGCGGCGCCGACAACGCCTGCGGCGCCTTGACCGTGCCGGCGCGACATCCACAGCCAGTTGCGTGTCGCCAGGCGGTGCCAGCGGGTGGACTTGCGCACGCCGGGCCCGCTGGCGGTGTCGTGCCAGACGGTGAGAGCAGGGTCGAAGTGCACGAGCCGATTCGCGGCGAGCAGACGCATCGCGAGGTCGGCGTCGTTGCGGTAGAGGAAGAACGCGGCGTCGTACCCGCCGAGCGCGAGCCAGTCGGCCCGGCGGACGAGGTTGGCGCAGCCCATGACGGGCCAGCGGTCGCAGGGCGCGCCCGCCGCGGCCCGGGCGAAGGGCCACTCGCTTTTGCCAGAACCGGGGTGCAGTGGGTGGAGCGTGACGGCGGCGCGGCGGGGATCTTCGACGAGGCGACGCAGCGCGATCGTCAGCGCGCCCGGCGCGGGCAGCGCGTCGTCGTCGAGGATCAGCACCGCGCCCGCCGACGAGCCGTGCACCGCCCGGTTGAACGCCTCGACGCCCAGGTTGCTGGCGAGCCCGATGAAGCGGACATCCGGGAACTCGGCGGCGAGGCGTTCCGGCGTGCCGTCGGTCGAGGCGTTGTCGATGACGGTGATGCGTGCGAGCGCGTCGGGCCGCCCGGCGACGACCAGCGGATCGGCGAGCAGACCTTTGAGCGTTGCGCTCAGCGCGGGCCAGCGGTTGTAACTGAGGACGATGATCTCCAGCGAGAGTGTTCGCAAGAGCGCGAGCGGCGGAACAAGCCCGGCGGCGTGCCCGAGGTTCAGCGGCGACGGCGTGTCACGCGGGCCGCGGAGCGTGCGGGCGGCTAGGAACACGCCGCGGGCGAGCACGCCGGCGGCGGCGAGGTTCTGGCGGACCGGGCGGCCTTCGACGAGCGTGCAGCGTCCGTCGGCGACCTGCGCGTGCAGCCCGCGTCGGAGCCACGCCGCCGGTCGCCCGCGGGCCGCGACCTGCGCGATCGGCGGCGTCGGCGAGCCGGGCGGCAGGCGCAGGTGCTCGCGGACCGCGGCGTCGAGTTCGCTCAGCGGGCGCGAGGGGCGAACGTTCAGCGTGCCCGCCGGCGCGGGGCCGAGGGTGCGTCCGCCCGCCGCGTCGGAGAGGCCGCGCATGTGCAAGGCGGCGAGATCGTCGCGCCCGATCATCGACTGCTGCACCGCCCGGGCGACCTCGCGGAGCGTGCGCAGGGCGCGGGCGGAGCGGGGCAGGCCCAGCGCGTCGACGGGCCCGAGCGCGTTGCGAGCGGCGTAGTAGCGCGTCCAGGTTGGGAAGCGGTCGAAGCGCGGGTGGAACGCGAGCGATCCCGGCACCGCCGCGATGACGCCGCCGGTGATCTGACGCAGGCGGATGAACCACTCGACGTCGTCGGCGTTGAGGAAACGATCGGGCCACAGCCCGGCGGCGCGGGCGGCGTCGGTCTTGACCAGCGCGCAGCACGCGGCGAGGTAGTCGCAGGCGATGGGTCGATCGGCGTCGAGCCCGACGCGCCCGCCGACGGCCGGCTCGAAACGCCCGTGCCGCCGATGCACAACCCCGCCGACTTCGAAGACCTGCCCCGTGCTCGGGTCCGCGATCGCGGGCCCGGCGGCGACGATCGCGGGGTCGGTACGCATCGCCGCCAGCAGCGGCGGCAGCGTGGATGGGAGCACGCGGGCGTCGGAATCGATGAGCCAGATGAACCCGGGGTCGAACGCCGCCCAGCGGGCCGCGTGCTCGTCCTGGTCCAGCCCGAGCACGCGGGCCAGCCCGGCGTTGTACCCGCCCGAGCCGCCCGTGTTGGTGGGCAGCCGGACGTGCTCGAGATCGACCCCGTCGGGGGTCGTCAATGTCGAGAGCGGGACGCGTGAGGCGTTGTCGACCAGCACGACGCGGAGCCGGACATCGGGCGTGCTCGCGACGACCGCCGCCAGGTCGTGGAGGAGGGCCCGGGCGTCGTCCGGGCGGTCGAAGCAGGGGACGACGACGCCGATGCGTGCGGGCGCGGCGACCGGCGGCGGCTCGGCGGCGAGGGCGCGGGCCGGGTCGTGGGTCGTGGCTGCTGTCGCGGGTGCCGGCGCGCCCATCATCGGGGCAGGGTACCCGCCGCGGTGGTTCATGCCCGGACCCATAGGCCCGGACCATGACGCCCGGACCCGGCCACCCCGGCCCGGCCACTCAACCCAGCGCCCGCAACCCGGCGGCGATGGGTCTCGTACACTTCGGGCCCGCCGGGGACGCCAGCGGGCCCCGGGCGGGGGGTCGGGCGGGGGTTCCGGCTGAGCCAAGGGCCACGGAAGGGCCCACGCCGGATCCAGGACGGGCACCCGGCGCGCGCGGGGCCCACCCGGGACGTGAGCGGCGGCACGCCGCGAGCGGTCATCCACTGAGTTTGCCAGCGATTGTCGAGGAGTCGGTGATGGGTCAACGCGAACGTCGGATGGGCGATCACACCGGGCACGGACCGCTGATGGACGGGCTCGAGGCTCGGACGCTGATGGCCAGCGCCCCCTTGCCCGACATCGGCAGCCTGCAGAACGTGAACAACACCGTTGTCCGCCTGCAGATGAACTTCGGCACCGTGCGCGACGACATCGACATCGAGCTCTTCGATTCCCAGGCCCCGATCACGGTCGCCAACTTCCTCGATTACGTCCGCGACGGGGACTTTGACAAGACGTTCTTCCACCGCTCGGCCCGCAACAACGACGGGACGCCGTTCGTCATCCAGGGCGGGCTGGCCCGCCTGGAAGCGCCGACGACCACGGGCGTGTTCGGCGAGAACATCGAGACCGTCCCGACCGACCCGGCCATCACCAACGAGTTCGCGTCCAACCGCTCGAACGTGCAGCGCACCGTCGCCATGGCCCGCGTGGGCGGGCAGGTCAACAGCGCCACCAGCCAGTTCTTCGTGAACCTGGCCAACAACACGTTCCTCGACACCGTCGACGAGGGCTTCACCGTCTTCGGGCGCATCCTGGACGACCGCTCGTGGGCCGTCGTGCAGCAGATCGCGGCCCTTGACCGGCGCCAGCTCGCGGCCCCGTACGGCGAGTTGCCCGTCGCCGCCGGCTTCACCGGGACCAACGTCACCGAGTCGCAGCTGGTCACCATCGTCGACGCCGAGGTCATCAAGCCCGCCAACGTCGCGGAGTTCTACCGCTTCCGCTACTACTACCCCGAGGGCTTCGCCGGCGGGACGATCACCGAGTTCCTGCCCATCGGCAACCCGGGCGACGTCAACCTGAGCTATCAGGTCATCGCCCGCGTTGAGACGCGCGAGGCCCGCCCGACGGGCAACACCGACTTCTGGTACCGCGACAAGGTCATCGACACCGGCTCCGTCGACGCCCGCACCCGGGCCGGTTTCCGCGTGTCGTCCTTCGGCGACCCGGCCACCAACCGCGTGCCGTCGCAGGGCAAGCCGTACGCCTTCGAGGTGTGGTCGACGCACCCCGTCGCCGCGACCGTCAGCCGGTACGACTTCGGCTTCTCGACCATCGAGGCGATGGTCGGCGGGCGCCGGAGCACGACGGGCCTTGCCGGCGATCGCAGCGACACCACGTGGGCCGTCGCCGACATCCGCCGGGGCGGCACCAACCGCGACTTCCTCGTCTGGCAGACCACCACCGACCAGCCGACCACGGTCACCGTCCGCTTCATCCTGGGCAACGGGTCGTCGGACATCACGCGCACGTACCCGACCGAGGCCCTCCGCCGCGGCGGGCTGGCGATCAACGACGTCCCCGGCCTGCCCGAAGGAAACATCTCCGCTGTCATCACCAGCGACCGCCCCATCATCGTCGCCCACTCGCACTTCAAGACCTCCGGCGCCGACCGCGGCGGGACCACGCAGATCGGCCTCGCCGGCGAAGGCTCCCGCTCGGGCGTGCTCCCGCTCATCAACCTCAACGCGCTCGGCACGATCACCGACCAGGTCTCGATCGTCAACCCCTCGAGCGCCGGCGCGATCGTCACGCTCATCGCCCAGTTCGACGACGGCACGCCCGACCTCACCATCTCCCCGGGCCAGACGATCATCGGCGGGGGCAGCCGCGTGACGTTCAACCTCAACACCGTGCCCTCGCTGCTGGGCAAGCGGTTCAGCCTGCGGTACTCGGCGGGGATCACGCCGGTGTACGCGTCGGTGCTGCACGTCGAGAACAACGACATCGCCGCCGCCCCGATGGCGACCACCGCCGCCCCCATCCACGACTTCGGCGAGGGCTTCATCAACCGCGACCGCACCGACGTGCTGGAACAGCTCGCGTTCTACAACCCCAACGACACCTCGCTGCGCGGTCGCAACATCGACGCCAACCTCACCATCCGCTTCGGGTACACCGACGGCACGGTGATCACGCGCTCCGTCCGCGTCAACGCCGGGCGTCGGCTCGAACTTATCCTCGACCAGGACGCCGAGTTGCGCCAGCAGAACGCCGCCGGGCGTTTCTTCTTCTCGATCAACGTCACGTCGGACGTCCCGATCGTCGCCGCGATGCGCCACTACGACCTGTCGCTGGGCACCAACCAGGCGGCGGGCGGCGGCATGACCATCGGCACGCAGCGGGCCACCAACCTCCTCCCCGTCATCCGGATCGATCAGCTCTCCAGCCTGGGTTGACCAGCACCCGGAGATGACCGCGATCCCCCGTCCGGGCCCGGAACTTCCGGGCCCGTTTCTTTTCCGGCCTTGTTGCGCTGGGCCATCTTCGCCAGCCAGCGCACCGGCTGCGTGATCGGCGCGGGGATGCTGTCGAGCACGCCGAAGGCCCAGCGGCTGAAGCGGATGGAGGGCTTGGCCTCGTACTGATCGGTGACGCGCTGGGCGGCCTCGGCCGCCATGACCGGTCCCGCGGCGCGGGCCTCGTCGCGCTCACGCAGGAACCGCAGCATCTTTTCGTGCGTGCCGCGAACGATGATCGCGTCGAGCTGGTCGTCGACCCAGTGGGCCTCGGCCCGCTTCATGATCCGGTTGGCCGTGCGGATGATCTCCAGCGCGTGCCGCTGGTACATCGCCGCATGCCGCTGGGTCAGCAGCGTGTACAGCTCGTCATGTCGGCGGGCGTGCTCGAGGACCAGCGTGCTGGGGCTGTGGCGTCGCCAGACAAACAGCGGTTCCTGCACGCGCACGCCGCGGTAGCCGGCGCTCGCGACGCGCAGCCACAGGTCCCAATCCTCATACCCGACGGACATCGCCGGATCGAACCCGCCGACGACTTCGAAGGCGCTCCGCCGGATGAGCGTGGTGATCGGGTGCAGGTTGGTCACCATCAGCAGCACCGGGTCCCACGCGGGGACGCGCCAGATGCCCTCTTCAAGTTCGACTAGGCGTTCTTGGCAATACGCGTGCGACACGGGCTGGGCCGCGGCGCCGGTCGCGGCGTCCGCGCTGAGGATCGCCGCGTGCAAGGTCGCAACGAACTCCGGCTCCAGCCAGTCGTCGGCGTCGAGGAACACGAGGTACTCGGCCCAGGCTTCCTCGCGGGCGATCGCCGCGCCGGCGTTGCGGGCGGCCGGGGCGCCGGCGTTGGCCTGGTGCACGAGCCGGACGCGGGGCGAGAGCGCGGCGCACGCGGCGCACGCGGCGGGTGAGACGCCGTCGGTCGAGCCGTCGTCGACGATGATCACGCGGACGTCCGCGCCGCGCTGGCCGAGGGCCGACTGGACCGCCTGACGCACGAACTTGCCGTAGTTGAAGCACGGCACGATCACGCACACCCGCGGGCCCGAGCCCTCGCGATCGGGCGACCCGGCGGACCGGGAGGGCCCGGGGGATGAGGGAGAGGGGGGGGCGGTGGGGTCGCCGGGGCTCACTCCGGGAGTATTGCCCGTCCGGGCGGCGGCCGCTTCCCTCGCCCCGGCGGGCGGCGCATAATGGCCCCGGATGAGCTCCAGCCATTTCTGGCCCTTCGCACGCCGTCTGCTCAAGCACCCCTGGTTGGTGGGGCCGGCGCTGGTGTTCGCGGTGCTGTCCGCTGGCGGGCTGGGGGCCGGGCTGTTGGGCATCGGGCCCGTGCTCGACGCCGTGCTGAAAGAAAACCCGGCCGGACTGCCGGAACTGACGCGCGACCTCAACACGCGCCTGGCCCCGTGGGGCGTCGCGATCCCCGAGTCGATCATCGCCGGGCTCCCGCCGGGCCCGTTTGATGCGGTGCTGTGGATCATCGTCGGCCTGGGGGCGCTCACGCTCATCGGGGCGACGTGCAACTTCATGCACGCGTATCTGGCGCTGACGGCGATCTCGCGCACCATCGCCAACATCCGCACCGAGTGCTTCCGCCAGGTGGTGCATCTGCCGCTGCGCAGCGTCATCGCCGCCGGCCCGAGCGACCTGGTCAGCCGCATCGTGTACGACACGCAGACGCTCGCGTCCGGCTTCAACGCGCTGCTGTCGCGGGCCGTGGCCCAGGCGACCAAGGGGCTGGTCGCGGTGCTGGTCGCCGTCGCGTACGACTGGCGCCTGGCGGCCGCCGCGATCGCCGTCGCGCCCGTCCTCGGCATCATCATCCGCAAACTCGGCAAGCGCATCCGCCGGGCCAGCAAGCGGGCCCTGGAGTCGCAATCGGCGCTGTACCTGATCGCGGGCGAAGTGCTCGGCGGGCTGCGGGTCGTCAAGGTGCACACCAGCGAGCGCCAGGAGATGGCCCGCTTCAACGCCATGAACGCCGAGGTCGTTCGCCAGGAACTCCGCGTGCGCACGGCTCGGGCCCTGGCCGGCCCGCTGGTGGAGACCATCGCCATCGTCGTCCTGGGCGGGCTGTTCCTGATCGCCGTCAAGGCCATCATCGACGGGCACCTGGACAAGACGCGCTCGCTGCTGGTGCTCGGCTCGCTCGGGATGGCCGCGGCTCAGCTCAAGCCGCTGACGGCGCTGATGACCGACATGCAGCAGTCGTCCGCGGCGGCCGCCCGCCTGGGCAACCTGCTGGGCCTGAGCTTCGAACCCGGTCACGACGACGCGCTGCCCGCGCTCCCGCGCCACCGCGACAGCATCGAGTTCGACAACGTCACCTTCGCCTACGCCGGGGCGTCGACGCCCTCGGTCCGCGCGCTGAGCCTGAAGATCCGGCACGGGCAGACGGTCGCGATCGTCGGGCCCAACGGCTCGGGCAAGACGACACTGCTCTCGCTGGTGCCGCGGCTGTTCGATCCGGACGACGGGCGCGTGCTCATCGACGGGGCCGACCTGCGGACCGTGAACCTCGATTCGCTGCGGGCCCAGATCGGCGTCGTGACGCAGGAAACGGTGCTGTTCCGCGGGACGATCCGGGACAACATCGCCTACGGCGTTCCGGGCGGGGCCGCCGCCGCCGGTGAAGCTCGCATCGCCGCCGCCGCCCGGGCCGCGCGGGCCGAGCAGTTCATCCTCGCCAAGCCGGGCGGGTACGACTTTGTCATCGGCGAGCAGGGCTCGGGGCTCAGCGGCGGGCAGCGCCAGCGCCTGGCGATCGCGCGGGCCATCCTGCGCGACCCGGCCATCCTCATCCTCGACGAAGCCACCAGCATGATCGACGCCGAGAGCGAGGCCGCCATCGCCGAGGCGATCGCCGAGTTCCTGCGCGGCTCCGGACGCGACACCCGCCCGCGCACGTGCCTGGTCGTCGCCCACCGCCTGTCGACGGTCGTCTCGGCGGATCTCATCGTCGTCATGGACCACGGGCAGATCGTCGACATGGGCACCCACGCCGCGCTGCTCGAGCGCAGCGACCTGTACCGCACGCTGGCCCAGCACCAACTGATCGCCGCCGCCGCGTCTCCTTCTCACACAGCGCCGTCAACACCGAGCGCCTGAACCGTCATGCACACCACCGACGCCGCCGGGCAACTCCTCCGCTCTTCCTGCGATTTCTGCGGGCGCGACTGGCTGCCCGACGGCGACCAGATCATGATCGAAGGGCACCAGGGCAGCCTCATCTGCACCAAGTGCCTGAGCGCCGCGTACCGCGCCATCGTGCTCGAGCAGCTTGGCGCGGACCTTCGCGGCGGCAAGTGCCGCATGTGCCTCGAAAGCCGCCAGCAGCCGCTCTGGCAAAGCCCCGTCGACGCCGAGGCCCTCTGCTGCCTCCGCTGCATGAAGCAGGCCGCGACCGCGCTGGAGAAAGACCCCGAGACCGGCTGGACGCGTCCCGGCGGGACGCACGTCACGCCCCGCGACGCGGGCCCTGATCCGGACGGCGATGAAGATGACGAATGAGCGCGACCGTCGGCGGGATGAACGCCGCCGGTGATTGCGCCAGCCACGCCCCGATCCGCTCCACCGGCACCCACGCGGTATCGAGATACTCCCACGATTCGGCGTCATCGAGCCGGCACGGCGTGCGGCGCGGGTCGATCACGCCCGGCACCTTTGCCCACAGCACGATGTCCTCGCTCGCCGCCTCGTCATCGCCGATGATCGCGACCGGCGTGCACGCGGCGGCCGCGAGATCGACGCCGAGCTCCTCGCGCCCCTCGCCGATCAGCGCCGCGCGAACATCGCCAAGGTTGAGCCGCGTCACACTCTCCGCCGGGCACGGGATCCCGCCCGAGGGGCCGAACTCCCACAGCCCGGGGTAGATGCGCGTCTCGCCGCCGCGCCGACCGAAGAGCGCGTGCTCGGCCCCGCTGGCGTCATGGCCGACGACCACGCCGGTGACGGCGAGCAGTCGCACGCCCACGCCCGCCGCGGGCCCGCCGACGAGCCGTCGGTACCGCTCCCGCCGCGTCGTAATCACGCCGCGCTCGGCGTCGACCGCGTCAACATGCAGCATGGGCCCGTCGTACAGGCGCGGGTTGTCGGCCCTGGCGCGGGCCCACGCCGCGTCGATCGCGGACTCTGTCTGCGCGTCGAGCGTTCGCGCCGGGCCGATCGCGATATCCACCGCCGCGCTACCCAGCGGGCGGAGCGTGATCCCGGGCAGGTCGGCCCATGTCATCGTCCCGCCCGGCGTGGTCATCGCGCTCCCACCTTCTCCCGCTTCAGCGGCCGAGCATCCCGGCGATCCCTTCCATCCCGGGCATATTGGGCAGCCCGAGCGCCTCGGCTTCCTTGGAGATCTCGCGCTGGGCCATGCTCTTGGCGATGTCCATCGCGTTGTTGACGGCTTCGACGACGAGCTGCTGCACCTGCTCGCGGTCGGCCTCGCGCCCGCTGGCGAGCGCGGCGCACACGGGCGGGTCGAGCGTGATGCTGATCACGCGCATGTCGCCGCTGACGGTCGCACGCACCGCCCCGCCGCCCGAGCCCCCGCCCGCGCGCAGTTCGGACAGCCGCGTGCGGATCCGCTCGCCGGCGGCCTTGAGCGCGTCCTTGTTCTTCATCAGCCCGGCCAGAGCGCCGGCCGCCTTCAACGAATCAAACATGGCAATCTCCGTGCCGACCAGCGGCGTGCATGCTCGCCGCCCGCGCACTCGCAATCAAGTCCGTCTCGGTTGAACATCGACCACGCGGGCCTCGAACGCCTCCATCGCCGCCCGCACCAGTTCATGATCCACCGCGAGCGCCGGGTTGAACGCACGCGCGACCGCGACCGGCGCCGGTGCCGCCGCGCGGGCCGCCGGCTCACCCGCATGCTCCGCCGGCGCGTCCGCGTTCTGGGCCGCCTCGCCCGGGCCGGCGGGCCCAGCGTCCGCGGGCTCGAGGGCTTCGATGACGACGCTGACCGTTCGTCCGAGCGCCGCCGCCAGCGCGTGCCCGATCGCCGTCTGCCCGCGACCGGCCGCCGCCGCGAACCGCGCGGGGGACGCGATGACAGCGCTGTCGCCCTCAACGCGCACCAGGCGGGAACTGATGAGCGCGGTTCGCAGCAGGGCGTTCGACCCGCTCGCCTGCCGCGCCACTTTCCCCCATAGCGCCGTCAGGTCGGACGTATCCACCGGCGCATCGGGCTTCACCTCGACCGCTGCGGGCGGCGTCGGCGCGGGCGCGGCGGCGACCGGCACCGGCGCGGGCGCCGGCAGCGCCTTCACCGGCGCGGGCGGAGATTCGGGCGGTGCCAGCGACCGGGCCGGACGCCCGGCCACGGGCTCCACCGCCCCGATCATTTTTTTGCCGGAGCGCCCACGCCGGCGTGCGCGCCCACGGGCACGACGCGCGTCGTGCTCCCACTCCCACCCCCCCCACTGCCACCGCTCGCCACGACCGCCGCCACGTCCATCACGCGGTCCGTGAGCGCCAGCCGCACGACCGCGGCGTCCGCGATCGCGCGCGGGTTCGACGCCGTGCGACAGTTCCGGGCCGCCGCGTCGCACACCGCGATCATGTGCGACAGCGCCGCCGGGTCCATCGACTGGGCCACGGCCCACGCCCGCTCCCGGCTGGGCCCGCTCAGTTCCACCAGCCCCGTGTCCTTCCCGCACGCCGCCAGCACCATCAGATCGCGGAACCGGTCCGCGAGAATCCCCAGGCACTGCTCGGGCGAGACGGCGGCGTCGCCCAGCGTGTCGACGCCCTTGAGCGCCCCGGCGAGGTCGCCCGTCAAGACCGCCTGCACCAGCGCGTCGATGCGGTCGCGCTCCGGCACGCCCAGCAGCGACTGCAGGAGCTTCGACGTCAGTTCCTTCTCGCCCGAGGCCATCAGCCGGTCCAGCAGGCTCAGCGCGTCGCGCATCGAGCCGTTGCCCAGCCGCGCGATCTGGAACACCAGTTCCGGCTCCGCCGTCGCGCCCTCGCGCTCGATGACGGCCTTGAGGTGGTCCGCGATCTTGTTGGTCGGGATGTTGCGGAAGTCGTACCGCTGGCAGCGCGACTGGATCGTTGCCGGGACCTTGTGCGTCTCGGTGGTGCACAGGATGAAGACCACGTGCTCCGGCGGCTCCTCCATGGTCTTCAGCAGCGCGTTGAACGCCGCCGTGCTGAGCATGTGTACTTCGTCGATGATGTAGATCTTCTTGCGGCCGCGCATCGGGCGGTACACGCTGCCCGCGATCAGCTCGCGCGCGTTGTCGACGGAGTTGTTGCTGGCGGCGTCGATCTCGATGACGTCGGTGTCGCGCCCGGCCATGATGGCGTCGGCGACCTCGGTGAGTTCCTTGCCCTGGTCGTCGCGCGCGTTGATGGCCTTGGCGAGCAGGCGGGCCGTCGACGTCTTGCCCACGCCGCGTGTGCCGCAGAAGAGATACGCGTGCGCGATGCGCCCCGTCTCGACGGCCCGGGTGAGCGTCGTGACGATGGCTTCCTGCCCGATCAGTTCGTTGAACGAGCGCGAGCGGTACCGCCGGGCCAGCACGGTGTAGGACATGGCGGGAGTGTACGACCCCCCCACCCCGCCGCGCCCCCCCCGGCCCGGCCCCGCCAGGGCCCAAATCCGCTACGCCGCGGCCCGCACCGGCTCCGCCGCCGCCCCGCCGACAACCCCCGCCGGGCCACCGCCCTCCCCAAGCCCGGCCTCCCCGAGCCGGTCCTCCACGGGCCAGAACCGGGCGTGGGCCAGCGCGAACGCGTCCAACGCGGCGTCGAACGCCTCCACCACCGCCGGGTCAAAGTGCTTGCCCCGCCCTTCGCGGATGATCCCCGCCGCCTCGTCGTGCGGCATGGCGGGCTTGTACACCCGCGGGGAGGTGAGCGCGTCGTACACGTCCGCCAGGGCGACGATCCGCGCCGCCAGCGGGGTCGCATCGCCAACGAGCCCGTCGGGGTACCCGCGCCCGTCCCACCGCTCGTGGTGCGAGCGCGCGATGTCGATGCTCATCGACAGCAGCGCGTCGTCCCGCCCGTGCTCGCCCATGCTCACGCGCACCGCCGCGAGCGTGTCGGCCCCGATCAGCGGGTGCCGCTCGATCACGGCCCGCTCCTCCGGCGTCAGTTTGCCGGGCTTGAGCAGCACGCTGTCCGGCACGCCGACTTTCCCGATGTCGTGCAGCGACGACGCCAGCATCAGCTCCCGCACCCAAGCGTCGTCGATCTCCGGAAATCGATCCCGCAGGCGCTCGGCGAGGATCGCCGAGTACGTCGCGATGCGTTCCAGGTGGTCGCCGGTGTCGCGGTCGCGGCTCTCGGCGAGGCGCGCGAGCCCGACGATGATCGAGTGCCGCGCCGCCAGGCTCTCGCCGACGCGCCGCTCGACCTCGCGCTCCAGCCCCGCGTTGATACCTTCGAGCGCGACATTGTGACGGCGGATGAGCACGAACGCCGCCACGCCCGTCAACACCAGCGCCAGCGCCCCGAGCCCCGCCGAGCGCAGCATGCTCGCCGACGCGACCGCCTCGCCGAACGCCAGAAGGCCGGACTCGGGCTGCTGCACCAGCAGCCGCGCCTTCATCGACGGGATGTACTTCGCCGCCAGATAGTGCGTCCCGCGATCGAGGAACACGGTGCGACCGGCGATGGTGCGGTCGCGGTCCGCCTCTGCCAAGGCCGTCTTCGAGCCGTCGCCGCCCTCGACGGGCAGGTCGCGTAGATCGATCCCGCACAGGAGCGGCTCTTCGCGCAGTTTGGGGTGGCAGATGATCTTGTCGTTCTCATCGAGCAGGCACACGAACCCGCCCGCGGGCAGGCGCAGCTCCTCGATCATCTTCTGGGCCCGCTCGCGCCCGACCGTGCCGCACTGGGCGATGCCGAACTCCATCTCGTCCATCGTCCGCGCCAAACTCTCGGCGGTGCGGATGTTCTGCTCAAGGATGCGGTCTTCCAAGCGCAGGGCCACGCGGTGCCGGATGTCGTTGAACACCACCAGCAGCCCGACGGAGAGGATGACCGCCTGCAGCCCGACGGTGACGGCGAGCAGCCCCCGGCGCGTGTGCACCGGCAGGACCGTACGAAACACCCTGGCGAACGTCGGCATGCCGCCCAGCATCGCCGTGAACATCGGCCCGCCGGGCGCTGCGGATGTGCCCGCGCGCAGGATCGCGCCGCGCGCGTCTCATAGCCATCGCGAAGCGTCCCACACGGAGGTGATCGTCACGCCCGGAAAGGCGCGAAACCGTTACATCAGCCCGTCCCGCGTCGCCAGCCGACGCGCGACGCGCACGCCGGAGTTCAGCCCGCCTTCCATGTAGCCCACGAACTTGTAGCACGCGTGCTCGCCCGCGAAGTGCAGGCGCGGCTCGCCGCCCGAGTCCATCGTGCCGCGGGCCAGGATCGGGCCCTGCGTCGTCACCTGCCCCGGCGCGGGGAACGAGTACGCCGCCATCACCCACGGATCGCGCGGCCAGTCCATCATGCGCGACTTCACGAAGTTGTCCTTCCACGCCGGGAAGAACTTGGCCAGCTCCTTCGCATACTCCCCGTCGCGGGCGGCCTTGTCCCACCCGAGGCACCGTGCGGCCGACGGCCCGCCGCTGAACGCGACCATCACCGCGTCCGCGTCCCCGTCCTGCCCGTCCGTGCCGTCCCAGGTCATGTTCACCGGACCGTTGCCCAGCGCGTCGGGCGAAGTCTTGTCCGCCGCCCAGAACCGCGACTTCAGGTGGGCCAGGTACTTGATGTTCGACCCCATCTGCGGCTTGAGGGCCGCCGGCAGGCCGGGGTTGAACTCGATCTTCGACCACACCGACGGCGGCACCGTCACCACGACGTCGTCACACTCCAGCGTGCGCCCGTCGCGGCAGGTCACCACCACGTTCTTGCCGTTCATCGCCACGCCCGTCACGGGCAAGCCGAGCACGATCCGCTCCGGCCCGATCTCTCTCGCGAGCGCACGCGACAGCAGGCTGTTGCCGCCCTTGCAGCGGTACACCTCGGTGTCCGTCCAGTACTTGTCCATCCCGCCGCCCTTGATCGCCGTCAGCATACCGAGCAGGCTCGCCTGCGACGGGTCGACGCCGTTGTCGCCGCACTGGTTGATCCAGCACGCCTTCTTGACCAGCGGCGAGGCGTCGAGCGCGTCGATGAACGACTGGATGGTCCGCGCGTCGAGAGCCGCGGCGTCCTTCGCCGTCCACGGCGCGTCCGCGTCGATCGGCTCCGCCAACGGGTCCATCGTCCGCAGGGCCGTGTCCATGTCCTCCCACAGCTTTTCCGCCGCCTCGTCGCTCAGTCGCTCCCCGTCGATCACGATCGGGTACCGCAGGCCCTCGGCTTCCTCGATCTCGAGCCACTCCAGCTTGAACCGGTCCGCGTAGGCGACCCACGTCGGGTGGTTGGACCCGATCAGCTCGGCCCCGCCCTCGACGTTGCGCCCTTCGACGAACGAGTTGTTGAAGTCCCGGTTGAACGAGAGCACCCGCCCGCCGACACGGTCGCGGGCTTCGATCACCGTCACGTCGTAGCCGGCGCTGCGCAGTTCGAACGCGCACGCCAGGCCCGCGAAGCCGGCCCCGATCACCACCACCCGGCGCCCGGCCTTCGGCTTGGCCTGCGACAGCCCGAGCCCCATCCCCGGCGCCGCGGACGAGATCATCAGCCCGGCCCCGGCCGCCAGAGTCGCCTTGAGCACCGCACGACGCGTCACACCATCCGGACGGGGGCCATACCGACGATTCAGCTCGCGAAACAGCGACCGGGACATGGAAGAACCTCTCTCTCGGGGATTGGTTGTGCGAGGAAACGGGAAGCGGAAAACGGGGATTCGGGATTCGGGATTCGGGAAGCGGGAGGAGGATGGGCTGAGGGTCCGCCTTCGGACCCTCGCCTCTCGCCCCTGACCTCTCGCCCCCCCCTTCCTCGCCCATCACTCGTCGTTCGTCGGCCCGATGGCCACCAGCCACAGCTTCATGAAGTTCATGACCTGCTGCTTGGTGAGCTTGTTGGCGTTGAGCGCGTAGGTCACTTTGCTGGTCGTCGGCAGGTCGCCGCCCGCCGCCATGGTGTCGACGTAGCTCACGCGCCCGGTCAGGCACGGGATCGAGTTGTCAACGGCGAAGAACGCCTCTTCGCCCGAGAGCTGCTCGAACGCGGCCCCTTCGCTCGACGCGGCCCGGTTCTTCTCTTCGTTGAACCGGATGTTGAAGTCGTAGAAGCCCTTGCCGTTGGCGGCCCGGTCCGGGTCCTCGACCCACTTGATCGTGCCGGTCACGATGTCCTCGTAATCCTGCCCGTCGAGCGCGTACTTGAAGCGGATGTTGTCAGCGAAGTAGTTGCCCGTCTCGTAGTCGTAATCCAGGCGCCCGCTCACGGTCGTCCGCGGGTAGATCTCCGCCGGGCCCTTGGCCAGCACGATGTTCTCGAACCGCATCGGGTCCGACTTCTTCACGACCAGCTCGACGGTCTTCCCGCCGATGAGCCGCTTGTAGGTGTACGACGCCAGGTCGTCCTTCTTTTCGGCCTTCCCGACCAGGCGCCCGCCGAAGTTGTCCTTGAACGCCGGGGCCTTGCCGACGGCGTCCACGTCGATGCGCAGCGCGCTCTCCTTCGCCGTCCCGCCCGACAAGTCGTACGCGCCGGTCGCCACGTCGATCGGCACCGTCCCAACCCAGCGCCCGACGTTGCGCTTCTGCTTCAGGTCGCGCGGGTTGAGCACCGCAAGGTCGATCTGGTAGTACAGCTGCGCGTCCTGCTTGCGGCGCTGCAGCGTCTTGGTGAACAGGTTCGGCTGGCGGGTCACAAATCCGGCGAACTCCGTCGTCTTGGCGACCTGGAACTGGAAGGTGTACTTGTCCTTCGCCCCGATCGCCGCCGAGCCTTCCTTCAGATCGCCCGACGTGTCCTTCTTCACGCGCGTGTCGAAGTCGATCGTCATCGTCCCGGCGATGATGTTGTCCTCGGTGATGGTCTCCGGGGCGGCCGCCGCCGGCACGCCCGCGGTCACCACCGCCGCCAGCCCCACGCCCGCCGCCAACCGGGCGAGACGGCTCACACCGTGACCAACCTGACCAACCCGGCCAACCCGCCCGCGGTTGCCCGCAAGCACGCCCGACCCCGAACCCAACGACCAGCGACCAGACACCAGCGCAGCAAGCATCGGCGAACCTCCTGAAACCACCCGGATCCCGGCCGGGGGCCGGGTCAGTGATTCGGAGGCAGTCTACCAGAGTTTCGGGCTACCTGCCCGAAGGGTCGGCACCGAAACCCCTGGCGGCTCGGTATACTCCCTGCACACAACCCGATGTTAACGCACGTGCCGCGCGGACCGACATCAACGCGGTTGTTGGGAGAAGTGACCGTGGAGTCCGTAACGCTGGATCTCGAAGCCCTGGAACGGTTTGTGATTGAGAACGACGAGCTTCTGGAACTTGAGTCTCGAATCGGCCGGTTCAATGTCTTCGATGCGCTCGGCATCGCTCGAATGGAAATCCGGCACAGTAATTTTCTTTCATGGATTTGCGATCCCGTAGAGAGCCACGGTCAGGGGGATGTCTTTTTCAAGGCCCTGGTCATGGACCTTCTCCGCCAAGCCCCCATCGGGCATCGCCCGCTGAATCCCATCTACGTTGACTCTGCAGAGTTTGGATCAATCGACGTCCGCCGAGAGTGGCGGCACATCGATCTGCTTCTCTTCAGCGAAAATCCTCCTCTAATTATTGCCATCGAGAACAAGATGCATAGCAACGAGCGCGTCGACAAGCTCGATCGTTACGTGCATGAGGTTCGAGCAACGTTCCCAGCGACACCGTCGATGTTCGTGTTTCTCAATCCCGAAGGCGACGACGCACCTTCTGACCTTTGGACATCGTACTCATACGAACGGCTGCATCACGTCATTCGACGGACACGGAACGCCCATCGAGATGCCATTGGCGCGGACGTACTTGTTTTTCTCGACCACTACCTGAATCTGTTGGAGACCCGCTTTATGGAAGATGCCGAACTGGACAGGCTCTGCAAGGCGATCTATTCGAAACATCGCCGGGCGATCGACCTGATCAACGATCGCATCGGCACACCGTCGAGCGGCGTCAGCAGCCTCCTCGAGCAGTATCTGCGGGAACGCGAGGAGCGGTGGATCATCCGCAAGACCATCAGCAATATGGTGTCCTTCGTTCCGCGGGCTTGGGTCGGAAAACTCAGCGATGAGTCGGGACGGCCTCACCGGTCTGCGCCATGCGATTTCTTCATCGAGACATACACAAGCGACAAGAAAATCGCCGTACGGCTGATCGCGGGTCAAGCGGACGACATTGACCTGCGTCGCCAAGCGGTTCAGAGCGTTCTGGAAGTTCGCGACGAACTTGGCCTGACATTCCCACGCAAGTCTGTCTCCAACGAATGGACGCGGTTGTACTCGAGGGATGTCATGTCTTACGACCCCGACGACCCGCCGACGCTCGAAGCGGTCGCCGCAAAGTTCCAGTCAAGGCTGGACGAGCTTTCAAGTGCCATTGCGCGCATTCCTGACATCGTCGCAGCGGCCGCATCCAAGCACCGGCGCACTTAATCGCTTCGTGGGGAAGGACGTGCAAAGCCCGAATCACGCGGATCGCCGCACATAGACGTCGCCCGCGCGTGCCGGCGCCTCCGTGTCCGCGCCGCCGCCACGGTCCGCGAGCTGCTGCAGCTCATCCAGCCAACGCACCTTCTCCAAATCCAGGCACGGCTCCGAGGGATCGGCGTCCGGGATGACAGCGTCGACCATCACCCGCACCACGCGCTGACGCCCGTGGATCCACTTCACCAGCTTGACGCGCTTGCCGGGATTGTGCATGGATCAGCTGACGAAGAGAAGTGTACGGTGACCAGCTTGGCCACGCCGAGACCGCCCACGTCCGCCCACACCGCCTTGGGAATGGGTCGGGCAGGATCCCGCGGCGAATAAAAAGACCCTCGACGGACGTCGAGGGCCTTGAAAGCTCCGTGCTGGAGATGAGGCACAAGCCTGGCGTCCGGACCTCTTTCTAGTGCCCAGTGCCTCGTGCCCAGTGCCTTCCCATCAGCCCTTCATCTTCTCCGCCTTCTTCCGCGCGTCGTCCAGCGTGCCGACGTACATGAACGCCCCTTCCGGCAGGTCGTCCCCTTCGCCGTTGCACAGACGCTCGAACGAGTCGATCGTCGCTTCCAGCGGGCTCGTCACGCCCGGGAAGCCCGTGAACACTTCCGCGACGTAGAACGGCTGGCTCAGGAACCGCTCGATCTTGCGGGCCCGGTTCACCGTCAGCTTGTCTTCTTCGCTCAGTTCGTCGACGCCCAGAATCGCGATGATGTCCTGCAGTTCCTTGTACCGCTGCAGGATCGACTGCACACGACGCGACACCTTGTAGTGCCGCTCCCCGATGATGTCCGCCGAGAGGATGCGCGACGTCGACGCCAGCGGGTCGACGGCGGGGAAGATCCCCTTCTCCGCGATCCCGCGGGCCAACACGATGAACGCGTCCAGGTGACCGAACGCCGTCGCCGGCGCCGGGTCGGTCAGGTCGTCGGCGGGCACATAGATCGCCTGCACCGACGTGATCGCGCCCTTCGCCGTCGAGGTGATGCGCTCCTGCAGCTCGCCCATCTCCGTCGACAGGGTCGGCTGGTAACCCACGGCGCTGGGCATGCGCCCCAGGAGCGCCGAGACTTCCGAGCCCGCCTGCGTGAAGCGGAAGATGTTGTCCACGAAGATCAGCGTTTCCTTCCCCGACTCGTCGCGGAAGTTCTCCGCCATCGTCAGCGCCGACAGCGCCACCCGCAGACGCGCGCCCGGCGGCTCGTTCATCTGCCCGAACACCATCGCCACCTTGTCCAGGACGTGCGCCTTGTTGCCCGAGGAGTCGATGTACTCCGCCTCGGCCATTTCACGCCACAGGTCGTTCCCCTCACGCGTGCGCTCGCCGACGCCCGCGAACACGCTGTAGCCCCCGAAGTTGCGGGCCACGCGGGCGATCATCTCCTGGATCACGACCGTCTTGCCGACGCCCGCACCGCCGAACAGACCGATCTTGCCCCCACGCACGAACGGGCAGAGCAGGTCGATGACCTTGATGCCGGTCTCGAGGATTTCCGTGTTGGGGTTGAGCTGGCTGAACTCCGGCGGGGCCCGGTGGATGGGCATCCGCTTGCCGCCCACCAGGTCGGGCTTCTTGTCGATGGCCCTGCCCAGGAGGTTGAAGACGCGGCCGAGGACGGGCTCGCCGACGGGGACGCGGACGGGGGCCCCGGTGTCGACGCAGGACATCCCGCGGGCCAGGCCGTCGGTGGACCCGAGCGCGACGGCGCGGACCTTGCCGCCGCCGAGGTGGCTGGCGACTTCGCCGACCAGATCAAGGTCGCCGAAGGGGGTCTTGGCCTTCACTTCCACGGCGTTATAGATCGCCGGGAGACGATCTTCCGGGAACTGCACGTCGAAGGTGGAGCCGATGACTTGCGAGATGGTGCCGGTGGTCATGGTGGGGAAGGGGCTAGGGGCGAGAGGTCAGAGGTCAGGGGCCGGGGGTCAGGGGTCAGGGCCACACGGAGTGGGGCGACAGGGTAGACCGGGGCGGCCGCCTTGTCAGCCTTCGCCGGTCCCCGGGTGTGAGCGGGACGCGGGGACGCGGGGACGGGGGGTGCGGGAGGGCGTTGGACCCTCGCACGCTCTCCATATAGGAGAAACTCTGGCTATCCCCGCCGACTGACCCACGGTCCAAACACCCGGAAAGACACCGACCGCCGCCTCCCGGTGACCGAGGGCAAACTCGGCGTCACGTGCAACGCCGGCCCCCGCTCCAATCCCAATCCCGCACAAAACACCCCGACCGCTGTCCGGCCGACCGCGCCGACATCGCCTGATCGGGTGCTGCCTGCCGGCGTGTGCCCGCGCGGCTCGCCGTCGACTTGTCTGGCGTCGCTCGCGCGCCCTGCCGCCCGGAGCGGCTGGCCCGCGGAGCAAGAAGGACCACCCATGACCGCGTCCGTGCCTTTGACCTGCACATCCGCCATCGGCGTCCTCCGCCGCCTCGCCCGCGCGCCCCGGCACTGCGCACCGCGGCCGGCCCGCGTCCCGTTCGCACGCACCGTCCTGATCGCCATCACCGCCGCCGGGCTCGCCACCTCTCCGGCACCCGCCCAGATCACCATCCCGACTGTCCCCGTCGGCGACCCCGGCAACGCCGCGGACACACGCGCGTTCACCGGCTTTGGCGCCGTCACATACACCTACCGGATCGGCACATACGAAGTAACAACCGGTCAGTACGCCACGTTTCTCAACGCCGTCGCCCGCACCGATACGTACGGGCTGTACAACGCCGCGATGGCCGTCACATCGCCCGCCGTCGGCGGCTGCGGCATCACGCGCACGGGCTCCAGCGGTAGTTTCACCTACGCCGTCGACCCCGCGTTCGCAAACCGACCCGTCAACTACGTCTCCTTCTGGGACGCCCTGCGCTTCGCCAACTGGCTGCACAACGCCCAGCCGATCGGACCTCAGAACACCAGCACCACCGAAAGCGGCGCGTACACCCTGACCCCCGGCGGCATCGCCGCCAACAGCGTCACCCGCAACCCCGGCTGGAAGTGGGCCCTGACCAGCGCCAGCGAGTGGTACAAGGCGGCGTACTACAAAGGCGGCGGCCCCGCCGCCGGATACTGGCTCTATCCGACCCGCAGCAACACCGCCCCCGGGCGCGACCTCGCCGACGCCGCGGGCAACAACGCCAACTGCTACGCGGGTTCGGGCCCGTTCCCCATCGCAAGCCCGTATTACACGACGCCCGCCGGCACGTTCCCGAACTCGCCGAGCCCCTACGGCACGTTCGACCAGGGCGGCAACGTCTGGGAATGGAACGAAGCAATCTTCCAGGGCGACTTCCGCTTCGCCTGGGGCTCCAGCTTCGACTACGGCCCGGAAAACCTTCGCGCCGACTTCCAGTCGGGCTCCTACTTCAACCCCCTCGGCGAGAACTGGAACACCGGCTTCCGCGTCGCGCAAGTCTTCTGCCGCGCCGACTTCAACGGCCTCAACGGCGCCACCGTGCAGGACGTCTTCGACTTCCTCACCGCCTGGTTCGCCGGCGACACCCGCGCCGACATCAACAACGCCGGCGGCGTCAGCGTCCAGGATGTCTTCGACTTTCTCGCCGCGTGGTTCGCCGGGTGCTGACAAGCCGGACACGCCGAAGACTCGCACCAACACAACGCGCTCTCAGCCCGAGGGACCAAAGGCAACCCAGCCGCGGTCACCACACTGATAATCTGGGCCCGAGTATTTTTTTGACATCCCCTTTGCCCGATCTGCTCTGCAGCATGAAAGGGCGGAGTCTCCGACCTCATCCCATCTTCCATGCTGCCGGCACACAGCCGGCACTACGTGCACGACCGTGGAATTGAGGCGCTTACCCAGATCTTGACACCAAAACAATGCGGGGAAATCCTTGACTCTCAAGCACGCGATGAGTCTACTTGTGTAGGCAAGGAGACTCCTATGCAGGTTCAAATCCGAGCGTCGCACTTGAGTGTCATGAAAATCCTGTTTGCCGCGTGGTCGAATGCGGCGAGAGCGCGTTTACAAGACCTGCGGGATGATGGAGGGCTCCCGCAAGCTCTCGGCCACGTGCAGCGTGGAGCCCCAGCGAAGCCGTCGAGCGATGCCGAGTTTCCGGCACAGGCACCGTCACGCGGGTTGAATGTGGCCCTAGCCCCCGCGATCCGTGCCGCACCTGCCCGGGAACTGTTGAAGGTGTGCGCTCTCGTTTTAACCGTTCTGACAATGTTCGCACCGACCGTGCGGGCCCAGGCCTGCCCGGCGGGATGGCTCCCCGCCATGGGTTTTCCTGGCGCGGACTTCCAGATCCGCGCACTGGCGGTGATCCCGGAGGGCGACGTGATCGCGGGCGGCGATTTCTCAGTTGCTGGGGATGTGAGGGCCAACCGAATCGCCC
Organism: uncultured Phycisphaeraceae bacterium; assembly: GCA_964615765.1. Lineage (GTDB taxonomy): Bacteria > Planctomycetota > Phycisphaerae > Phycisphaerales > UBA1924 > CAZTQN01. The sequence continues at coordinate 224,794 of CAZTQN010000002.1, forward strand.
GGTACAACCGCAGCACGGGCAGATGGTCGCCGCTGGCGCAGGGGACGGGCCCGATCTCCGCGTTGGCAATTCTACCGAACGGCGACGTGATCGCGGGCGGGGAAATCCAACCCGTGGACAACTTTGTTGGCAACAATATCGCCCGGTACAACCGGACCACCGACACTTGGTCGGCGTTGGGAAGCGGGACCAACGGACGGGTCTCCGCGCTGATCGTTCTTCCGGGTGGCGACCTGCTCGTGGGTGGCAGTTTCACGAATGCCGGCGGTGTTCCCTCTACCAGCCGAATCGCCCGGTACAGCCCGACCACCGGCGCATGGTCTGCCGTAGGAGGCGGAACGGACGGTACTGTCCGTGCCTTGGCCGTCGCTCCCGGCGGTGATGTTATCGTGGGTGGCAATTTCACGACTGCTGGGGGCGTCGCCGCGAATTACATCGCTCGGTACAGTCCGGCGACAGGCGTATGGTCAGCACTCGGGCTGGGGACCAGCGGATCGGTCGCTGCTGTCGCCGTCCTTCCCAACGGTGACGTACTGGCGGGCGGTGGCTTCACGACCGCCGGGGGGGGTCGCCGTTCAGAGTATTGCCCGATACTCCCCAACCACTGGTGAGTGGTCCGCGCTGGGAGCCGGGACCAACGGGTCAGTGAGCGCCCTGGTCGTCCTTCCGGATGGCGATGTAGTCGTGGGGGGATTCTTCTCAAACGGCGGGAACATCGGTGCCAGGAACGTTGCTCGTTACACCCCGAGCACGGGGGTATGGGCGCCGCTGGGGACCGGCATCGGCTTCATCGGAGTATCGGCGCTGGCTGCCCTGCCCACGGGGGAGATCATCGTCGGCGGCAACTTCTCCTACGCCGGAGACGTGCCGGTCAGCAACATCGGTGAGTACACACCAAGCACAGGGGAATGGTCCGCGTTGGGACGCGGGACCAACGGTGCCATCTCCGTGTTCACAGTACTCCCGGGGGGAGACGTGATCGCGGGAGGCCGTTTCTCCACCATCGGCGGCGTCACGGCCGGCTGCATTGCCCGCTACACGCCCTCCACGGATCAGTGGTCACGGGTGGGACCCGGGACCAACGGAGCGGTCGATGCTCTCGCCATTCTTCCGAACGGCGAAATGCTCGTTGGCGGCAGCTTCACGTTCGCCGGGGGCATCGCGTCACGCGGCATCGCGCGGTGCAATCCGGTCACCGGCGTGTGGACGGAGCTGAGATCAGAGGTCAACGGTCTCGTATCTGCCTTCGCCGTCCTTCCGGACGGCACCGTGATCGTCACCGGCGTGTTCGGTGTCGCGGGGGGACTTCCGGTCAACAACATCGCCCGGTTCAACCCGAACACGAATGTCTGGTCAGCACTCGGAGACGGGATTGACAACTCGGGCCGAGCACTCGCCGTCCTCCCAGACGGCGACGTGATCGTGGGGGGCGACTTCAGAAATGCCGGGGGCGTGCCGGCCAACCGCATCGCGCGGTATAACCCGAGCACCGGCGTGTGGTCGCCGCTGGGAATCGGAACCGGCGGCCCAGTCCACGCTCTGACCGTCCTCCCAAGTGGCGACGTGATCGTCGGCGGTGGCTTCACTTCTGCCGGGAGCGTAAACACGATGGGCATCGCCCGGTACAACCCAACCAGCGGCGTGTGGTCGCCATTGGGATTCGGAATTGGCGGCGCCGTTTATTCCATGGCCCTCTTGCCAGGCAATAACTTGATCGTCGGCGGATCGTTCTTCTCCGCCGGAGGCCAAGGCAGCGACTCCATCGCCAAGTACCACCTCGGCACAGGTACGTGGACGCCTGTTGGAGGTGGCCTCCGTAGCGTTACCGCTCTCGCCGCCGTTCCGGATAACGACCTCGTTGCGGGCGGCAACTTTAGCCTCGCCGGCGGGAACGTTTCTGCGCACTTCGCCCGCTATCGCTTCGGCGCCACCTTATGCGCTCCCGACATCAACTGCAACTACGCACTGACGACAGATGATATTCTTGATTTCATCACCGCATGGTTTGTCCGCTCACCCAAGGCCAACTTCAATGGACGCAGCGGCATTACCGTCCAAGACATCTTCGACTTCCTCGCAGCGTACTTCGTTGGCTGCTAGGCGCCGGGCACGCACAACTCGCACGACCACGCAGCGCCTGAAGCCGACACACCCGTAAACACAACCGCCCCAACCACCACCATGTGATCGGGGCTTCCGTCGGCCCGCCTACGCCCACTCCCCTCTTCGGCTCTGCGGGGTTGCAGGGGCAGAGCCCCTGCGCTTCCGACCAACCCGGCGCGATCGCCAACACCCGCGGCCACTCCACATCCAACACCCACCGTCGGCCAGCACACCGCACAGTGCGCTCCGCGACAATACATAAACGTCCTTGACCCCAACACCCTTTTCCGGTGTACTCGATCGACATCGAAGCTCCACGAACTCCCGTCCACGGCTCGTCGTTGACGCGGACAGCTGTTCGCTTCTTCACTGTCCAGGACATCTTCGACTTCGTCGCCGCCTTTTTCGCGGCGGACCCCCGCGCCGACTTCAACACCTCCGGTGCCCTCGCCTGCTCCACCGCGCAGCATCTCTCTCTTGGATCAAGCGCATCCGTGTGGTATGGTCAACGCCATGACCGCACGCACACGCAGCGTTTTCCCGTCGGCCCGCACCGTCGCGGCCCTCGCGACGCTCGCCGGATTCTCCGCCGGCCCGGGGCCTCGGCGCCGCCTCCGCCGCGCCGATCGTCTCCTACGTCTTCACCGCCGGCGTCGACGCTTACGGCACCAACGGCGCGGGATACTCGCAGAGCGTGCTCGCCGCGCCGTGGGAGTTCCGCCTCGCGTATGACACGCGCATGATCGTTCAGGTCGGGACCGACGGCACGCGCATCTACACGCCCGGCGGACCCAACCAGATCTTCATGGAACTCAAAATCGCCGGCGACACCTACCGCGTCGGCCCGACCACCGCCGTCGGCAGCATCGGCGTCACGCGCAACGCCGCGAACAACACCAACACGCTCGCGGCCTCATTCTCGCCAACATCGCTCGGCCAGCCCAACCTGCAGTTCGTCGTGACGTACCCGGCGATCGCCGGCCAACCGCTCCCGATGACGCTCCCCGCGTCGTCCTTCCAGTTCGACACCTCGGTGTCCACGCTCCGCCTGTTCCGTACCACCGGGCAGGACTTCTACTTCTTCCAACTCGGCAACATCCGCCCCGCCCTCAGCCCGTTCTGCCCGCCGGATTTCAACCTCTCCGGCGCGGCGAGCGTGCAGGACATCTTCGACTTCCTCGCCGCCTACTTCGCCGCCGACCCCCGCGCCAACTTCAACGAACAAGGCGGCCTCTCCGTCCAGGACATCTTCGACTTCCTCGCCGCGTATTTCGCCGGGTGTCCGTGAGAAAGCACTGGGCACGCGGGGTTAGGCATCGGTCACTGAGAAACGCAAAGAACATGCACCGGTCACCAGACCGGGGGCCTTGGTGGCAATCGGGCATTGCAGGGGGCATGGCGCGCTGCGCTTGCGAAGCACGCGCCGCCATTTTTATCCCACCGGGCCACTCGGCACTGAATCCACGCGAGCCGCAGGCATGAAGCGTGAGCCAGGTCCGCTACAGTTGCTCATGACTACTCCAGCTTCCAACACTCCGTCGTCCTCCCCGGCCCCGCGCCTCCCCAAACTCCTCAACAAGTCGCGCGTGAACACCGCCGGCCTCCTCGGTCGCACCGGCTCCGGCGGCCTCGGCGGAACCAATGGCCTCGCCCCCACCAAGCCGGCCGCCTCCTTCCCCACCGGTGAGCCCCAGCCCGAGAAGCGCCCCACTCACGCCGACTCCACCGGCCCAACCCCGTCCGCCATGCACACCGGCAAGCCCGAAACCCGCCGCCCCACCGGACGCGCCATCAGCGGCGGCTGAGCCCGGTCGAACTACCCATCTCAACGGCCGCACCTCCGGTCGAGCGGTGTCAAAATCCAAGACGTGAGCACCGGTACGAACACGCCCACCGAAGTCCGCTCGGACGCTCGTGCGCGTCAGCCCAGTACGAGGCGCGGCGGCTGTCCAGACCTTGCTCGCTTGGTACCTCTAAAGCATCGGCGAGGCGGCGGCTCGCGTCAGCGATGAATCGCGCGCCGTAGTCCCCGGCGTCCCGTGGTCACGGTCGTCGGCACACGCCACATCCTCGCGCACGAGTAGGACCGGCTGGCACCGGGCAAGCTCTGGCGGGTGCTGCGGGTTCACTTACTCAAGATGGTGACGGCGCTGGAGGCGATGCTGCACTTGTTGCCGGCGTCCAAGCCATGAGCCCAGCACCTTGCCTTTAGTGTTCGTCCTTCAGACGGGGTTGTGCAACTCGCAGAACTGCACCCGGTCGACGTATTTCGACGCCAGCCCGCTCGCCGATTTCAACGCTTCGAGCGACATCACCGTCCAAGACATCTTCGACTTCCTCGCCGCGTACTTCGCCGGCTGTCCCTGAGAGCTCGCCGCCTCGCGGCCGACCATGCTCCCTCCGCCCGCGCCTTTTTCCCGCCCACTCGGGTCCGTCGGCAATATCTCCCGCGGGGCCGCGTTCGCCGCTCCGGGGCCGTCGCCGCGACGAGGTATCGCCATGGTCTTACGCCGATCGGCCGCGTCCGTGTTCCTGCCCCCGCTCCGGCCCGCCTTCGCACTGGTCCTGTCGCTGGTCATGGCGGTCGTCCTCGCGCTGCCCGCCGTCACGCACGCCCAGTGGACGACCGCGCCCGTCGCCGCGCCGCGCGTGCAGTACCGCACGTTCCCGAGCCTCGCCGCCGGGGCGGCCGTCAGTTTCCATATCTACACGCCACCGGCGTATGACACTCAGCCCGCACGCCGCTTCCCCGTGCTGTATTGGCTGCACGGCTCAGGCTCCGCGACGGCGGGCATCGCCCCGATGTCCGCCTGGTTCTCCAACGCCATGGCGACCGGACTCCTCCAGCCCATGATCGTCGTCTTCCCCAACGGCATGCCCTTCGGCATGTACTGCGATTCCGCCGACGGCTCGACGCCCATCGAGACCGTCATCATCACCGAACTCATCCCGCATATCGACGCGAACTTCCGCACCATCGCCGCCCCGCACGGGCGCGTCCTCGAAGGTTTCAGCATGGGCGGCTACGGCACCGGCCGCCTGGGTCTCCGGCACAGCGCGCTCTTCGGCGGCATCTCCATGCTCGCCGCCGGCCCGATGCAACTCGACTTCCCCAACGCCCCACCCGACGCGCCCGTCCCGCCCGACCGCCGCGACCTCATCTTCGCCGACGTCTGGAACAGCGACCCCGCGCTCGTCATCGCCGCCAACCCCTCGACACTCGCCGCCAGCAACGCCGCCACGTTCATCGGCAACGACGTGATCTTCCGCATCGCCGTCGGCGGCGACGACTCCGTGCTCCCCCCCAACATCGACTTCCACAATCAGCTCACCGCCCTCAGCATCCCGCACACCTTCGCCATCTACCCCGGCATCGGGCACCAGACCATCGCGCTGCTCACCGCGATCGGACCGTCCAACTGGTCGTTCTACCGCGACGCCCTCACCCCCCCGTGCAACGCCGACATCGACCAGTCCGGTCAACTGAGCGTGCAGGACATCTTCGACTTCCTCGCCGCGTACTTCGCAGGCTCATCGAACGCCGACTTCAACGACTCCGGTGCCCTCACCCTCCAAGACCTCTTCGACTTCCTCGCCGCCTACTTCGCCGGGTGCTGAGCTCGCCAACCGCGCGAAGCGCGCATACGCCACGAGTTCATCCAGGCCCCCACGTCCCCGCAGCCCCGTTATGAGACCAGCTCTGCGGGGTCGCCGGGCCCCCTCCCCGAGCCCCGGCCCTTCGGCCGCCGAGCCATTTCCCATACACCGCGATAGCCCCGCCCCCACACGGCGGATGACCTGCGGGCGCCCCATTTCCGCGCCAAGAATCCCCGCGCGCCGTCCCCGCCCCCACGCCCGGAACCGCTCATGTCAACCAAGCCCAGCACGCCCGCCGCCTGTCCTCCTCAGCCTCGCCGCCGCGACCAACTCTCCGGCATCTTCACGATCGCGCTCGCCGCCCTGCTGAGCCTGCTCATCACCGCCGCGCCCGCACGCGCGAACCTCTGCTGCAATCCGCTCACCAACGCCTGCCTCGTCGCGGTCACGGGCTCGTGTCCCGGCGGGTTCTACCTCATTCCCGGCGCCGCCTGCTCGCCCAACCCGTGCTTCGCCACCTGGTCCGTCGGCCCCTGGAGCGCCTGCTCCACCACCTGCGGCCCCGGCATCCAGACCCGCACAGTCCAGTGCACCATCGCCGGCACCATCCTCCCCGACAGCCAGTGCGCCACCGCCGGCGCCAAGCCCGCAACCACGCAGTCCTGCAACTCCGGCCCGTGCGATTCTTTCGTCTGGACGACGGGTGCCTGGGGATCCTGTTCCGCGCCCTGCGGCGGGGGCACGCGGACCCGCACCGTCGCCTGCATCTCCGTCATCACCGGCGCCGTCGTCTCCGACGCTCTCTGCACCGGCACCCGGCCGCAGTCTTCCGAAGCCTGCAACACCCAGCCCTGCCTGCCCGCCGAGTGGACCGTCGGCGACTGGAGCGCCTGCTCCACCACCTGCGGCCCCGGCATCCAGACCCGCACCGTCCAATGCACCCTCGCCGGCGCCGTCGTCGCCGATGCCCAGTGCGCAAACGCCGGCCCCAAGCCCGCAACTACGCAGCCCTGCAACCCCGGCCCGTGCGACACCTACGAATGGACAGTCGGCTCGTGGAGTGCCTGCTCCGCGCCCTGCGGCGGGGGCACGCGGACACGCACCGTCGCCTGCATCTCCGTCATCACCGGCACCGTCGTCTCCGACGCCCTCTGCACCGGCACCCGGCCGCAGTCTTCCGAAGCCTGCAACACCCAGCCCTGCCTGCCCGCCGAGTGGACCGTCGGCGACTGGAGCGCCTGCTCCACCACCTGCGGCCCCGGCATCCAGACCCGCACCGTCCAGTGCACCATCGCCGGCGGCGTCGTCGCCGACTTTCAGTGTGTCAACGCCGGCCCCCGGCCCGCCACCACGCAGCCCTGCAACCCCGGCCCGTGCGACACCTACGAATGGGCCGTCGGCCCATGGGATGCCTGCTCCGCCCCCTGCGGCGGCGGCACGCGCACACGCACCGTCAACTGCGTCTCCGTCCTGACCGGCGCCGTCGTGTCCGACACCCTCTGCTCCAGCACCGCTCGGCCCGACTCTTCTGAACCCTGCAACACCGACCCCTGCGCCCAGCCCCAGTGGACCGTCGGCGACTGGGACGCCTGCTCCACCACTTGCGGCCCCGGCATCCAGACCCGCACCGTCCAGTGCACCCTCGCTGGCGTCGTCGTCGCCGATGCGCAGTGCGCCAGCGCCGGCCCCCGGCCCAAATCCACACAGTCGTGCAACCTCGGCGCCTGCGGGGTGTGGATCGTCGGCGACTGGTCTGACTGCAGCGCCCCCTGCGGCCAGAGCGTGCGAACCCGATCCGTCCTCTGCGTCGCCGACGGCCAGACCGTCCCTGACTCCCGATGCGCCCTCGCCGGACCCCGACCGGCAAGCTTCGAAATCTGCACCGCCCCTCCGTGCACCGGCGCATGCTGCCTCGGCTCGACCTGCATCGTGCTCTCGCCGCAAGACTGCTCGGTCGCCGGGGGTAGAACCATCTTCCCTCTGGCGGCGTGCAGCACCTACGCGAACATCGCCGCTCTCTGCTGCTTCGCCGACTTCAACGCCAGTGGCTCCGTCACCGTGCAAGACCTCTTCGACTACCTCGCCGCCTACTTCGCGGCCGACCCGCGCGCGGACTTCAACATCTCCACCACCATCACCGTGCAGGACCTCTTCGACTACCTCGCCGCGTACTTCGCCGGCTGCTGAACAGCACCTCCAGCCCGACGCAGCCGCCCGCATTGTTCTTGCCTCCGCTTTCAGCCTTGCGGGGTTGCAGGGCGAGGGGGGGGGCAGAGCCCCTTGCCCTCCCAACCCATCCCAGCGATAGCTGACCCCCCGCACGGCGGATAACTACCGCCGCGCGAAGATGGCGCTAAGTCTGTCGTCGTCGCTCGCGCGAAGTTCCCGCCCGCGTACGTTCTCTCGGCCCACTCCTGGAGACTTCCATGCCCGCTTCGCGCTCGTTCTTGCACCTGCTCGTCCTGACACTTCTCACGTGGTCGCTCGCGCCCGTTGCCCGCGCGCAGATCGCCTATGTCGAAGGGCCCGACCTCTCCGGCCAGAACCTCGGCTCCGTCACGACCGGGCTCAACACCGTTCGCGGCGGCATCAGCGGCAACATCATCGTCGGCGGGCAGATCTTCGGCGACTCCGAAGACCGCTTCACGTTCACCATCCCCGTCGGCCTCCGCGCCAGCAGCGTGCAACTGGTCATCTCCAGTTACGTCCAGACCTTCGCCACCAGCGGCGTGTTCATCTCCGGCCCAGGCGTCAGCACCGAAATCCCCTTCTCCGCCAACACCACCATCAACCTCACCGGCCCGCTCAACCCCGGCACCTACTCCGTCAACGTCTACGCCAACAACTTCGACGACAGCGCCGGCTCCATCAGCTTCGTCCACGAGACCCGCATCACCGCCCAGCTCGACAACAACGCCTGCGCCGGCCCCGCCGCCGCCGCCCTCGGCGCCACCGCCTTCACCACCGCCGCCGCCACCACCGACGGCCCGACGCACCCGCTCTGCGCCGCCCGCGGCGACTCCAACATCAACCGCGACATCTGGTTCGTCCACACCGCCCCCGCCACCGGCCAGATCACCGCCGAAACCTGCGGCTCCGCCTTCGACACCAAAATCGCCGTCTACTCCTCCGCCAACTGCGCCACCCTCGCCTCCACCATCCTCGCCTGCAACGACGACGCCTGCGGCTCCCAGTCCCGCGTGCAGTGGGTCGCCACCGCCGGCCAGCAATACCTCATCCGCATCGGCGGCTTCGGCACGTCCTCCGGCGCCGGCACGCTCACCCTCTCCCAGTTCACGGCCGGCGCCTGCTGCAATGGCGCCACCGGCAGCTGCCTCCCCACTCTCGAATCCACCTGCGCAAGCCTGGGCCTGAGCTTCCTGGGCTGGGGCACCACCTGCTCCGTCGGCACCTGCGTCGCCACACCCACCGGCGCCTGCTGCAACACCGTCGCCGGCACGTGCTCCCTCCTCACGCAAGCCGCTTGCTCGTCGCTCCAACTCTCCTTCAGCGGCGCCGGCACAACCTGCCAAACCATCATCTGCCAACCCGTCGGCGCCTGCTGCCGCGCCACATCGTGCTCACTCCTCTCTTCCGGCATCTGCATCGCCACCGCCGGCAACTTCCTCGGCGGCGGCACCACCTGCTCCCCGCCCAATGGCGTCAACCCCTGCTGCCGCGCCGATTTCAACAACTCCGGCGCTGCCAGCGTTCAAGACCTCTTTGACTACCTCTCGGTCTACTTCGCCGGTTGCTGACCTATCCCCTGTTTTCTCCTGCTGAGTCAACCGGTTTGCACGTTGCTGCGCCGCGTCCGCACAGCCCGCACGCAATTCAATCTCAACGCACTGGCGTTCCCACATAAAGCAGGTAAGCTGGCATCAACCTCTTACCAGGTGATGCCATGCGTACACGGCACCGCAGCCCTCGTCCCGCCAACTCCCCCCGGCACCGCGCTCTCGGACCTTGCCGCGCCCCCCACGCGTATCGCCCGATCCTCGCCGCGCTCGCCCTCGCCGGCCTCACGCCCGCCGCCGCGCTCGCGCAGTTCATCACGCCCATCGGCTGGTCCTGTTCCGCCATCCCCGACGGCTGCACGCCCACGTGCCTGCCCATCGTCCGCCCCCTCGGCGTGAATCTCACAGGCCAAGTCGTCGCCTCCGTCAACGTCTCCGCCTGCGCCGGCCAGCCCTTCTTCTTCGTGTCGCGCTACGACGAGCTCCCGCTCGGCGTCGACGCGCCCGCCGTCACGCTCGGCGACAGCTTCGCAGAGCCCCCCGCCGCCGGCATCAACGCGCTCGGCCAGTTCGTCACCAGTCTCTCCACCAACCCCGCGCAAACCTTCTTCGACGCCTTCCTCGTCGAGACCACCCCCGCGACCGGCACACAAATCTTCACGCTCACGCCCGGCTTCGCGAACGCGATCAACAACCTCGGCGTCGTCGGCGGCGGTTTCCAGCCGCCCGGCGGGCCCGGCTTCTCCGCGTACCGCCACATCGGCCGCCCCGGCATCGACGGCGTCCTCATCGCCGCCGCCCTCCCCCCCGCCGCGCTCCCCTACGCCGAAGCCTTCGCCATCAACGCCCCCGGCACGCTCGCCGGCGTCTTCTCCCGCACCGGCACGTTCCTGAGTTCGTTCCTCAACACTCCGCTCCCCGCGCCCGCGGGCACATCGCTCGACATCGGCACCCTCCCCGGCGCGCCCGGCATCACCCGCGCCCGCGCCATCAACGATCGCGGCCAGATCGCCGGCTCCACACCCAGCCCCTTCAACTTCGGCCCCACCGCCTTCCGCTACGACGGCGTCCCCAACGCCGGCGGCGTCATGCACGATCTCGGCTCCCTCGCCGGAGCCCTCGGCTTCAGCGAAGCCTTCGCCATCACCCACGACGGCGCCGTCGTCGGCACCTCCGACATCCCCGCCGGCGGCTCCGCCCCGTTCATCTACCTCGGCCAGCCCGGCGCCGGCGGCGCCATGATCAACCTCGACACCTGGCTCGACACCGTCAACCCCGCCGCCGGCGCGCAGTGGACGCTCCAGTCCGCCACCGCCGCCAGCCCCAACGGCTGGATCGCCGGCCAAGGCCTGTTCAACGGCGTTCTTCGCGCATACCTCCTCGACGCACGCTCGCTCATCACCCCATGCCCCACGCCCGCGCTCGTCGCGCACCCGGCCCCACAGTCCACGTGCGCCGCCCAGCCGCGCACCTTCACCATCGCCACGACCAACACCGCTTTCGCTGGCTACCGCTGGGAATGGCGCGTCGACGCCGCCGAGCCCTGGCGCTCATGGACCAGCCCCGTCGTCCGCAGCGGCGACACCATCGCCCTGCTCGCCGCCGGCGATTCACCAACCCTCACCATCACGCCGACGCCTGCGTTCCCCGTCGGCGTCAATCTCCTCGTCCGCGCCGTCGCCGCGACCGAATGCGGCGTGCTCACCTCGAACCCCGCCGCGTTCACCGCGCTCCCGCCCGCCGTGTTCGACCCGCCGCCGAGTGCGATCACCGTCTGCCCCGCGGGCAACGGCGAGCTCGCCGCCCGCGTCAACGCGCCCGATCCGATCACGCTCACCTGGACCTACCTCGTCCCCATCACCGGCGAACGCCGCGTCATCGTCGACGGCGCCAACCGCGACGCCTTCGACCGCCCGCTCTTCCTCGCTTTGGGCGCCGCCTCGTCGCGCGTCCAACTCTCCCCGCCCGACGCCCTCGGCGGGCCGCGCTGGACCGTCCCCGCGATCACCGGCATCGTCCTCTCCGCCGAGACCCCCTGCGGCTCGCTCGAATCCTCCCCAATCACCGTCACCGTCTGCACCGCCGACACCAACTGCTCCGGCGCCCTCACCGTGCAGGACATCTTCGACTTCCTGACGTACTACTTCGCCGGCGACCTCCGCGCCGACGCCAACCTTTCCTCCACACTCACCGTGCAAGACATCTTCGACTTCCTCGCCGCATACTTCCAAGGCTGCTGATCCCCCACGTCGCCTCTCCCCGCATCCGCACTTCGGAGTTCCCCCGCGCATGTTCACCGCCCCGCGTTCCGCGCTCGCGACCATCTCCGCCGTGTTCATCGCCGCCGCCGCGCCCACCGCGCACGCCCAGTGCCAGCCGCAGTGGCGCACCGGCGATCAGCAGGGCTTGCCCGGCGCCAACGCGGCCGTGCAGGCCCTGCTCACCGCCGACCCCGACGGCGACGGCCCCCAGCCCGTCAGCCTCATCGCCTCCGGCGCCTTCACATACATCGGCACCACCCGCACCGGCGGCGTTGCCTACTGGAACTCCGTCTCCGGCTGGACGCCCATGGGCCGCACCACCGGCTCCTCCGGCGAGAACTTCTGGGCCCTCACCCTCTGGAACAACCAGGTCATCGTCGCCGGCGGGTTCGGCTCGCTCAACAGCGACACCGCCACCGGCCCCCAGCCCCGCAACATCGCCGCCTGGAACGGCACGCAGTGGGTCCGCATGTCGACGACCGACGTGTCGTTCAGCATCCAAGCCGCGATCGACTTCGGCGGCACGCTCTACACCCTCGCTCGCGACGCCTCGCCGACAAGCTCGCCCGTGCTGCAGCGCTACGTGCCCGGCGCGACCACGCAGACCGGCTCCTGGACACCGATCCCCGGAACCATCTCCGGCTCCGGCACCGGCATGGCGGTCTACAACAACGAACTCTACATCTTCGGCAACTTCCGCCGCGCCGCCACGCCCAACGTCCCCTTTCAGGTCGCCAAGCTCAACGCCGCCGGCAACGACGTGATCGAAATGCCGCAGCTCATCACCACCAACTCCGCGGGCGTGCTGGGCGGCATCGTGTATCAGGGCGAGCTGTACGTGTACGGCTCCTTCAGCCAGGGCTCCAACCCCCCGGGCGTCGCCGGCGTCGCCAAGTGGAACCCGTCGACCAACGCCTGGGTGCCCGCGACGACCCACCCGAGCGTCGCCAGCGTGCAGGGCCGGACGTGGAACAACGCCGCGGTTCTGAACAACACCCTCTACCTCGTCGGCGTGGGCTCGAGCAACCTGGCATCCGTAATCGCGCTGAACGGCACCAACGGCGCCTGGTCTTTGCCCCCGGTCGCCGCCGCTCTGCCGTCGGCCACGCCGCCCAACGTTCAGGCCGTAGCGCTCACGCCCGACGGCCTGAGTCTCGCGCTCGGCGGCACCGGGTTCTTCGGGACCAACGCCAACACCTCCGCCGGGCGCATCGCCTTCTGGAACCCCGCCACCAACGCCTACGCACCCGTCGCCGCCGGCTTCATGGACACCGGGTTCGGCTACCCGTTCGTCAACGCCGCCGCCACCCTCGGCAGTGATCTGTACCTGGGCGGCAGCTTCTTCGGCGCCGGCACCCAGGCCGCGCGCAGCCTCGCGAAGTTCGACGGCACCACGCTCACGCCCGTCCCCAACGCGCCCACGTCCGAAATCTCCCTGCTCTGGCCCGACCCCTCCACCAACCTCCTCTACCTCGCCACCACCCCCCGCGCCCAGGTCTTCAACGGCACGACCTTCACCGATCTTCCCTCCACGCCCGGCATCTTCCCCTCCGGCGTCTCCTCGCTGAGCGCCATTACCAAGTACAACGGCAACATCGTCGTCGGCACCGGCTCCAACCCGCTGCTCGCGACGCTCGTCGGCTCCACCTGGCAACTCGTCGGCGGCGTCCAGCCCAACGCCTCCGTCACCGCCCTCACCACCTGGTCCAACCCGCTCGTTGCCGGCGGCGCCCCCTTGCTCATCGCCTCCGGCGCCTTCACACAGATCGGCGCCCTGCAATCCCGCGTCGCCGCGTGGGACGGCGCCACGTGGCGCGCCCTCGGCCAGCCCAGCTTCGCCGGCTACTCCGCCAACCCCGCCGTCAGCCTCTTCGTCCACAACAACGACCTCTACATGTCCGCCTACTTCATCACCATCAACGGCGTGACCAACTACCCATACCTCGTCCGCTACAACCCCACCACCGACCGCTGGGACGAAGTCCCCCGCCCGCCCAACACCGTCGCCACCGGCTTCGGCCAGCCCGTCCGCGCCATCTCCCACGCCGGCTCCATCTGGGTCGCCGTCCGCGGCGCCAACATGCCGCAGATGAACGACGCCGTCAGCCTCCTCCGCTTCGACGGCGCCGCCTGGTCCAACCTCGGCGGCATGGCCGGCCTGTTCTCGCAAACCACCGACCTCGCCGTGTACAACAACGACGTCATCCTCACCGGGCTCTTCGGCACCGTCGGCACCCGCCTGCCCACCAACGCGCTCCCCAACGTCACGTACAACGGCGTCGGCGGCGTCAACAGCGTCGGCTGGGCCCGCCTCCAGGTCGCCAACCAGGCCGGGCCGCTCATCACCACCCAGCCCCAGCCCCGCCAGGTCAGCCGCGCCTGCTCCACCACCTTCGCCGCCCAGGGCACCACCAACGCCCCGCCGCTCGCTTACCAGTGGCAGTTCCGCACTCTCGGCGCGCCCGCCTTCACCGACGTCGCCGCCGGCTCCAACGATGCCGGCCGATTCTCCGCCGCCGGCCAGAACACCGCCCTGCTCACGCTCTCGAACGTCGGCGTCGGCCCCACGCTCGAGTTCCGCGCCATCGTCTCCGACGCCTGCGGCTCAACCCCCAGCGCCGCCGCCACCCTGCAGCCCTGCATCGCCGATTACAACTGCACCGGCGTCGTCACCGTGCAGGACATCTTCGATTACCTCACCGCCTGGTTCGCCGGCAACCTCAACGCCGACGTCAACGCCTCCGGCACACTCACCGTCCAGGACATCTTCGACTATCTCACCGCGTGGTTCGTCGGCTGCTGAGTCCCGCCCGCCGGTCTCCCCGCCCCAGGTCTTCACCCGGCCACCCGGCCGGCGCGGGGGGGGGAGGGGCAGGCCGGCGCAGAAAAAGACGAAACTGGGGACCTGGGCCGGCGCGGTCCGGGCGTCGCTTCGCCGAATCTTTGCGCGAAACCCGCCCGGGCCTCATACGCAAACGTGGGCGGGTCCGCTTCCGCGCCGTACGTTGTTATTTGTCGCCACCTCGGCCGCGTCTGCCTTGACGGTGGTGGGCCGCACCTCTCCCCGTCCCCGCCCCCCCGCCCCCCCGCGCCCCCAACCCCCGACCCACGCCAACTGGGAGTCTGCCCGTGCGTCACATCGTGCATCACGCCGCCCGCGCCGCGCGTTCCGCGATCATCATGCTCGCGCTCACCGGCGGCTCCGCCCTCGCCGCCATCCCGCCCGAGCTCGCGCCTCACGTCTGGTCCGATTCTCCGCTCGCCGAGGCCTGGGTCGAGTCCGCCGATGGCCGCGTCGGCGTGCCGCTGCGCTCGCCCGACGCCGACCGCACCATCATCCGCGTTGTCGCCCCCGCCACCGCGACCGTCCGCTTCGGGCAGAACCTTCTCGCCGACGTTTTCCCGCCCAGCGGCGAAGCCTTCGGCACGCCCCGCACGCTCCCCGTCGGCACCGCGCCCGAAGGCGACATCCCCGTGTCCGTCAAGTACGGCGCCAGCGGCCTGTTCTACTACATTCTCCACCGCGACTCCCGCAACATCATCCGTTTCAACTCCACGACCAACACCGCGGACCGCGCCTACCCGCTCACCGGCGACGTCCCGCTCGCCATGGACATCACGCCCGACGGCGGCCGCCTCATCGTCGCCAACTTCACCCAGGACACCATCTCGATCGTCGACACCAACTCAGGTACCGAGACCACGGCCCCCGTCGGCAACGGGCCCGGCTGGGTCTACGTGGTCCCCGGCGGCGCACGCGTTCTGGTCGGCAACACCGCCGAATCGACCATCTCCGTTGTCAACCTGACCACCCTCTCCGTCGAGCGCACCATCAGCGTGCCGCAGTTTGCGCAAACCCTCTCCGGCTCGCTGGAATCCGGCGTTACCGACCTCTCCTTTGGTCCACGCCCCGCCTTCCTCGGGCCCAACCGGGTTCTGCTCCCCGCCCGCTTCAACAGCCTCGTCGCCGTCATCGACTACACCACCGGCTCACGCACCGACATCCCCACCGCCCCCAGCCCGGGAGGCGTCGACGTCAGCGGAATCGCCGCCGTCGTCGTCGCCGTCAACCACACCAACGACGGCCTTACCTCGATCATCGACCCCGTCGCCCTCACCGTCTCCCGCACCATCCCCGCCCCCGCCGGCAGTTTCTCAAACGGCGCCATCGCCCTCAACGCCAGCGGATCCCGCGCCGTCGTCGCCCTGGGCAACTCCGCCCGCTTCCTCGACCTCACCACCGACACCTACGGCCCGGGCCTCAACACCGCCAACCTCAACGACCTCCTCGTCAACCCCGCACGCACCCGCGCCATCGGCGTCGGCTTCTCCGGCGCGATCATCGACCTCAACTCCGGCACACTCCTCGGCCGGGCCAACGACACCGTCTCCTGCGAGAAGGGCGCCGTCAACCCCGTCTCCGATCAGGCCACGCTCATCTCCTCCCCCGGCTTCGGCGACGACTTCGTCGCTATCGAGACCGACAACTCCCCCTTCCCCATCGCGTTCGGCCGCAGCGGCTTCGGGCAGGAGGGCGACATCCCGAGAAACGCCGCCGTGTCCCCCAACGGGAACGTCGCCGTCAGCAGCAACGTCGACAGCGACAACCTCTCGATCTTCGACTTCAACTCCGGCGCGTTCCTCGGCTACGCCAACCTCGACGCCCGCCCCGGAGAAGTCGAGATCGCGCCCGGCAACACCAAGGCCGTCGGCGTCAACCTCGACGCCTTCACGCTCAGCGTCGTCAACCTCCCCGCGAACGCAACCGTCCCCGTCCCCTCCGCCCGACGCCTCGCCCAAGTTGAGATCGATTCCAACGGCCAGTTCGCCTATCTCTCACAGGTCGCCGACGGCGACGGCGTCCGCAAGTTCAACCTCCAGACCAACTCGTTCGTCGGCGGGATCACGCCGACCGGCAACATGGGCAGCGTCGGGTACTCCTACTCGCAGCCGTCTCAACTGGCCCTCTCGCCCGACAACACGCTCCTCGCCGTCCCCGGCCCCTTCGATGATCGCCTCGACATCGTCAACACCGCCACGATGACCGTCGCGCAGACCTTCAGCCCCGTCGGCCAGTTCATCGCGCGGGCGTCGTGGTCCCCCGAGGGCAACGAACTGCTCGTCAGCGACATCGACGCCGACAGCGTGCTCGTGTTCCGCCGGCCGAGCCCCGCCACCCAGTTCGCCCAAGTCGGCTCCATCGCCGTCGGCGATCAGCCGTTCGACACCGTGAAGCTGCCGAACTCGAACCGCGCGTTCGTCATCAACTGGGGAACCAACGCCGGCGGCCCGTCGCTCGGCGTGCTGAACACCCAGACACTCACACAGACCAGCACCATCCCCCTCCCCTTCACGCCCACGGGCATGGTCCTCAGCTCCGACGCGTCGACGATCTCCGTCTTCAGCGGGACCCAGACCACCACCGTCAACCCCGGCTCGTTCACCCGCTTCGCCGACGGCAAACTCACGGTGATCGACACCGCCACCCTCGCCGTCCGCTCGCGCGTCGACACCGGCCAGGTCGGCGCCATCCTCGCCGCCAACCCCGCGGGCGACCGCGTCGCGCTCCCCGGCGTGTCCAACAACGTGCTCACCGTCATCGGCCCCGCCTGCGCCGCCGACTTCAACGCCCTCGACGGCGTCACCGTCCAAGACATCTTCGATTTCCTCACCGCCTGGTTCGCAACCAGCCCCGACGCCGACTTCAACGGCGCCGGCGGCGTCACCGTCCAGGACATCTTCGACTTTCTCACCGCCTGGTTCGCCGGCTGCTGAACACCCGGGGGGGGGGGGGGGGGGGGGGGGGGGGGGGGGGGGGGGGGGGGGGGGGG